>DASWNR010000064.1:0-20675 GCA_036399155.1 Pyrinomonadaceae bacterium
GTGGCGCGCGACCGCGGCCTGCCCGCCTTCGCCGAGACCTGCCCGCAGTACCTCTTCCTCTCGATAGACGATTACGGCGAGGGCTTCGAGGGCGCGAAGTACGTGATGACGCCGCCGCTCCGCGAGAAGTGGAATCAGGACGAACTCTGGAAGGGCTTGAAGACCGACGACCTGCAAGTCATCTCCACCGACCACTGCCCCTTCTGCATGAAGGAGCAGAAGGAACTGGGGCGCGACGACTTCTCCAAAATCCCGAACGGCGCGCCCGGCGTCGAGCACCGGATGTCGCTCATCTACGACGGCGGCGTCGCGGGAAATCGCGTGTCGCTCAACCGCTTCGTCGAGCTGACCTCGACCGCCGCCGCCAAGATGTTCGGACTCTTCCCGCGCAAAGGCACCATCGCCGTCGGCTCCGACGCCGACATCGTCGTCTTCGACCCCGACCGCGAGCAGACCATCTCGGCCGCCACGCACCACATGAACGTGGACTACTCGGCCTACGAAGGCCGCAGGGTGAAAGGCGTCGTCGAGACCGTCCTCTCGCGCGGCCGCGTCGTCGTCGAGAACGGCGAGTTCAAGGGGCGCGCCGGCGGCGGCCAGTTCTTGAAGCGAGGGACGTGTGTGACGTTTTAACGGACAGCAAGCGGCGGGCGGAAGGACTTTGCGGCAGTCTTACCGCGCCGGCGGCGTCCGGAGAGTAGAGGAGAAATTATGAGTGCTAGCCTCACGGCCGAAACGTTTGAAGCTGAACTCGAAGAGCTTCACGAGAAGCACGCGCGCGAGTGGAGAGAGCGCCATGAGCAGGACGTGCCGCCGGTGCTCTACCACTACACGAACGCGGAAGGTCTAATCGGGATTCTGGGCCGCAAGCAGATTTGGGCGTCTAACGTCTGCTTCCTCAATGACGCGCGCGAGTTGATTCACGGGCGGATGCTGGTCGAAAAGGTCATCGAGGAGGGTTTGGAGACTCACCCCACCGGGAAGGCGCACGACTTTCTCGCCGATTGTCGAGAACGTGTCAGAAGCGGGCGATTGGAGTTGGACGTTTACGCCGCGTGCTTCTGTACGGACGGCGACCTTCTAAGTCAGTGGCGCGGGTACGGCTCGATGGGTGACGGGTATTCACTCGGTTTGTGCTCCGAGTCGCTCCGGCGGGGCAGGTTCCGCCCGTCCTCATACAAGTTCGCGCTGAGGAGGGTGATATACGACCCCGAATGCCAGACGAAGATGATTCAGGAGAGCGTCTGCAACGTCTGCCGCCTTATCGAAAGGGCCGCGGCCACGCTGCCGGCTGCGGAGCTTGACCACCTGCTGTCCGAGGCGGGCTGCAAGCTCGACGAGCAACTGAAGGAGTTTCTATACTGCTTCAAAGACCCCGCCTTCGCGGAGGAAAGGGAGTGGCGCATCGTCCACACCTGCCCCGCCGCCATCTACAACAAAGACCTTCAGTTCAGGGCTTCGCGGGGGCGAATTGTTCCTTACGTGCTTTTACCGCTGGATGGTTTGACGGATCCGGACAACAGCCTCATTCCGCTCGTCAATCTCCGGTTCGGGTCGGTGCTGTCGCCCATCACCACTTCTAAATCTCTGGAGCACCTGCTCAAGTTTCACAAGTACGAGAAGGTCACCTCCCGACCTTCGGGCGTCCCGCTCATCTGAGCGTTGTGGAAGTTTTGAAGGCCGGCTGTTCCACCGGCAACGGTCAAGTTCGACCTTGAGTGAGTGGGCGCTTCAACGAGGGCGACGACGGAGATGGACACAGGCGTGAGCGAACATTCGACAGCAGGGCGGCGCGACTTCGTGGAGCTTGACGAGGACGTGTCGGGGAGCCCCCTTTGGAACCGCGACCTCGCGCCGACGACCATCCGCGAGCGGACGTGGACGACGTGGAACATCGCCGCGCTGTGGATAGGCATGAGCGTCGTCATCACGACCTACACGCTCGCGGGCGGCTTCGTCGAGCAGGGCATGAACTGGTGGCAGGCGATGCTCACCATCCTGCTCGGCAACACCGTCGTCCTCATCCCGATGATTCTGAACGCGCACGCCGGGACCAGGTACGGCGTCTCCTTCCCCGTCCTCTGCCGCGCGAGCTTCGGGACGAAGGGGGCGAACGTGCCGGCGATACTCCGGGCGGTGGTCGCGTGCGGCTGGTTCGGCATCCAGACGTGGATCGGCGGGACGGCGCTCGACGCCCTGTTCGGGACGATGTGGGGCGGCTGGAACACGCTCGCGGGCGGCGCGTCGGCGATGGGCATCGCGCTCCACACGTGGCTCGCGTTCTTCCTCTTCTGGGGCATCCAGGTGCTCATCATCGTCAAGGGCGTCGAGGGCATCAAGCACCTTGAGACGTGGTCGGCGCCGCTGCTGCTCGGCGGCGGCGCGGCGCTGCTCATCTGGGCGGCGTGGCGCGCGGGCGGCCTCGGGCGCGTGCTCGCGGAGTCGGCGGCGCTACAGAAGGAGCAGAACAACTTCTGGGACATCTTCCCCGGCGCGCTGACCGCCTCGGTCGGCTACTGGGCGACGCTCTCCTTGAACATCCCCGACTTCACGCGCTACGCGCGGTCGCAGCGTTCGCAGATGGTTGGGCAGGCTCTGGGGCTCCCCCTGACGATGACGGCCTTCGCCTTCATCGGCGTGGCCGTGACGAGCGCGACGCTGCTCATCTACGGCCGCGCCATCCCCAACCCGGTCGAGCTGATGAAGGAGTTCGACAGCCTCGCCGTCATCCTCTTCGCCACGGCCGTCATCTTCGCCGCGCAGCTCACGACGAACATGGCCGCCAACGTCGTCTCGCCCTCGAACGACTTCTCGAACCTCAACCCGCGGCTCATCTCCTACGTCACGGGCGGGCTCATCACGGCGCTCGTCGGCGTGCTGATGATGCCGTGGAAGCTGATGAGCTCCGTCGGGTCGTACATCTTCACCTGGCTCGTCGGCTACTCCGCGCTGATGGGCGCCATCGGCGGCATCATGATCTGCGACTACTGGGTGCTGCGAAGGCAGCGCCTCGACCTCGCCGAGCTGTTCCGCCCCGGCGGGCGCTACTCCTACACGAACGGGTTCAACTGGCGCGCGCTCGCCGCCTTCGCCGTGGCGGTCGCGCCGGTCGTCCCGGGCTTTTTGCGCGCCGCCTCGACGCCGAACTTCTCGGGCCGCCTCCCCGACCCGACGCTCTTCGACACGCTCTACACCTACGCCTGGTTCGTCACCTTCGGCATAGGGTTTTTCGTCTACTACGTTCTGATGAACGGCCACCGGAGTTTGAAGGAGGATTGATTAAGGCCATGCCACGCACAGTTAAATGCGGTCTCATCCAGGCGACCAACGCCGCGCCGACCGACGCGCCCATCGAGGAGATCAAGCGGCTCAACATCGAGAAGCACCTCAAGCTCATCGAGGAGGCCGCCGCCGAAGGGGTGCAGATTCTCTGCATGCAGGAGGTCTTCACCACGCCCTACTTCTGCGCCGAGCAGCAGACGCGCTGGTACGAGGCGGTCGAGCGCATCCCCGACGGGCCGACCGTGAGGCTCATGCAGGAGGTCGCCAAGCAGCACGGCATGGTCATCGTCGTCCCCATCTACGAGGAGGAGATCGTCGGCGTCTACTACAACACGGCGGCCGTCATCGACGCCGACGGCAAGTACCTAGGCAAGTACCGCAAGAACCACATCCCGCACGTCAACCCGGGCTTCTGGGAGAAGTTCTACTTCCGGCCGGGCAACCTCGGCTACCCGACTTTCGAGACGGCCTACGCGCGCGTCGGCGTCTACATCTGCTACGACCGGCACTTCCCCGAGGGCGCGCGCGCGCTCGGCTTAAACGGCGCGGAGATCGTCTTCAACCCCTCCGCGACGGTGGCCGGACTTTCGGAATACCTTTGGAAGCTCGAACAGCCGGCGCACGCCGTCGCCAACGGCTACTTCGTCGGCGCCATCAACCGCGTCGGCCACGAGCAGCCCTGGGACATCGGCGAGTTCTACGGCCAGAGCTACTTCTGCGACCCGCGCGGCCAGATCGTCGCCGAGGCCCCGCGCGACCGCGACGCCCTCGTCACGGCCGACCTCGACCTCGACAAAATCCGCGAAGTCCGCAACACCTGGCAGTTCTACCGCGACCGCCGCCCCGACACCTACCAGACGCTCGTCGCCGACTAGGCCCTTAACACGATGTCAGAAACCTTTTCCTCTAAGCTCGCGCACGAGCAGATAGAACGGAACTTCGGCGAGATAGCGCCGGCGCTGACCGAGGCCGAGGCGCTGTTCGAGGCGAACCGGTGCGTCTACTGCTACGACGCGCCGTGCACGCACGCCTGCCCGACGCACATCGACGTGCCGGCCTTCATCAAGAAGATAGCCTCCGGCAACCTCGTCGGCTCCGCCCGAGTCATCTTCGACGCCAACCCCATCGGCGCCACCTGCGCGCGGGTCTGCCCCGTCGAGGTCTTGTGCGAGGGCGCGTGCGTCGAGAAGACGCTGATGCACAAGCCCATCGAGATCGGGCGGCTGCAACGCTACGCCACCGACTTCGCGACGGCCGCCGGGCTCGACGTGCTGAAGGCGGGCGCGCCCAACGGCAAGTCGGCCGGCGTCGTCGGCTCCGGCCCGGCCGGGCTCTCCTGCGCGACGTACCTCGCGCGGCTCGGCTACGACGTGACCGTCTACGAGCGCAAGGCTTTGCCCGGCGGGCTCGACACCTACGGCATGGCCGAGTACAAGATGACGCAGCGGGTCTCGACCGACGAGGCGCGCGCGGTCGAGCGGCTCGGCGTCAAGTTCCGCCTCGGCGTGGAGGTCGGCCGCGACGTCACGTTCGAGGAGCTTGAGGCGGCGCACGACGGCGTCTTCCTCGGCGTCGGGCTCGGGGAGACCGGCCGGCTCGACATCCCCGGCGAGGATTTGGAGGGCGTCTACGACGCGCTCCACGTCATCGAGCGCATCAAGTCGCGCCGCTGGGAGACGGTTCCCGTCGGGCGCGTGGTGGCGGTCGTCGGCGCGGGCAACACGGCCATCGACGCCGTCACGCAGGCGCGCCGCCTCGGCGCCGAGCGCGTGATGCTCGTCTACAGGCGCGGCCCCGCCGAGATGCCCGCGTACGAGTACGAGTACACGCTCGCCAAGCAGGACGCCGTCGAGTTCCTCTGGCAGACCGCGCCGGTCGAGGTGCTCGCCGACGCGGACGGCAAAAAAGTCTCCGCGCTGCGCTGCGTGAGGACAGAGCTGGGCGAGCCCGACGCCTCCGGACGGCGCTCGGTCAGGCCGGTCGAAGGCTCGGAGTTCGACGTGCCGGCCGACACCGTCATCAAGGCGACGGGGCAGCAGAAGATGCGCGGGCTGTTCGCGTCAATCCCGGGCGTCGAGGTGGACGCGGGCGGGCGCGTCGTCGTCGAACCCGAGACGATGCGGACGGGCAACCCCAGGTTCTTCGCCGGCGGCGACTGCGTCAACGGAGGGCGCGAGGCCGTTGACGCCTCGCAGATGGGCAAGCTCGCCGCGCAGGGCATCCACCTCGCGCTCACGGGCGAGCGCGTCGAGTTCGCCGGCGCGCGCGTGCCGCTGCACGAAGAGACGCAGAACCTGAAGGCGCACTGATGTAGAGAGAGTCTTCCGTCTGAGTTCGAGGAGGTTTCCGACGCATGGCTGACTTAAGCGTAAACTTCGCGGGCATCGAGTCGCCCAACCCCTTCTGGCTGGCCTCCGCGCCGCCGACCAACATGGGCTCGATGGTCGAGCGCGCGTTCGACGCCGGCTGGGGCGGCGCGGTCTGGAAGACGCTGGGCGAGCCCATCCGCAACGTCTGCTCGCGCCTCGCCTCGGTCGACCTCGGGCCGCAGCGCATGGTGGGCCTGAACAACATCGAGCTAATCACCGACCGCCCGCTCGAAGTCAACCTGCGCGAGATACGCGAGGTCAAGCGCAAGTACCCGAAGCACGCCGTCATCGTCTCGCTGATGGTCGAGTCGAGGCGCGAGGCGTGGCACGACATCGTCAAGCGCTCCGAGGACACGGGGTGCGACGGCTTCGAGCTGAACTTCGGCTGCCCGCACGGGATGAGCGAGCGCGGCATGGGCGCCGCGATGGGTCAGGTGCCCGACTACACCTGCATGGTCACGGAGTGGGTGAAGGAGGCGGCGACGCTCCCCGTCATCGTCAAGCTCACGCCCAACGTGACGAGCATCAACCCGCCCGCGCGCGCGGCGGTGCGCGGAGGGGCGGACGCGCTCTCGCTCATCAACACCATCAACTCGGTGATGGGCGTCAACCTCGACACGCTCGTCCCGCACCCGAACGTCAACGGGATGGCCGCGCACGGCGGCTACTGCGGCCCGGCCGTCAAGCCCATCGCGCTCAACATGGTCTCGGAGCTGGCGCGCGACCCCGAGGTGACCGTGCCCATCTCCGGCATCGGCGGCATCTCGACGTGGCGCGACGCGGCCGAGTTCCTCGCGCTCGGCGCCTCGAACGTGCAGGTCTGCACGGCGGTCATGCACTACGGCTACCGCATCGTCGAGGACTTGATCGACGGGCTGTCGAACTACCTCGACGGGAAGGGCTTCCGCACCGTCGGCGAGTTCG
This sequence comes from Pyrinomonadaceae bacterium, assembly GCA_036399155.1. Lineage (GTDB taxonomy): Bacteria > Acidobacteriota > Blastocatellia > Pyrinomonadales > Pyrinomonadaceae > QHXN01. The sequence goes on from DASWNR010000064.1 coordinate 6,576, forward strand.
TCGGCGTCAGCGCGCCGCGCGTCACGGACTGGGGCAACCTCGACCTCAACTACAAGACGGTCGCGCGCATCGACCACGCCAAGTGCATCCAGTGCAACCTCTGCCACGTCGCCTGCGAGGACGGCGCGCACCAGTGCATCCCGCTCGTGCAGATGAACGGCACGCGCTACCCCGTCGTCGACGAGCACGAGTGCGTCGGCTGCAACCTCTGCTACCTCGTCTGCCCCGTCCCGGGCTGCATCTCGATGGTCAGGCTCGACGACGGCACGCAGCCGCTCACCTGGCGCGAGCTGACCGCGCGCCAGCCAACGACCATGACGGCCGACTGAAGCCCCGCCCCTTCAGCGCCGGCCGCAGACCCCAAAACCTCAGGAGGTCAAAGCGGTATGTCATACTTTCAAAATCGCACCGCGCCGGCGGCTCTCTACGCCGGCGGGCCCTTCGTCTCAGCGCACGGGCGCGCGACGGTGGTGGTCGTTCTCTTCGTCGCGTACGTCGCGACGGCGCTCTTCTCAATCGTCACGAACGTCGTGGCGCTCGCCGCCGACCCCATCTTCCTCGACTCCGAGGACGGGCAACAGGTCACGCTCTACGAGTTACTCCTGTTCCTCTCCGTCCTCGCAACGTTCATAGTCTGCGCGGCGCTGGTGGTCGCGTTCCTCGTCTGGCTCTACCGCGTCGTCAAGAACGTGCCGGCGCTCGGCACACGGAGGTCGAACGTCGAGTTCTCGCCGGTCTGGGCCGCGGGGAGCTTCTTCGTCCCGTTCGTCAACCTCGTCGTCCCCTACAGGGCCGTGCGCGAGGTCTGGGTGAAGAGCGACCCGGAGATGCTCCCCGGCGGCGACTTCATGTTCCCGCAGGCGTCCTCGGCCCCGCTCGTGCTCGGCTGGTGGCTCGCGTGGCTCGCGTCGAACGTCCTGAGCAACATCTCGTGGCGGCTCCACGATGACGTCACGTCCCCCGGTACGCTGCGCTTCGTGGCGGGGTTCCACATCCTCTCCCACCTCGCCGGCGTCGTCGCGGCCGTGCTCGCCATCCTCGTCGTGCGCGGCATCGACCGCCGCCAGCGTGAGCGCGCGCGCCACTTCGCACACGTCTCGCACACGCCCCCGCCGCCGCCCGTCTTCACCGAGCAGCACACGCCGGCCGTCTGAGACCCCGCGCGCCGCTCAGACGGGCGGCGGCGCGTATTCGCAGAGTAGCTTTTCGAGGCGCTGTTCGCGGATGCCGTAGAACTCTTTGAGGGCGCGGAAGTCCGCGAGCGCGGCGGCCGTGTCGTGCGCGTCGTCGCGGCGGACGGCGGCTATCATGGTGTTCTTGCGCGTGTGTTCGTTGTTGACGAACTCGAAGACCTTGACCCTGTAGCCGGCGGCTTCGAGCAGCAGGGCGCGCAGCGAGTCGGTGACGGACTCGGCCTCGCGTTCGAGCAGGTGTCCGTGGCGCAGGACGCCTCGCAGCGCCTCGGGCGCGCGCATCTGCGGCCTCACCTCCTTGTGACAGCACGGCGCGGTGACGATGACCGAGGCGCCGGCCGCGACGCCCTTGTGGATGGCGTCGTCGGTCGCCGTGTCGCACGCGTGCAGCGCGACGAGGATGTCGGCGCCGGGAAGCTCAAGGTCGTGGACGAGCCCCTCTTGGAAGCCCAGCCGCTCGAAGCCGGCGCGGCGCGCGACCTCGTTGCACAGCCCGACCAGCTCGGCGCGCGCCTCGACGCCGGTGACGGTGGCGCGCACGCCGCGCACGTTGCTGAGGTAGTCGTAGACCGCAAAGGTCAGGTAGCCCTTCCCCGACCCCACGTCCACCAGCGAGACATCCTCCCTCCCGGCCAGCGGCGAAGAGTCGTAGAGCCCCGCGACTATCTCGACGAATTTGTTTATCTGCCTCAGCTTGTCGCCCATCGCCGGGCGCACCTCGCCGCTCTCGTTCGTGACGCCGAGCGCGTGGAGGTAGACGCTGCCCACGGTTTCGACGGCGCGTCGCTTCCGGCGGTCGTGCTCTTCGGCGGCGGGTGTCGAGAAGGTCGGGGGCGTTCTGGAGAGGCGCGCGTCGCCCTTGCGCGTGATTTCGAGCCGCAGGTCTTCGGCCGTGGTGAAGAGGTGTGCGCTCGCGAACTCCGACGCGAGGAGGGCGCGCACGAGCCGCGCGCCCTCCTCGCGCGTGTGGTTCTTGACCGCGTCCCGCGTGCGGTAGCGGTGGAGGAATGAGAGCCGCCCGCCGCCCTTGAGCGCGACGGGTCGGACGTAGACGTTCTTCAGCCCGTCCTCGCGCCCCCGGTACTTCGAGAGCGTGAGCTTGACGAAGCGGCCGCCCGCCAGACTCTCGTCCAGCGCGGCGAAGAACTGCTCGGCGGCGTTCAAGTCCGGCATGCGCCCATTTTAAAGCAAAGCGCGGCCGCGCGCCGCGTCCGCCCCGTGTCGCGCGGCGCTACAGGTCTCCGCGGTAACCCGGCTCGTTGCTCTGCCCCCCGGCCGTCTCCTCCATCTTCTTGCGGAGGCTCAAGGGGCGCATGTCCGTCCACACCTCCTCGATGTAGGCGAGGCACTCCGCCTTCGGCCCCGACTTGCCGGCGTCGTTCCAGCCGAGCGCGTTCTCGCGGTCCGCAGGCCAGATCGAGTACTGCTCCTCGTGGTTCACCACCACCTTGTATGTCGTGTTGTCTTCGTCTTCGCGCATGCTCATCCGATTTTTTCTCCTTCGAGGGTTTACGGGCGGAGACTTTAAACCAAAGCCTCGGCCGGCGTCGATACCTTTTTCGCCCGCCGGGTTTCGCGCCCGGTCGGCGCGGGCTCAGCCGGCCGACAGCTCAGACATCAGCATCGGGATTTCGGCGGGCAGCTCGCGCGCGAGGAAGCCGAGCGGCCCCACGCGGCGCGAAAGCCTTTCGCCCGCCAGCGCGTGCAGGTGGACGCCCCACGCGGCGGCGTGCGCGGCCTCGGCCCCGCGCGCGACGAGGCCGGCGATGACGCCCGCGAGCACGTCGCCCGAGCCCGAGGTGGCGAGCCCGACGCTCCCGGCGCGGTTGACGTAGGCCCCGCCGCCGGGCGAGGCGATGAAGGTCTCGCGCCCCTTGAGCACGACGACCGCGCGGAACTCTTCGGCCGCGCGCCTCGCGGCGGCGAGAGGGTCGCCGCCGCCGCCCCCCGACCCGACGGCCTCGCCGCCGTATATCAGCTCAAGCTCGTCGGCGTTCGGCGTGACGACGGCGCGGCCTTCGAGCGCGTGGAGCAGGCCGCGCCCGCCGCCGCCGAGACACGCGACCGCGCCCGCGTCGAGCACGACGGGTACCTCCCCGCACATGCCGAGCGCCGCCTCGACGAAGCGCGCGACCGACTCGTCCTCTATCAGCCCCGGCCCGAGGAGTACGCACTGAGCCTTCGACAGGTGCTCTTCGAGCCTGGCGCACGCTGCCTTCGAGAGTTTCCCCGCGCGCGTCTCGGGCAGCGCGAAGACGCGCGCCTCCGGGAGCGCCGAGGCGACCAGCGCGGCGTTCGACGCGCCCGTCGCCACCTGCAACTTGCCCGCGCCCGCGCGCAGCGCCGCCGTGCCCGCGAGCACGACCGCGCCCGGCGTCTCGCGCCCTCCGCCGACGACGAGCACGCGGCCGCGCTCCTCCTTGTCGCCGCCCTGGTCGGGCATCGGCAGCGGAATCTCGCGCAGGACTTCGGAAGTGATGAGGGTGGGTTCTCTCTCCATCGGGTCGGGAAGACTCGGCCTCGGGCGCGCGGCCTCAGCCCTGCGCGAGTTCGTTGTTGCGGCGCGCGGCCGACTCGGTCAGAGCCGTCAGCAGGGAGGGAGCGAGCGCGGACTCGCTGTCTCGGCCCTTCGCGCGCGAGCGGCCGATGCCGCCCGGGCCGGGCAGCAGCCGGTTGACGACCGCGAGCAGGTCGGCGGCCGCTTCAGGGAAGAGCGCGCGGAACTTGACCGCCGCCTGCGCCTGCGTCGTGATGATAAGCTCGGCGCGCCCGTGCCGGCACGCGTCGATGACCTGCGCGGCGGCGCGCTCGGCGTTGATGGACGAGACGGGGAGCGAGTCGCTGATGGCGAACCAGGCGTACTCGGCGCGGTGCCGGCCCTTGAAGGTGGCGTTGCGCGGGCTGCCCGTGCGCATCAGGCCGGGGAAGACGGTGGTGACGACGACGCCGTCCTTCGCGAGTTCGGCCCTCAACCCGTCGGAGAGCCCGGCGAGCGCGAACTTGCTCGCGCTGTAGGGGACGAGGTGCGGGACGCCGATCTTGCCGCCGATGGACGAGATGTTGACGACGCGCCCCTCGCCGCGCGCGCGCATCTGCGGCAGCACGGCCAGCGTCGCGTAGAGCGGCCCCCAGAAGTGTACGGCCATCGCCTGCTCGTAGTCTTCGAGCGTCATCTCCTCGACGGGGCCGACCTGTATGACGCCAGCGTTGTTGACCAGCACGTCGATGCGGCCGAAGTGTCGCGTGACGACCTCGACCAGTTCCCTGACCTGCGCGCGCTCGGTCACGTCGCACGGGAAGGCGAAGGCGTCCGCGCCGCGCGAGGAGAGGTCTGTGCGGGCTCGCTCAAGCTCCTTCGGGTCGCGCGCGCAGACGGCGACGCGCGCGCCCTCCGCCGCGAAGCCGCGCGCCAGCACGAGGCCCAGCCCGCGCGAGCCGCCCGTGATGAGCACGGTCTTGCCCGCGAAGTCGTAGCCGCCGAAACGCCTGTAGACGGCGCGCGCCGCGAGGTAAGCGCCGGCGCCCGCCGCCGCCAGCTTCAGTGCGTCCTTCAAGCCCTCGTTCATCTCGCCCCCTTAAATGAATTTCAAGTTTGAAATTTGAAATTGAAATTAAGCCTTCGCGAACTCGGCCAGCACCGGCGTGTGGTCGGACGGGCGCTCCCAGCCGCGCGGCTCGCGGTCTATCCACGAACGCTTGCAGCGCGCCGCCAGAGGCTCCGAGACCCAGACGTGGTCGATGCGCAGACCCGTGTTGCGGCGGAACGAGCCCTGCCGGTAGTCCCACCACGAGAAGTGTCCGCCGCCAGGGTTGTGCAGCCGGAAGGCGTCGGCGAAGCCCCACTCCCGCACGTTTTCGATGGCCTCGCGCTCGGGCTTGCTGAAGAGTATCCGGCCGCGCCAGAGCTGCGGGTCGTGAACGTCCGGGTCTTCGGGCGCGACGTTGAAGTCGCCGCAGATTAGTACGTCGTCGTCGGCCCAGTACTCTTCGTCGAGGTGCGCGCGCAGGCGCGCGAGCCATTCGAGCTTGAAGCGGTACTTGTCCGTCCCGACCGACTGCCCGTTCGGGACGTAGACGTTGACGAGCTTGACGCCTTGAACAGTCGCCGCGATGACGCGCGCCTGCGCGCCCTCCTCGTCGCCCGCCATCCCGCGCCGCACGTCTTCGATCTTATGGCGCGAGAGGAAGGCCACGCCGTTGTAGGTCGGCTGGCCGTTGACCGCCGAGTGGTAGCCGGCCTCCGCGAACTCCGCCGCCGGGAAGCGCTCGTCCGCGCACTTCACCTCCTGTAGGCAGAGCACGTCGGGGCGCGCGTCGTTCAGCCAGCGCAGCACAAGGGGCAGCCGCGCCAGCACCGAGTTCACGTTCCAGGTCGCGATAATCACCGTGCGGGTATCATAGCCAACTCGGCGGCGGATTTGTAGGGGGTCGGGCGCGGCGTGTTATAAATTCAAGAAAGGCGGGAGGAATCCGAAGCGTTTACGAAGGGGCGGCGTGTGAGATGGGCGAGGGCTTGAACCGAATTCTGATCGTCGAGGACGACGAGGCGCGCTGCGCCTGGTTCCGCGCGCGTCTGGAGGGGAGCGAGCTGGACGTGACCTGCGACGTGCGGCAGGCCGTCGCCTGGCTCGCCGAGCGCGACTACCGCGCCGTCCTGCTCGACCACGACCTCTCGGAGGAGCACTACTTCAGCAGCGAGCCCGACGACGAGCGCACCGGCTACGCCGTCGCGCGCTGGCTCGCCGAGAACCCGACCGCGCAGCGCGACGCGCTCATCGTCGTCCACTCGCTCAACTACACGGGCGCGCGCCGCATGGTCGAAGTCCTCCGCGACGCCGGCCGCGACGCCGACCACATCCCCTTCCATTACCTCCAGACGGGGTTGAGACTGTGAAGGGGAGTAGACAGTAGACAGTAGTCAGTAGTTAAGAAACGGGCGGCGCGTCTTCGGTCATTTAACCGGGACGCGCCGCCTTCGGTTTTTCTACTGACTACTGTCTACTGATTTCTACGGCTGCCCCGCCGGCTTCGGCGGCGCGGGGACGAAGAGCGCGTTGAGGACGCCGGCCATGCGATAGCCCGCGAGCGCCAGCCGCTTGCGCGAAAGCCGCTGCGCCTCGTCCGTGTAAGCCTTCGACGGCGTGGCGTTCTCGGTGATGTTTTTATAGACGACCTGCCGCGCGAGCGTGTTGCTCTCGACGACCCACGTGTGCGGGTCGAGGTCGCCCCACTCCGGCATCGACTCGGCCGGGAACTCCTTCATCGCTGACTCCGCGAGCGAGAGGATGTTCGCCTTGCCCGCCGCGTCGAGCGGGCGCTTCGGGCTCACGAAGCCGAACTGGCCGCCGGCCGCGTCCCAGAAGGCGTGCAGGTTCGAGATGCGCGCCTCCGGCGGCATCTGGATGCGGAAGCCGTTGCCGCCGGCGTCGCCGTTCGGGTTCGACGCGCTATAGCGCGTCGCGGCGTGCAGGGGCTGATGCACGTCGCCGACCATGTGGTAGAGGAAGCCGAGCGTCTCGGCGTCTCGCTTGGCAGAGCCCGTGCTCTTTCGCAGCGTGTTGATGGCCCAGTTCAGGCGCGAGAGGACGTTCTCCGGCTCCGCGCCGACGTTGGTGCGCTCCGGGATGCCGTCCCAGATGGGGCGGAAGTCCACGTAGTGCCACGGCGCGTACTCGTCCGTCAGCGAGTCGCCGCGAAAGTCGTCCATCCAGACGGCAATCTCGACGGGGTCGTAGGTCTTCTCGCACGTCTCGGGCGTGTAGTACCCGGCGCAGAGGTGTATGAGCGGCCGGCGGCCCTGCTGCGTGACGAGCAGCGAGTCCACGCGCGCCTTCGCCGCCGGTGTCAGGCGCAGGTAAGCGACCTGCGCGACGACCATGTGCCCCGTGTCGTGCCACGCCAGCGCCGGGGCGTGCGCCGAGAGCAGCAGCGCGAAGGCGACGAAGACCCTACTGATGAAGCGCATCGTTCTTCTCCTCAAACTCGTGAGCTATTTGTAAAGCAGTGCGCGCGCGCGCGCGCGGCGGAACTCGGCGAGGCGCGTCTGCCACGAGCGCTCGATTGAGTCGGGCTCGTCGCCGCGCTTCACGCGTTCGAGCGTGTCGGCGTTGACGAGCAGGCGCGCGTACGAGTCGGCCTTCCAGTCGTTAGGGTAGAGTCGCCGGAGCGCGACCGCCATCTCGATTCCAGTCCGCACCGGGCGGAAGAGCGCGCGGTCTGTGACGACGACGTTGACGCCGCCCAACTCCTCGCCCTTGAAGACGGAGGCGTTCGGCTTGAAGCGCACGGGGACGAAGCGCACGCCCGCGAGCCCGCGCCCGTTGAGGTGCGCCGCCAACTTGCGGCCGTCAATCCACGGCGCGCCGACCACCTCGAACGGCGTGTCCGTGCCGCGCCCGACCGATACGTTGCTCGTCTCAAGCAGCCCGACGCCCGGGTAGAGCGTCGCCTCCGTCAGGCTACGCATGTTCGGCGAGGGGTTGACCCACGTCTGCCCCGTCGCGTCGAGCCACATCCCGCGCCGCCAGTTCTCCATCCTGACGACGCGCAGGTCGCAGCCTATCTTCCGCTGCTCGTTGGAGAGCCGCGCCAACTCCCCGAGTGTCATGCCGTGCCGGACGGGAATCGTGTGGTAGGCGATGGACGAGAGCTTGTCTTCGTCGGCCACCGGGCCCTCAGTTTCGACGCCGCCGATGGGGTTCGGGCGGTCGAGGACGAAGACGGGGATGCGCGCCTTGGCCGCCTCCTCCATCGCGTAGCCGAGCGTGGACATGTACGTGTAGAAGCGCGTGCCGATGTCCTGTATGTCGAAGACGAGCGCGTCGAGATTCTTCAGATGCTCGGGCTTCGGCCGCCGCGTCTCGCCGTAGAGCGAGTAGACGGGCAGCCCCGTCTTCTCGTCGGTCGAGTCGGAGATTTTTTCGTCCAACTGCCCGCGGATGCCGTGCTCGGGCGAGAAGAGCGCGGCGAGCTTGACGCCCGGCGCCTCGCGGAGCACGTCTATCGTCTGCCGCCCCGCGAGGTCGCGCCCCGTGTGATTCGTAATCAGCCCGACGCGCATGTTCTGTAGCTCTTTGAAGCCGCCGCGCGCGAGCACGTCGATGCCGTTGAGGACTTCCGCCTGCTCGGGCGCGAGCGCGCCCTCCTGTTCGGCCCTGCGTGCCTCGCCCACGGCGGAGGTGAATCTGGCGAGCCCGGAGAGCATGTGCCGGACGTACTGCGCCTGCTCGGCTTGTGCGCGCGCGACAGTCGCCGCGTCCGTGACCGCGCCCGCGACGACGTTTGCCACGCGCGCGCGCAGAGGCCCCACGTCGCCCTTGCCGTCCGGGTGGACGCGGTTCGAGAGGAAGACGACGAAGGTCTCGCTCGCCGGGTCAATCCAGAAGGAGGTGCCGGTAAAACCCGTGTGGCCGAACGAGCCTGCGGGGAAGAGGTCGCCGCGGTTGGTCGAGAACGTCGTGTTCACGTCCCAGCCGAGGCCGCGCGCGCCGCCGTCGTCCGTCACCTGTCGCGGCCGCGTCATCTCGGCCACGCCCAGGGGCGAGAGGATGCGGACGCCGCCGTACTCGCCGCCGTTCAGAATCATCTGGCAGAAGACGGCGAGGTCGTCCGCGGTCGAGAAGAGTCCGGCGTGGCCGGCGACGCCGCCCATGCGGTTCGAGGTCGGGTCGTGAACCTGTCCGCGCAGCATCAACTCGCCGGGGGCCCCGGCCTCGGCCGTCCCGCCGAGGTAGCTGTTCATCGCGCGCACCGTCTCGGTCGGCGCGACGCGCGCGAGCAGGGCGGCGTCCGTCTGCCCCTGCCCGATGCGGCGGAAGCCCGTGTCCTTCATCCCGAGCGGCGCGAAGATGTTTCTGGCGGCGAACGAGTCGAGCGGCTCGCCCGCCAGGCGGCCGACGATCTCGCCGAGCGCGATCATGCCGATGTCGCTGTAGACGAAGCGCGCGCCCGGCACGGAGCGCAGCGGCTCGGCGTAGAGACGCTTCAACATCTCCTCGTGGCCGCGCCAGCGCTCGCCCAGATCGAAGTCGGGCGCGTAGCCCGAGCGGTGCGTGAGCAGGTGCTCGACGGTGATGCGCTCGCGCCCCTCGCCCTTGAGTTCGGGGATGTAGCGCGAGACGGGGTCGGCCAGCCGCAGCTTGCCGCGCTCGACGAGAATCATCGCGCTCGTCGCCGTCGCCACGACCTTCGTCAGACTCGCCACGTCGAAGACGGTGTCGGCCGTCATCGCCTCGCGCGCGGGGACGAGGGCGCGCGCGCCGTAAGCCTTGCGCCAGACGACGCCGCCGCGCCGCGCGACGAGGACGACCGCGCCGGGCAACTCCTTACGCGCGACCGAATCCGCGACCGCCGCGTCGATGAAGGCGAGCCGCTCGGCCGCCATCGAGACCTTCGCCGGCCGGACGGACGGGAGCGCCGCCGCCAGCGAGTTCGTCGTGACGGCGAGGGCCAGCAGCAGCGCCGCGGTCAGACGACGGCGCTTCGATTCTTTCGGAAGAAGTTTGTTCATCGTTCGGTCGCGGCTCCGGCGGCGGACGTTGCGGCCGGCGTCGCCGGGGCGGCCTTCAACTGTATGCCCGTGCCGCGCGGGTAGAGTCCGGGGAGCGTGATGGGCAGACGGCCGCTGAAGCCCGCCTGCCCGAGCAGAGCGCGCGCCGCCGCGCGTTGCAGGCTCGGCATGTCGCCGTAGGCGACGACGTACGTGCGAAGCCCCGGGAAGCTTTGCAGCAGGTACGGGTTCCCGAAGCTGACGCCGACGACCGGCGCCTTCTTCTCCAGAAGCGCCGAGAGCACGCGCGCGCCCTGCTCGGGGAGCCCGACGCTGTTGGTCGCGCCGGAGCGCACGCGCCCGTACATCGAGGCGACGATCACGTCCGCCTTCTGCGCGCGCTCCAACGCGTCTTTGACTTCGTCCTCCGACGAGCGCGCGTCGAGCACGACCGTCTCGGCGCGATTGCCGAGCCGCGCCAACTGCGAGACGAAGGGGTTGGCTATCCAGAGGCGGTCTTCGCCGTTGGTGATGGCGAGGTTGAAGACACGCGCGCCGGGGCGCAGGCCCGCGCCTCCGTCCTCGCGCTGTAAAAGTTTGGCGTCGTCGCGGACGAGCGTGACGGCGTGCTCGGCTATCTCGTCGGCCAGCTTCAGAGTCTCGGGCCCCGAGACGAGCTTGTCTATCAGCTCAAGCGGTGTCACCCGCCGGGACGCCAGTCCGAGGTCGTACTTGGCCGCGAGTATGCGGCGGGCTGATTCCTCGACGCGCTTCTCGGTCAGGCGCCCCGACTTTACGGCGGCGACCAGCCCGCGCAGCATCGAGTCCGGGTCGGCGGGTTTGAGGAGCATGTCCGCGCCCGCGAGCACGGCGCGCACCGCCGCCTCGTCCTGCCTGAAGTAGATGGTCAGCCCGCTCATGTCCATCGCGTCGGTGACGACGAGGCCGTCGAAGCCGAGGTCTTTGCGCAGCAGACCCGTGCTGACCGCGTGCGAGAGCGTCCCCGGCAGCACGGCGTTCTCGACGAAGACCTCGCGCTCGGCGTAGGTCGGGCGGACGATGGCCTCGCGCGGGAGCGGGCTGACCTGCGTCGGGTCTATCTGCGGGAGCCCGATGTGCGCCGGCATCACGGAGCCGACGCCCGACTTGATGGCCGCGCGGAACGGGACCAGCTCCACGGCGTCGAGCCGCGCGCGCGCCACGTCGATGACGGGGAGGCCGCGGTGCGAATCCACCGCCGTGTCGCCGTGGCCGGGGAAGTGCTTGGCGGTGGCGATGACGCCGGCCGTTTGCGCGCCCTCGACGAAGGCCGCGACGAAGCGCGCGACCTCCGAAGGGTCTTCGCCGAAGGAGCGGACGTTGATGACGGGGTTGCCTGCGTTGTTGTTCACGTCGGCGACGGGCGCGTAGACCTGCTGGACGCCGAGCGCGCGGGCCTCGCGCGCGGTCTGCTCGCCCTGTCGCCGCGCGAACTCGGGGTTGCCGGTCGCGCCGAGCGCCATGTTCCAGGGCAGATTGACCGTGTCCTCGAAGCGCATCCCCGCGCCGGCTTCGAGGTCGGCCGAGACGAGCAGCGGCACGCGCGCGAGCTGCTGCATGCGGTTGATGAGGTGGACGGACTCGTAGACGGGGCCGCGGAAGAGGATGATGCCGCCCACGTGGTTCTGCTCGACCTGACGGCGCAGCTCCTTGAACTCGGCGCTCTCCTGATTGAGGAAGCGCGCGTTGACGCCGACCGAGATGAGCTGACCCGCCTTCTGCTCAAGCGTCATCTTCTTCAGCTCGGCGTCAGCCCACCTGAGCGCCTCGCCGCTCGGCTTGGGCCGGTAGGCTTGCGTGACTTGGACCCGAGGCGTAACGGCGGGCGGCCCCCCTGCACGCGCACGCATGCGCGCCGCGGGCGCGGCCGCGAGCGTGGTCACGGCGGCCGCCGTCAGCAACAGCCGTATGAAAATATTTCCGTTCGATCTCATGTTATTTAAAGCCATTTCAGACAGCCGGGGTCGTTCAGTCGGCCGCGCCGGGCGCGAGTTCGTCCCGGCGGTCGGCCGCCGCGGGCGCGAAGGCGAAGCTGGCGAGCCACGCGACGAAGAAGGTCACGCCGCTCCCCAGAAGCACGTACCACGTCCACGCCAGCGGCGTGTAGAAACGCACGTAGAGCATGACGACGAGGCTCGCCACCATGCCGACGAGCGCGGGCGGCTCGCTCACGCGCCGCAGGAAAGTGCCGACGAGAAAGACGCCGAGCACGGGGCCGTTAATCAGCGACGCGATCGAAAGCGCCTGGTCGAGCGCCGAGCGCCCCTGCCGCATCGCCAGAATCGCCACCGACACCTGCACGACGCCCCACAGCACCGTCAGCCACTGGGAGACGCGCAGGTAGTGTTTGTCCGCGCGGCCGGGCCGGAACGGCTTGTAGAGGTCGTTGACGGCCGTCGCCGCAATCGAGTTCAAAGACGACGAGAGCGCGGCGGCGAAAATCGCGGCGACGACGAGACCCGAAAGCCCCGTCGGCATGTGCCGCGTGATGAAGTCCGGGAAGATGGTGTCGGTCGCGACCCTCTGGAACGTGCCGCCGACGGGGAGCGTCGCCACGCCCGAAGGGAGCTGTGCGTAGGCCGGGTCGGCCTGCGGCCCGTAGAAGGCGAAGAGCAGGACGCCGATGAAGAGGAAGCCGATGAACTGCGCGAAGACCACCGCGCCGCTCGACAGGAGCGCCGCCGCCGCGCGCCGCGGGCGGTCGGTGCAGAGGTAACGCTGGACGAGGTACTGGTCGGTGCCGTGCGTGCTCATCGTCAGGAAGCAGCCGCCGATGACGCCCGCCCAGAGCGTGTAGGTCTTCGTCAAATCTACGGGGAGCGTCAACTGCCACTTCGCGTCCGTGAACGGCAGGCCCAGCGCGTGAACCGTGTCCCGGAAGCCTAAATCGACGAGGCTGAACTTCCCGAACTGCTCGCCGAGCGCGACCGCGCCGCCGAAGCCGCCCGAGATGTGCGACGCGAGGACGAACGCCGCCGCCAGAGCGCCCGCGATGTAGATGCCGAGCTGCACGACCTCGACCCAGATGACCGCCTCCATCCCGCCGTAGTAGGTGAAGACGAGCATCACGAGCCCCAACAGGATGACCGAGGCGATGATGAGCGTGCGCGCATCCGCGCCGGGCTGGAACGCCGTGTAGACGGCCCCGAGCACGATGGCCGTCAGGAGCAGCCGTATGCCGTCGGCGATGTTACGCATGACGACGAAGAGCGCCGCCGCCAGCATCTTGATGCGCCCGCCGAAGCGCCGCTCAAGCAGCTCGTAGACCGTCAGCAGGTCGCCGCGGAAGTAGGACGGGATGAAGAGGATGGAGATGACCACGCGCCCGAGCATGTAGCCCAGCACGAGTTGCAGGAACTGGAAGTTGCCGCCGCGCGCGAAGGCGACGCCGGGGACGCTGATGAAGGTGATGGTCGAGGTCTCGGTGGCGACGATGGAGGCGGCGATGGCCCACCACGGCACGCTGCGGTCGCCGACGAAGTAGTCCTCGGTCGTCTCCTGCTTGCCCGCGAACCAGATGCCGAACAGCGTGATGCCGACGAGGTAGCCGAAGATGATGATCAGGTCGAGCGTCTGCATGGTTTGCTGCCGCGGCGGCCTCAAGGGTTTAAGAGCGGGAGTGACCTGTGACCTCGGATTCTATTTTCAAACCTCGTCCCGAAGCAAATCGCCCAGGGCGCGTATGCGCGGGCAGACCGCCTCGGGGTGCATGTCGAGCGGGTCGAGCAGCACGGCGCGAAGGCCGGCGGCGCGCGCCGCGAGCGCGTCGTGCGCGTAGGAGTCGCCGACGAAGACCGCCTCGCCGGCTTCCACCCCGAGCCGCCCGAGCGCGAGCCGGAAGATGGCCGCGTCCGGCTTCCTGCATCCGACGAGGTGCGAGTCGATGAGCAGGTCAAAGCGTCCGCCGAGCCCCGCCGCCTCCAAAGAGTCCGTGAGCCGGCCGTCCTCCGTGTTCGAGATGACGGCGACGAGCAGACCAGCGCGCTTCAACTCTCCGACGACGCGCGCCGCGTCGGGGTCAGCGCCGCACCAGATGTGGCGCGACGTGTGCGCGGCGTCGATGCGCCCGACGAGCGTGTCGCACGCCGACTCGTCGAGCCCGAGCCCTCCGTACATCGCGCGGAAAGTCCAGTGGCGGCCGGTCTGGTTGATAACGCGGACGCCCGGCTCCGTCGAGCCCACGCACTTCAGCATCTCGCCGAAGGCTCGTCGCATCTCGTCGGCCCCGAGCCGGCGCCCCGCGAACTCCTCGGCCAGTCCGGCGAGACGCGGCCAGTCCGGGTGGACGAGCGTCCCGCCCGCGTCGAACACGCACGCGCGGGCGCCTCGGAGGGAAGGGTGGAGCGTGGCGTTCATGCTTTTAGAAGGCGTTCATGCTTT
>DASWNR010000065.1:0-61407 GCA_036399155.1 Pyrinomonadaceae bacterium
GTTCCTTCGAGGCGGGGCCGTTACAGGTACTCTTCGACCTTCTTGACGATCTCGCGAATCTGGAAGGGGCGCCCCTTCACCTTCGAGAAGGCGACGGCGTCCACAAGGTACTTCGCGCGTATCATCGTGCAGAGCTGGCCGAGGTTCATCTCGGGGACGATGACGCGCTCGAAGCTGCGGAGCACGTCGCCGAGGTTAGACGGGAACGGGTTGAGGTGGCGTATGTGCGCGCTCGACACCGACTTCCCTTCGGCGCGCAGCTTCTCGACGGCCGAGGTGATGGAGCCGTAGGTCGAGCCCCACCCGAGGACGAGCACCTTGCCCGTGGGGTCGCCGTAGACCTCGACCGGGGGCACGTCCTGCGCGGCGCGGTCTACCTTCGCCTGGCGCATCAAGACCATGAAGTGGTGGTTCTCCGGGTCGTAGTTGACGTTGCCCGTCAGGTGCTGCTTCTCGATGCCGCCGATGCGGTGCTCCAGCCCGGGCGTGCCGGGCAGCGCGTAGGGGCGCGCCAGCGTCTCCTCGTCGCGCGCGTAGGGCATGAAGCCGGCCGGGTCTGTGACGAACTCGACCTCGATCTTCGGCAGGTCTTCGACCTCGGGGACGAGCCACGGCTCGGCGCCGTTGGCGAGGTAGCCGTCCGAGAGGTAGAAGACCGGCGTCATGTAGCGGTAGGCGAGGCGCACCGCCTCGATCGCCATCGAGAAACATTCGGACGGCGTCGCCGGCGCGATGACGATGGCCGGGCACTCGCCGTTGCGCCCCCATACGGCCTGGAAGAGGTCGGCCTGCTCGGTCTTCGTCGGCAGCCCCGTCGAGGGGCCTCCGCGCTGCACGTTGATGATGACGAGCGGGAGTTCGGTTATCACGGCGAGGCCGATGGCCTCTTGTTTAAGCGCGACGCCGGGGCCTGATGTGCCCGTCAGGCCGACGTGGCCGGTGAAGCTCGCGCCGATGGCGGCGCAGACCGCGGCTATCTCGTCCTCGGCCTGGAACGTCTTGACGCCGAAGTTCTTGTGGCGCGCCAGCTCGTGCAGGATGTCGGAGGCCGGCGTGATGGGGTAGGAGCCGTAGAAGAGTGGGCGCCCGACCAGCTCGGCCGCCGTGACGAAGCCGATGGCGGCCGCCTCGTTGCCCGTGATCTTGCGGTACTTGCCGGGCGCGGTGGCGGCCTTCTTCACCTTGTAGTGCGTGGTGAAGACCTCGGTCGTGTCGGCGAAGTTGTAGCCGGTCTTCAGGGCGACTTCGTTCGCGCGCATGACCTCCTCGTTCTTCTTGAACTTGCCGCGAATCCATTGGAGCGTCGGCTCCATCGGGCGGTCATAGAGCCAGTAGAGGATGCCGAGCGCGAAGAAGTTCTTGCAGCGGTCCATCTCCTTGCGCGAGAGCTTGACGCCGGCCTCTTGCAGCGCGCGGATGTTGACCGTGGTGATCGGGAGCCGGTGGACGCGGTACCCCTTGAGCGTCTCGTCTTCGAGCGGGTTCGACGCGTAGTCGGCCTTCTTCAGATTCTCCTTGTTGAACTCGTCGGTGTTGATGAGGAGCGTGCCGCCCTCTTCGAGGTCGGGGAGGTTCACCTTGAGCGCCGCGGGGTTCATCGCCACCAGCACGTTCGGCTGGTCGCCGGGCGTGCGGATGTGCTGGCTGGAGAAGTTGAGCTGGAAGCCGGAGACGCCGGGGAGGCTTCCGGCGGGGGCGCGAATCTCGGCGGGGAAGTCGGGCAAAGTCGAGATGTCGTTCCCGAAGATGGCCGAGGTGTTGGTGAACTGCGTCCCCGTGAGCTGCATGCCGTCGCCGGAGTCGCCGGCGAAGCGGATGGTCACGGTCTCAAGCTCTTCAACGTCTCTCTCCCGCACGTCCGCGGGCGGGTTCTCGATGATGGCGCTCATGCTCTTGGGTCAATCCTTTGTCAGTGGGAATCGGATGGATGGGTGATGCCGGAGTAGACTTCATCAACTTCTACGGGTTCAGTGCCGGGGAAGTCCCGAGGGCGTTCTTACTTTCGGGCCTCATTCTAACACCCCCGTGCTCGGCAAACTCAAGCGACCCCGCCGCGCGCCCGCCGGACGTTGACACTGGCACGCCGCTGCATGATACTGCCGCCACCAAAAGCATTCCCGACGGCCATCCAAAAACACAGAGCGAGCAGACAAAAAGGAGAGACTGAGACATGAAGGGCAGTTCATTTCTAACCCTGGCGTTCTTAGCCCTCGCGGGTTTCGGCCTTCACACGGCGGCGGCGGCTCAGTTCCCGAGGCTTCCCAAGATACCTAAGCCGAAGGCGACCCCGACGCCGGCCGCCCAGCCGGCGGCCACGGCCGGCGACGCACCGCCGGCCGCCCAGCCGGCGGCGGCCGCGGCCGCGCCAGCCCCCTCCTCCGCCGCCCCGGCGCAGGGCGGGCCGACCATCGCCAAGGACTCCGTGCAGCTGACGGCCTTCACCTTCAACTCCTACAAGGGGAACTTCGACACATGGAGCTGGGCGCCGCTCATCACCTACAGCGTCAACGGCCCCATCCCGAGCGGCGGCCAGCTCTACGTCGAATACACCGTGCCGGGCTCGCCGGCTGTCAAGTTCGACTGCGCCACCGAGGAGATGCCCGCCGACCGCTGGTGGAAGACCACATGCGGCGGCCGCGACGGCGTCCCCGAGGAGAAGGCGACGACCTACACCGGCCCCTTCAACTTCGCCATCAAGCTGCGGAACGAGCTGGCCGGCACCGACACGACCGTCTTCACCGGCAAGGCGAAGGTCGGGAAGGTGCACTCCAACGAGATCAAGACCGGCAAGTTCGCCAACCACTTCGTCTACTACGTGGATCACGACTGGAACCTGCCCATCGGCTACGTCTACTACACGCCGGACGACCTGAACGGCTGGAAGAGGCCCATGCTCAACGTCACCTTCTGGGTGCGCGGCGAGGCTTACAAGCTCGACCCGCACCTCTTCTACAAGGGCGCGGAGGTGGGCCGCATCATGTACGAGGGCACGCAGGTCGGCAAGCCCAGCTGCGAGTCGGACGTGGATAACAACACCACCCATTTCGTGGACGAGAAGGACGCGCCGCAGAAGGCGAAGTGGGCGCGGGTGCGCTGCACCTTCAACAACGTCCGCGCCTGGGATACGTCGGACGCGGGGTGGGGCTTCGGGCCCCCGCACCTGATGGACAAGAACCCCGGCGAGTACGAGATGAAGGTGCTGTGGAATAACAAGCTGGCGCGGTCGGTCAAGTTCACCGTCCCCGCCGGCGGCAAGCTCGACACCGGCCTCGCCGCCTCGAACAAGCTCGGCAGCGACCGCCTCATCGTCCCCGTCGCCGTCCTCGGCGACCAGGACGGCGCGTGGGACAAGGCGGCGTGGAAGACCGAAGCCTTCTACGGCAACCCGCTGAACGGCTTCACGCCCGCGCCTTAACGCGCAGGCACGAAAACAAGAAAGCCTCCCGCGCGAGACAGGCGCGGGAGGCTTTCTTGTTTTCGATTTGGGCGGCGGCGGTTCTAGCTCGCCACGTCGCTAGCGTTCGGCACGTCGGCGTCCGACGCGGTCGCGGAGGCGTCCGACGCGGGGGAGGACGAGCGCGAGGAGCCGGAGCCGTAGCGGGACGCGCCCGACGCGCCTGTGGACGACGAGCCGGAGGCGGACGCGGCCGTGGCGGACGCGGAGTCGGTGGCCGAGGAGGTCTTGCCCTCGGACTGATCGCGGAGCTGCACCATGCGGCAACTGCCCTCGAAGATCGCGCCGCTCTCGATGACGAGCGCGGGCGTCTGGATGTTGCCCGTCACCTTGGCGACGCGCCCCATCTCGATGCGCTTGGTGGCGACGATGTCGCCGTTGACCGTGCCGAAGATCTGCGCGACCGCGACCTCGACGTTGGCGTCGACGTGCCCGTTGGTCGAGACGATGAGCGTGCCGTCGGCCGAGGCGACGCGCCCCGAGAGGGTGCCGTCCACGCGGAGCATGCCCTTGAAGTTGGCCTCGCCCGTGAGCGTGGTGCCGTTGCCGACGAAGCCCGTCAGCGTCCCCTCCTTGATGTCGCGCGCGAGCGACTCGCTCTCGGTGACGGCGCGCGAGGTGGTCTGCGTGTAGACCGACTGCTGGTAAGCCTCGGTCGGCGTCGCCGCCGCCGGGGCGCCGCCCGACGGGGCGGACGAGCCGTAGCCGGAGCCGCCCGCGGGGGCGGCGTGCGGGGTGTGGTCGGCCGTGTCGTCTGCGGTTTGCGTCGGTTCCTTCGGATTTCTTCCCGGTCTAAACATGTCACATTCTCCCTGTTTGAGAACTCTTGGTTGGTAAAAGGAATTGGTCAGGAGAGGCCGTCGGCGGTGCCACCGCCCGGCTTTCGGACAGACATTCAACACTCTCCGAGAGCGAGGCCGATGATAAGGGAATCGCGGCCAATAGTAAAGAAGTAGACGGTGGACGGTAGAAGGTAGACGGTAGGTTAAAACGACTTCGGCGGGCGTCCGGGTTTTCGACCCGCGACGCCCGCCGAAGTTTTCTACGGGCTACCGTCTACCGTCCACCGTCTACTTCCCCGCTCACCTCTTCACGTTCTCGACCTGGACGGCGAGCACGTCGTTGAGGGCGGCGATGGCGACGCGCCTGGGCGCCTGCGGCAGCGTGATGGGCGCCGGCGAAAGCTCGACCGTCGAGTTGCCGTTGAGGTGCCGTCGAGGTCGAGGTCGGGCGTGACGTGGCGGTCGACGACGCGCTTGAAGTCCTCGGTCGAAACGTCCCTGTTGAAGTGCGTCTTGACGGAGTCCTGCATCATCGCCTGGAAGCGCTCGTCCGGGTTGCGGTTCGGGTTCTTGCGAAAAGGGCGCTGGCGGCCCCGAGGGAATTTTACGCGGCCGGGGGAGTCGAGGCGCGAAAGGTCATTCTTCTGACCGCGGTCGCGCGCCGTCAAGCGGCCGCGCCGTCATGACACGGGACTTGACACGGGCGCGGGCGCGCCGATAAAACGGCTGCAAACGTTCGGGCGGAAAACGTAAAAATGGTCGGGCGGGCGCGGCTCGCCTACGCTATTCACGCGGCCGCGCGGAAGGGTTCCGGCGGGTGCCGGGCCGCCCCGCGCGGGACGGAGAGGAGTGGACGGAAGATGGCCGGTCAGATGGTCGAGTTTCAGAGCAACGGCGGGACGGCCCGCGGCTACCTCTCGACGCCGGAGGGCGGGAGCGGCCCCGGCGTCGTCGTCATACAGGAGTGGTGGGGGCTCGTCCCGCACATCAAAGACGTGGCCGACCGCTTCGCGCGCGAGGGCTTCGTCGCGCTCGCGCCCGACCTCTACCACGGCGAGGTGGCGCGCTCGCCCGACGAGGCCGGGAAGATGATGATGGCGCTCAACATCGGGCAGACCGAGAAGGACTTGCGCGGCGCGGTCGAGTACCTCCTCGCCCACGAGGCGACGGCGGGAGAGGAGGTCGGCACGGTCGGCTTCTGCATGGGCGGCGTGCTCTCGCTCTACGCCGCGTCGAAGAACGAGCGCGTGGGCGCGTGCGTCATCTTCTACGGCATCCACCCGAAGGTCGAGCCCGACTTCGGGAATCTGCGCGCGCCCGTGCTCGGGCTCTACGCCGAGAAGGACTCGTCCGTCCCGCCCGCCGCGGTGCGCGCGCTCGAAGAGAAATTCGACGAGCACGGCAAGTCAATCGAGACGCACGTCTACCCCGGCACAAACCACGCCTTCTTCAACGACACGCGCCCCGAAGTCTACGACCCCGAAGCGGCCGCCGACGCCTGGCGGCGCACAATCGAGTTCTTACGCCGACACCTCTCGGGGAGTAGACGGTAGACGGTAGCCAATAGTCAGTAGAAAACTTCGGCGGGCGTCGCGGGTCAGGAACCCGTGACGCCCGCCGAAATCGTTTTACCCTGCTGACTACTGTCTACCGTCTACTTTGCATGGTTGCGTCGCGCGTGAGGATGGCTTAAAACTGACGTTCGTGCCTGACGCGAAACTCCTTTTGATTTGCGCCGCCGCGCTCGCCGCGCTCGTCGCGGTGCTGACGATGTGGCGCGGGCGGCGCGGGGACGGGCCGATGCTCACGCAGACGCGGACGCTGCCGGAGATGAAAGGCTCGCTCGACGCCGGGCCGCAGGGGCGCTCAATCAACGTCTCGCTCGGCCGGGAGATTCTGCAACTGCTCGAAGCGGGTCGGCGGGTCGAGGCCGTCCGGCTCGTGCGCGAGCATACGGGCTGGGGGCTGAGCGAGGCGGCCGAGGCGGTCGCGAAGCTGGAGAAGTTGAAGAAGCGTTTGGAGTCGTAAAGCGATGTTCGTCGAAAGCAAGGTGAAGACGAAGCTGCTGCGCCAGATGGGCGAGGCCGTCAAGGACTTCGGGATGATCGAGGACGGCGACCGCGTGATGGTCTGCCTGTCGGGCGGCAAGGACAGCTACACGATGCTCGACCTCCTGCTCGACGTGCGGAAGCGCGCGCCCGTCCGCTTCGACCTCCTCGCCGTCAACCTCGACCAGAAGCAGCCCAACTTCCCCGCCGACGTGCTGCCGAACTACCTGCGCGAGCGCGGCGTCGCCTTCCGCGTCGTCGAGCGCGACACCTACTCGGTCGTCAAGCGGCTCGTCCCCGAGGGCAAGACCTTCTGCTCGGTCTGCTCGCGTCTGCGGCGCGGCATCCTCTACAACACCGCGGTCGAGGAGGGCTGCACCAAGATCGCGCTCGGCCACCACGCCGACGACATCACGGCGACCTTCCTTCTGAACCTGCTCTTCGTCGGGCAGCTCAAGGCGATGCCGCCGGTGCTGCGCTCGGACGACGGCCGCAACACGGTCATCCGCCCGCTCGCATACTGCCGCGAGGCGGACATCGCGGCGTACGCCGCCGAGAAGGACTTCCCGATCATCCCGTGCGACCTCTGCGGCTCGCAGACGAACCTGAAGAGGGCGCGGGTCAAGCGCCTCGTCGCAGAGCTTGAGCGCGAGATACCGAACGTGCGCGCCTCGATGCTGACGGCGCTGACGAACGCCGTGCCGTCGCACCTCTTAGACCCGTCGCTCTTCGACTTCAAGTCTCTGCGCGCCGCCGCCGGAAACGTCGAGGCCGAACTCGACGCCGCGCTCGGTCACGCCGAGCCCGAGGGCGCCGACGAAGCGCCCGCGCTCGTCTCCATCGGTTAGGTCTCCGCGAGAATGGCTCCCACTAAAAGTAGATCGAAGACCGCCGCGAAGAAGGCGAAGGCCGCCGTCAAGACGTTGAAGGCCGCGGCGTCGGGCAAGAAGTCGGGCGCGGCCGTCCGTCAGCCGTCGGGTTCGGGTAAGGCGAAGCCGGCGGCCGCCTCGAAGGCGAAAGCCGCGAAGACTTCAAAGGCGAAGCCCGCGCCGAAGCCGAAAACGAAGGCCGCCGTAAAGACGAAGGCGGCGGGGCCGGCCAAGGCGGGAACGGCGAAGACATCGGAGGCCCCGAAGGACGTGCTGGACTTCGGCGAGTTCCCCGCCGGCTCGGTCACGCGGCACGAGGTGACGCTGTGCCTCTCGTGCATCTTCAAGCTCTTCACACAGCAGCTCGGCCTCGCGCCGCGCACCGCCTACAACGAGATACGCCGCTACGCGCCCACCGTCGAGGAGCTGACGGCGCGCGAGCCGCAACGCCCCTTCTTCAAGCCCTCGGCCGAGAAGAACCCGCGCTGCCCCTTCTGCGACGCGGCGAAGCGCTGGCACGCCGCGCTCCGCGTCCACCGCTTCGAGGGCGGCAGGGCTTCGGACGCCGCCCGCAAAACGCTGCTCAAGCGTCTGCCGGCGAAGGACGAGCAGTTCCAGGTTCACGAGGAGAAGCGGACGGCGCGGCAGGTCTTCTTCGAGTGGCTTGAGCGTCTGGGGCAGGAGCTTGACTTCGAGACGGACGCGGCGTGGATGCCCGCGGCCGCGCGCGCGTACCTGCAAAGGCGCGAGCCGAAGGCGGACTGGGCGGCGGCGTTCGGCGGCGTCCGGCAGGTGCGGCGCTCGCAGCGGCTCGAAGAGGGGTGGGAGCGCGACGGCGCGCGGCTCTTCCTCGCGCCCGCGCTCTACAACGACGTGCTGCTCGTCCAGTACCTCGTCAGCCGCTCGCACCGCCACGGCGGGCGCACCTTCGAGGGGCGGCTCACCCTGCGCGAGCTGGCGCGGGGCATGCGACGCGGCGGCCACCTCGACGCGCACGGCATCGACTCGCGCGACGAGTTTGAAATCCTCGAACAGCTCGTCGAGCACCTCACGGGCGGCGACGCGCCCGCAAAGCTCCACTTCATCGTAGACCGCCGCGACCTCCTCGACACCGCGAAGGAAGTCGCAAGTCGGTGATGGGTGATGGGTGATAAGAGAAGACGAGGCCCGTCTTTTCTTTCTTATCACCCATCACCCATCACTCCCCCTACCTGTTCATCTTGTTGAAGTGCAGTCGGAGCGGCGCGGCGAGCGAGATGTCGCGCAGCTCGAAGACGGCGTAGGCCGCCTGCTCGGTCTTGACGAGCTGGTAGACGCCGTCCTGCGTCGTCGCCGAGACCGTGCCGTCGCGCTCGCGCAGGTAGCGCGTAGCCTCTTCGACCGTCGGCCGCTTCTCGCTCGTGTTGTCGCCGAGCGCGTCAACCACGTAAGACTTCAGCAGCTTCGGCCAGTAGGAGGCGAACAGGCGCTGGCTGGCGAAAACGTCGACCCAGACGGCACGGCCGTTGCGCGCGACGACGACGCCGACGACGCCCGGCCGCAGCACTTCGCCCTGTAGCGCGCGCAGGTAGTCGTCCATCTGCGCGCCGACGCGCTTGCTCGAATAGACCTCCTGGTAAGTGTCGGTCGAGTTCGCCGTGCCGAGCTTGGCGTTTTTCTTGCTGACCTCGCTCCAGACCTCGCCCTGCATCTTCTTGTCCTGCGCCACGCCGCGCAGCGCCGGGTGCGCGACCGCGCCGAGGCTTGAGAACTTCGACGCCTCCTCGGCCGCGGCCGCCCTGCGCGCCGGAGAGGCGCCGCCGCCGGAGCTGTGGCCGGCGGTGCGCGCGCTCCAACGCCCGTGCTCGACGCAGAAGACGCTCAGGGCGACGGGGACGCTCACGGGCGGGATGATGCGATCCTCCTGCACGATTCTATCCTGCTTGCCGCCGACGATGACCTCGCCCGCCAGCAGCAGTAGCTTCTTGCCCGAGCGGTTGACGAGCGACAGCTCGTTGACGCTCGCGCCGCCGCCCGTGTAGCCGACGTTCTGCTGCCGCGCCGCGCTCTGCGGCGTGCGCCCGTGCGTGCGCGGGTGCGGGCGCGCCGCCGCCTGCCCCGCGCCCTTCTCCGTGATGACGACCGTGCCCGCGCGCGTCCCCTCGTCGAGCGTGATGTACGCGTCGGAGCCGGGGAGGTCGGCGCCATAGACGGGGAAGATGGTCAGGTTCTTATAAGAGACCGGCGCGAGCACGCGCCAGTCGGCGTTGTTCCTGTTCCCCTTCGCGCGCGCGACGCCCGGCGCGGACGGCAGTGACGCGCACGCCAGCAGCAACGCGCACGCGCACAGCGCGGCCGACATAACCCTCGAACCCGGAAAGTGAATCATCGTTTGCCTCCTCGGAAAAATCTCTTCTGTTTGAAAGTTCGGCCGACGTTCGGCGCGGCGCGGCTTCGGGGAACGAGGCACACCCGTACCGCCCGGACGGACGGGGCCGCCGTGCCGTCTTCGCGCTTATCGTTTCCGGACTGTGAACGCCGCGCGCCGCGCGGACTTGCGCGCCCCGCCATTTTTTGTCGCCCCGCGCCGGGACGGTCGCGGAACTCGCACGCGCCGCGCGGTGTCGAAAGAGTGAGAGGTGAAACAATGAGAGACGAAGAGTCAGAGACTTCCACGCACGCGCGGCCCGCCGACGCCCCCGCGCCGAGCATCAACGTCACGCCGCTCATCGACATCCTGCTCGTGCTGCTCATCATCTTCATGGTCATCACGCCGCTGCGGCCCGCGCGCTTCAGGGCGCACGTGCCGACGCAGCCGCCCGACGACCCGAGAATTCTCAAGAGCCAGCTCACGCTCGTCGTCGAGGTGGACGCGGCCCAACGATTGAAGCTGATACGCGGCGACGAGACGGTGGCGGAAGGGACGGTCGGGGACGCGGGCGCGGTCGCCGCGCGACTGGCCGCTGAGTGGCGCGAGCGCAAGCTCGCGGGCAACTGGCGGGTCGGGATGGAGGCGCGCCCCGACCTCCCGCCCGACGATAGGATAGAGCGCACGGTCTTCGTCCGCGCGCCGCGCTCCACGCGCTACGGCGAGGTGGCAAAGGTCATCGACGCCGTCAAGGGCGCGGGCGCGCAACCCGTCGGCCTACAGACCGAAGCGCTGCCGAACTGAGCGGCTGAGAAGGAAGAGACGCGGCGCGGCGGAGGAGGGTTGGTATTCTGCCCGACAAAGGGGAAGGCCGCGTAGGCGAAGCCTCAAGACTCTTCGAGTTTCGCCTCGCGCGCGCGCCCCTCGTCGCGCGGGTCGGGCGGGCGCGAGGTGACGGGGCCGCCGGCGGCTTCGGGCGGGCGGCGCTTGTAGCGGTGCGTGACGGGGCGGCGGCGGCCGATGCCGATGGCGTTGCGCGAGATGATGAGCGTCGGCGGGAGCTGTCGCCTCTTGAACTCGTTGGCGGGCGACTCGACGCGGTTGAGGATGTCGTAGACGAGCGCGCGTTCGTGCCCCTCGGCGACGATCTCCTCGGGCGTCGCCTTGCGCTCGAAGTAGAGCCGGAGGATCGGGTCGAGCGTGTCGTAGGGCGGCAGAGACTGGTCGTCGAACTGGTCGGGCGCGAGTTCGGCCGAGGGGCGCTTGTCGATGATGGCCCACGGAATCAGTTCGCCGTCGCGGTTGATGTGGCGCGCGAGCGCGTAGACCTCGGTCTTGAGCACGTCGCCGATGACGGCGAGCCCGCCGTTCGTGTCGCCGTAGAGCGTGCAGTAGCCGAGCGCCAGCTCGGACTTGTTCCCCGTCGAGAGGAGGAGTCGCCCCTCCGCGTTCGAGACGGTCATCAGGATGTTGCCGCGCAGACGCGACTGTAGATTCTCGGCCGCCAGACTTTCGCCGCCGCGCGAGGGCTTCGTCAAACCCATCTCCCTCGTCAGCACCTCGAAGGCCGACGTGATGGGGCGTTCGACGACGGGCATCCCGTAGTTGCGGCCGAAGGCGATTGAATCCTCGACGCTCCCGCGCGATGAGAAGGGCGAAGGCATCATCACGCCGAGCACGTTCTCCGCGCCGATGGCCTCGCACGCGAGCGCCGCGACGACCGCCGAGTCGATGCCGCCCGACAGCCCGAGCACCGCGCGCCTGAAGCCGTTCTTGCGCGCGTAGTCGCGTATGCCTAAGACGAGCGCGCCGCGCACGGTCTCCACGTCGTCGCCGGGGAGGCACGCCTCGTCGCGCACGCCGCAGTCGAGCGAGACCGTCCCGACGAACTCCTCGAAGGGCGGCGCCTGCAAGATGGTCTCGCCCCGACAGTCCGTGACGAGCGAGGCGCCGTCGAAGATGATGCCGTCGTTGCCGCCGACGAGGTTGACGTAGACCACGGGCAGCCCCGAAGCCTTCGAGCGGTGCGAGACCATCGAGCAGCGCTGCGCCATCTTCGCCTTGTTGAAGGGCGACGCGTTGGGCGAGACGATGACCTTCGCGCCCATCTCGATCACCTCGTCGGTCGGGTCGTGCGCGTAGAGCCGCTCGCGCCAGAACGTCTTGTCGTTCCAGAAGTCCTCGCAGACGACGACCCCGAGCGGCCCGCCGGCCACGTCGAAGAGGCGGCGGCGCTCGGAGGACTCGAAGTAGCGCGGGTCGTCGAAAACGTCGTACTCGGGGAGCAGCGTCTTGTCGGCGAAGCCCAACAGCTCGCCGTCGCGGATGACGGCCGCCGAGTTGAAGAGCTTTCGCCCGTGCGTCGCGCCCGTCGGACGCACGGTGCCGACGACGGCCGTCAGCCCCTTCGTCGCCGGGATGATTTTCTCAAGCGGCTTCAGCGCCGACTCCGCGATGTCGCGGTCGAGGAACCAGTCGAGCGACGTGTAGCCCTGCAAGCACGCCTCCGGGAAGACGATCAGGTCCGACCTCTCGGCCCTCGCCTGCTCGATGGCGCGCAGAATCCTTTCGGCGTTCCCCTCGTAGTCGCCGTTCGTCGTGTTGATCTGCCCGATGGTGACGCGCATTCGGCCCCCGCCTCCGGTGTGCCCCCTGAAAGCCCTTTCCGGCCCTCGCGGCCTCAGCCCACGAGCCGCACGTCGAGCCCTTCCAAACTCCCCGGGGCGATCTGAATATCAATGTCCGTGACTGCGCCAAGCATACCGCTTTCGCGCAAGGATGTCTCCGCGCGCGCCGGGGAGGTGACTTTGAGGACGAGCCTCTGGACGGAGTCTGTGCCGGCGCGGACGAGCCGGAGCGCGGGGCCGTCCTCTATCTCCCAGACGCCCTCGGCCCGCTCGGCGGCCGGCGCGTAGAGCCTGCGCCAGAGTTCGCGCGCCGCGTCGAAGTCACGGACTCCCGCGACGACCTCCTTCACGGACTCGACGCCGAGCGCGCCGCCGCCCCGTTCGCGCAGGCGCTCGCGGTCGGCCGCGCGCTTCTCGCCGTGGTCGCGGAACTCGTCCCAGAAGGGGCGGACGCCGAAGTTCTCGTAGTAGAACTCGCAGAGGAAGACGACGTTGCGCTCGAAGAGCTTCGCGATCTGCCAGCGGTCGAGCGCGCTGCCCGAGCCCGCGTCGGACAGGCGCGTCGCGCCCGGCAGGCGGCTCAGCGCGACGGTCAGGTCGAGCAGAAAATCTTTGCCGAGCATGCGGCCGAGGACGGCGTTGGCCCGGATTTTCGTCTTCCCGCCGTCGGCGCCCTGCTCGACGTAGGACACCACGGGCGTGTGCGGCAGCCTTCTTCTCGAAAGCTCGCGCGCGGCCTCGTCGATTCCGGGCGACTCGAAGGCGACGGCGCAGAAGCGCCCGCGGCCGTCGGCGCTGCGGCGCGGCCCGCACTGCATCACCTCCAGGTAGAGGTTGCCGAGCGCGACGCCGCCGCTCTGGAACGCCGGGTAAGAAGCGAGCGGCCACGCGACGGGCAGACCCAGCGTCCCGGTGAGCAGGTCGAACAGACGGCGCGGCTCGTCCACCAGCGCGACGACGTGGTCGAGTTGTTTGACGACGGGTCGCGACGTGTCCATGCGCTCTCCCTTCACGTCAGTAGAGAGTAGTCAGTAGAAAAACCTTCTCTGTCGAATTGTCAGCAGTTCATTCTCAACGCCCGCGACGCGGGGCGCTACTGTCTACCGACTACTGTCTGCTATCTACTCCTTCCCGTGTCCGCCGCCGCCGGGTGTCTCGATGCGGACGCGGTCGCCGGGGCGCAGGTCGCGCGAGCCTTTGGCGTCGAGTTTAGAAGCGCGGCCGTCGCGCACGACGCGGTCGCGGCCGGGCTTGCCTTTGCCCCCGCCCGCGAGTCCGTAGGGCGCGCGCGCGCGCCGGTCGGCGAGCAGCGACATGCGCGCAGGGACGAGCGTCTCTATCTCGCGCACGACGCCGTCGCCGCCGCGCCTTGCCCCCCGCCCGCCCGAGCCGCGCCGCAGGGAGTAGGCGCGCACGCGCAAGGGGTACGCGTACTCAAGCGCCTCGGCCGGCGTGTTCAGGCTGTTGGTCATGTGCGTGTGGACGCCGCTCACGCCGTCTAGGCCGGGGCGCGCGCCCATGCCGCCCGCGACCGTCTCGTAGTAGGCGAACTCGCGCCCCGTGCGCGGGTCCGTGCCGCCGATGGTCAGGTTGTTCATCGAGCCCTGGCTCGCCGCAGGGACGCGCCCGGGCAGGGCTTTCGAGAGGGCCTTGAAGAGCACGTCCACGATGCGCTGCGAGGTCTCGACGTTCCCGCCCGCGACGGGCGCGGGGTGCGCGGCGTTGACGATTGTGCCCGCCGGCGCGTTGACCTCGATGGGCTCCATCAGACCCGCCGACGCCGGCACCTCCTCCGCGCCGACCAGACAGCGGAAGACGTACGCGACGGCCGAGACCGTTATCGCCTCGACGGCGTTGACGGGCCCCGAGACCTGCGGCGCACTTCCGCTGAAGTCCACGCGCGCGCGCTCGCCGCGCACCTCGACGCTGACGCGCAGGGCGACTTCGCCGGCCGCGACGCCGTCCGAGTCGAGCGCGTCTTCGGCCTCGTAGACGCCGTCGGGTATGGCGCGCACCGTCGCGCGCATCATGCGCGCGGAGTAGTCGATGAGGTGGCGCGCGTACTCGGCCGCCTCGCGCGCGCCGGCGCGCGCGACTATCTCCGACAGCCGCGCCGCGCCGGTCTTGAGCGAGCCGACCTGCGCCTCGAAGTCCGCGCGGCGCTCGCGCTCGACGCGCACGTTGGCCATCAGCAGGCGCATCACGTCCCCGCCCACGCGCCCGCCGACGACCAGCTTCACCGGCGGAATCCTCAACCCCTCGCCGTACACGTCAGTCGCCATCCCCATAGACCCCGGCGTCGCGCCGCCGATGTCCGCGTGGTGAGCGCGGTTCGCGACGTAGAAAGCAGCCCTCCGCCCCGACTCGTCGAGGAAGACGCCCGAGACGAGCGTCACGTCCGGCAGGTGCGTGCCGCCTGCGAAGGGGTCGTTGAGGACGACCACATCGCCGGGGCCGACGGTCGTCTCGCGGAGAGCGGCGGCGACGGCCATGGGCATGCTTCCCAGGTGGACGGGCATGTGGTCGCCCTGCGCGATGACAGAGCCCGCGGCGTCGAAGACCGCGCACGAGTAGTCGCGCCGCTCCTTGATGTTCGGCGAGTGCGCCGTGCGCCTGAGCGTCAGCCCCATCTCCTCGGCGACCGACGTGTAGAGCGCGCGGTAGATTTCCAGCGTGGTCGGGTCGAAGCCCGTGCCCCTCTTTTTCATAACTCGATGACGAGATTGCCGCCCGCGTCCGTCGAGGCGCGCGCGCCGGCGGGGACGAGCGTCGTCGCGGAATACTCCGTGACGACGCACGGCACCCGCAGCCGCGCGCCCGCGCGCAACTCCTCGCGGCGGTAGACGGCCGCCGCGCCCGCGCGCTCGTCGAAGTGGACGCGCGCCACGCCGTGCGGCTCGGTGAAGTCGCGCGCGGCCGGCGTCCGTCGCGGCCTCTTCTCCTTCAACTCTTCGACGAGCCCGGCCGAGAGCAGGCGCGCGCTCACGACCTCGACCGAGCCCGCGGTCTGCGCGTAGCCGTAGCGCGCCTCGTGCTCGCGGTGGAAACGTTCGACCAGACGGCCGCCGCCGTCCCACGCGACCTCAAGCTCGAAGGACTGACCCTTGTAGCGCGCCGCGACCGTGCGCGTGTGCCTCTGCCGCGCGTCGTCGAAGCCCTCGCGCCGGAGAGCGGCGCGCGCCTCGCGCTCCATCTCCCGGAACGCCCGCTCGACCCGCGCGACGGCCTTCGTGCCCGAGCCGGCGGTCGCGTCGCTCCCGACTTCGAGCCCGCCGACTTCGAGCATGAGAGTGCGGCTGAGGCTCTTGACCACGTCGGCGCGCAGACAGCCCAGCGCCGAGAGCGCGCCGGGCTGGCGGGGCACGACGACGCGCGGCACGCGCAAGTTCCGCGCAAGCTCGACCGCGTGCAACCCGCCCGCGCCGCCGAACGTGACGAGCGTGCACCCGCGCGGGTCGAAGCCGCGCTCGACCGAGACGGCGCGCAGCGCCCTCTCCATCCCCGCGTTGACGACGCGCACGACCCCGAGCGCCGCCTCGACCGCGGACACCTCGCGCCCGCCCGCCTCGCCCATCTCGCGCGCGAGCGACGCCAGCGCCTCGACGGCGCGCGCTTCGTCCAGCTTGAAATCGCCGCCCAGCAAGTCCGCGCCGCCGAACCTGCCGAGCACGAGGTTGGCGTCCGTCACCGTCGCCGCCGTCGGAAGCGTCGAGCGGCCGTAGCACGCGGGCCCCGGCACGGCGCCCGCCGACTGCGGCCCGACGCGCAAGGAGCCGCCCGCGTCCACGCGCGCGATGGAGCCGCCGCCCGCGCCGACGGTGTGTATGTCGAGCACGGGCACGGCGACGGGGAGCCCCGCCACGCTCGCCTCGTTCGTCAGGCGCGGCCGGTTGCCCGGGCACAGCGCCACGTCGGTCGAGGTGCCGCCCATGTCGAACGTGATGAGGTCTGTGAAACCCGCCTCGGCGGCGGCGCGCGTCGCGCCGACCACGCCGCCCGCCGGCCCCGAGAGTATCGTCCGCACGGGCTCCGACGCGGCCGCGCGCGCCGAGATGCTCCCGCCCGAAGACTGCATCACGCGCAGGTGCCGCGCGGGGACGTGCGCGCCGAGCCGCCCGAGGTACGCGCCCATCAAAGGTTGCAGGTAGGCGTTGATGCACACGGTCGAGGTGCGCTCGAACTCCCTGTACTCGGGGAGGATTCTGTGGGAGACCGAGAGCGGCACGCCTTCGAGTCCGGCCTTGAGCGCGCGCTCGATTTTCCGCTCGTGCCCGGGGGCCGCGAATGAGAAGAGCAGGCAGACGGCGATTGACTCGACGCCCGCGCGCTTGAGCTTTCTGACGAGGGCGGCGACCTCTTCGTCTTCAAGCTCTTCGACGACCGAGCCGTCGGCGGCCACGCGCTCGCGCACGCCGAAGCGAAGCCCGTCGGCGACGAGCGGCGCGGGGCGCGTCCAGTCGAGGTCGTACAGGCTGCCGCGCGCCTGCCGCCCGATGACGAGCACGTCCTCGAACCCCTTCGTCGTGACGAGCGCCGCGCGCGCGCCCTTGCGTTCGAGCAAAGCGTTGGTGCCGACGGTCGTCCCGTGGACGACTTCGAGGTCGCGCAGGCGCACGCCCGCCTCGCGCGCCACACGCCGCAACCCTTCGGCGATGGCGCGCGAAGGGTCGTCCGGCGTCGAGGCCACCTTGAAGACGCGCGCGCGCCCCGACGCGTGATAGACGAAGTCGGTGAACGTCCCGCCCGTGTCCACGCCCACGCGCACCCTCATTCGTTCGTCACCCATCACTCTTCCAACCTCACCCCCGGCCGGCACCGCCCGGGGCCCACGCGCCGATGAACTGCCGGAGCGCGACTATCTTGCCGAGGTGGTAGGAGGTGTGGACGGCGAGGCTGCGGAGCACGTCCTCCATTGTGTTGCCGCGTTCGGTCTCGTGTGCCAGCCGCTCGGGCGACGCGGCCCACCACAGAGCCTTCTCGACGCCGGCCACGAACTCTGCGACGAGCGCGTCCCACTCGTCCCGGCTCGCGGGCGGCGCGGGCGGGTAGACGCGCCCCGCCTGCCACTCGGCGTACAGCGCCCCGTCGCGGTTGACGATGATTGACTGCCAGCGGCTCGCGTGCCAAAGCTCTTCGTAGATGGTGTGCGACTGCGCGGAAGGCCGGCTCGTCACCTGTTCGAGCGTCAGCCCCGCGAGTATCTCATCGCGCCGCGCGAACTCGCCGTCCCTGAAAAGGTGCTCCCACTTGCCCAAAAAGCTTTGCCTCCCGGTGAACCGTCGGTCGAAGTGTCAGCGCGGCAGCGTCTCGGAGAGAAGACGGAAGACGTTGCCGCCCATGACCGCGCGCACCTCCTCGTCGGTGAAGCCCTCGGCGAGCAGCGCGTCGGTTATCTCGGCGACGCCCGTCGCGTCGAAGGGCGTCGTCACCGTCCCGTCGAAGTCCGAGCCGAGCGCGACGTGCCGGACGCCGACGACGCCCGCCGCGTGGCGTACGGCGCGCGCCACGGCCGCCGCGTCCGTCCCGCACGTCGCCGCCTCCCAGTAGCCGATGCCGACGACGCCGCCCGTCGCCGCCACCTTCCTCAACTGCGCGTCGCTCAGGTTACGGTTGTTGTCGCACGTGCCCTTGACGCCCGTGTGCGAGACGACTACGGGTCTGGTCGAGACGGCGGCCACGTCGTCGAACGTCTGTTCGGAGGCGTGCGCGAGGTCTACTAACATCCCGCGCGCCTCCATCCGCCTGACCATCTCGCGCCCGCGCTCGGTCAGCCTCGTCTTCCGCTCGCCGTGCGCCGAGCCGCCCCACTCGTTGTCGAGGAAGTGCGTCGGCGCCATCATGCGAAAGCCCGCGTCGAAGAGCGCGTCCACTCTGCCCGCGTCGCCTTCGAGCGGGTACGCGCCCTCAAGTCCGAGCAAAGCCGCGACCGCCGGCGGGTCGCCCCGGCGGCGCTCGGCGAAGCCCGCCAACTCCCCCGCCGTGCGTATGACCGTGAGCCGCCCGCCCGAGCGCGCCGCCGCGTCGTGGAGCTTGCGCGACTGGTGGAGCGCGCGCTCAAGCAGGCTGTGCCACGTCCGCACCGGCCAGCGCTCCGCGACCGCGAGCGCCGTCACCGCGTTCGGCCCCTCGGCGTTGCTCTCGTAGTTCGAGAAGAAGGGCGTCTTAGTGACGACCGTAAAGAACTGTAGCGCGACGCCGCCCTCCGCGAGGCGAGGCACGTCCACGTGTCCGCGCGACGAGCGCGCCAGCACGTCCCTGTCCCACAGAAGCGTGTCGGCGTGCATGTCGGCGACGAAGAGCGAACGGTGCAGCGCGAGCGCGCGCTCCGACGCGCGGCGCGGCCCGCGCGCGTGCGTCCCGTTGAGCGCCCACTCGGCCAACGCCGCCCCGACCGAAAAGAACGCCGCGGCAGCCACCACGAGGAGCAGCAGCAGGACGAGGGGGAGCTTTCTTTTCATCAACCGCCCACGGCGACGCGGCAGCCCGAGGCGTGTGCGGCGCGCGCGGCGTCGAGGACGAGCTGGATTTGGTGGCCGTCGTCGAAGGTCGCCGCGCCTTCGACGTTCGCGCGCCCCTCGCGGAGCGCCGCGACGATCTCGCGCGCGAAGACCGTGAAGCCGCGCGACCACTCGTTGTCGCGCATCCCCTCGGCGAGCGGGGCTTCGTCCGCCTCGACCGGCTGCCAATCGCCGTCGCCGACTCGCGAGAGAGAGAGCCGGCCCGCGGCGTCGAGCCGGAGCGCGCCGTCCGTGCCGAAGACCTCGACCGTGTGCTCGGGGCGGCCCGCCTCGGCCATCGAGATTGAGACGACGCCCGTCGCGCGCTCGGCCGCGCCGCCGTCCTCGAAGTTGACGAGCAGGCTCGCCTCGTCGTCGCTCGTCACGGGGCGCGGGTCGCCGCCCGTCGGCTCGTGCGGCCGCTCGCGGACGTGCGTGGCGAGCGCGGCCGAGACGTGCGAGACGCGCGTGCCGAGCAGCCAGTGGAGCGCGTCGATTGCGTGCGACCCGATGGCCCCGAGCGCGCCGCCGCCCGCGCGCTCGTCCGACCACCAGTTCCAGGGCCGGTCGGCGTAGGCGCGCGAGTCCGCGCGGAACAAAAACTTCGCGTGGCGCACGCGCCCAAGCCCGCCGCCTAAGATAATCTCGCGCATCAGGCGGCGCGCGGGCAGGAAGCGCAGCTCGTGGTCGAGGAGCGCAAGGCGGCCGGCCGAGCGCGCCGCCTCGCACATCCGCGCCGTCTCCTCCGCTTTCATCGCCATCGGCTTCTCGCAGAGCACGGCCTTGCCGGCTTCGAGCGCGCCGGCGGCCATCTCGGCGTGCGTGTCGGGCGGCGTCACGATGCTGACGAGGTCAACGTCTTCGCGCCCGATTACCCCGCGCCAGTCGTCCGCGACGAAGGGGATGTCGAACTCCTTCGCCGCGCGCTCGGCGTTCTCACGACGCGCGCTCGTCACAGCCACGACGCGCGCGCCCTCGCACGCGGCCCAACCCGGCAACTGCGTCGTCCGCGCGAACCCCGTCCCGATGATGCCGACGCCTATCACGTCACTACGAGCCAAGAGACTTCCCTCCCTGTCAGACGAAAAATTTCCGTCGGAAAATTTCCGGCGGAAAAAAATTTCGGGCGCGGGGCACATTGCTGTCGCGCCCCGCGCCCGTCGAAGCCGGGACGCTACTGCCCGCCGCCGCCGCCGACCGCGCCCTTCTGGTAGTTGGGCGCGTCGGGACGCTTGTACTTCGGCGCGGGGTTCTTCTCAAGCTCCGCGAGCAGCCACTCGACGGCCTTCTCAAGCTGCGGGTCGCGCCCCTGCCGCCACGCGGCCGGGTCGAACTCGACCTCCACGTCGGGCGCGACGCCGCGGTTCTCGACCTCCCACTCGCCCTCAAGGCCGTAGATGGCCGCGTCGGGCGCGGTGACGAACCCGCCGTCCATCAGTTGCGGCAGGGGGAAGGAGGCGACGAGCCCGCCCCACGTACGCTTGCCGATGAGCGGGCCGACCTTCATCTTGCGGAAGTACCACGGCAGGGCGTCGCCGCCCGAGCCGGCCAGCTCGTTGATGATCATCGCCTTCGGGCCGTAGATGGCGCCGAGCGGCGTCGGCACGTCGCGCCCCTCGCGGAAGTGTATGAAGTTGAGGAGCGGGCGCGAGAGGTAGTTGACGATGTGGTCGGCCAGCGCGCCGCCGCCGTTGAACCGCTCGTCGATGACCGCGCCCTGCTTCTGCGTCTGCGCGAAGAAGTAGCGGTTGAAGCTCTCGTAACCCTGCCCAGAGGTGTCCGGCACGTAGACGTAAGCGAGGCGCCCGCCGCTCACCTGATCGACCTTGCGCCGGTTCGACTCGATCCAGTCGCGGTTGCGCAAGCCCCCCTCGCTCCCGACGGGGACGACCGTAACCTCGCGCGCTTCGCGGCCGTCCGGGTTCGGGCCGACCTTGATGACGACCTGCTTGCCCGACGTGCCCTCGAAGAAGCTGTGGACGTTGTCGGAGGCGCGCACCTCGCGCCCGCCGACGGCGAGCAGGTAGTCGCCGGCCTTGACGTTGACGCCGGGCTGCTTGAGCGGCGCGCGGAGCGAAGGGTTCCAGCTCTCGCCGTTGTAGATCTTGGCGAAGCGGTAGCGGCTGTTCTCAATCCGGTAGTCGGCGCCGAGCAGCCCGCCGGGGACGGCGCTCGGGCGCGGTGAGTCGCCGCCGCCGACGAACAGGTGGCCGATGGTGAGCTGGTTGAGCATCTCGCGGAAGAGGTAGGTCAAATCGCTGCGGTGCGCGACCGAGTCGAGGTACGGCTCGTAGAGCTTCTTCATCGCGGCGAGGTCGAGGCCGTGGAGCTTCGGGTCGTAGAAGAAGTCGCGCTCGCCGCGCCAGACCTCGTCGAACATCTGCCGCCACTCGGCGCGCGGGTCGACGCGCACCTCCATGTCGGACGTGCGTATGACGCCCTCGCCGGGCTTCAAGGGCGTCGCCGTCGCGGCGACCGTCCACGTCCCGCCGGCCGGCGGGCCCGTCCGCAAAAGCATCTTCTCGCCGTTGGCCGAGACCTCGAAGTCGCCCACGCCCTCGCTCACCTTGTCGAGCTTGCGCTTGTCGAGGTCGAACTTGTGGAGGACGAGCCCCGGGGGGCCGACGGGGCCGGACGCGCCCGCGGGCATCCGCTCAAGCAGGAAGATGGTGCCGGCCTTGCCCGCGACGAGCCCGACGTAGTCGCGCGCCGGAATCATCGCGAGCGCCACGTCGCGCTGGTCGATGCCTTCGAGGTCGATGCGCGTGGGCGGCGTCTCCTTCTTCGCGGGGGGCCGGGCGCCTGCGGCCGGCGCGGGCGTCTGCGCCGGCGTCGCGCCCGCCGCCGGAGTCGCTGGAGTCGCGCCCGCGGCCGGGGTCGCGCCCGGCGCCGGTGACTCTTCGGGCTTCGGCGGGGCTTCGCCCCTGTCTTCGGCGGCGGCCTTCTCCTCGTCCGATTCGGGGCTGACGGGCGAGGGGATGTTGTTCGGCAGCACGACGGCGTAGACGCTGCGCGAAGACTGGTATGGGAAGGTGGACATCTCTGCGAAGCTGAAGGCCGGGCCGAGGTTCGTGCTGGCGGTGAAGAAGAGGTACTTGCCCGACATGTCGAAGACGGGCGAGCGCGCGTCGCTCATGCCGTCGGTGATCTGGTGCGACTTGCCCGTCGCGAGCGAGTGCAGGAAGACGGCGCGCAGCCGGTTGTCGAGCAGCCTCGTGTAGGCCAGCCAGCGCGAGTCGGGCGACCAGTTGGCCTCCATCGTGTCGCCGCGCAGCCCGCTCAGGTTCCTGTCAATCTTGACGGGCGCGCCCCCCGAGATGTCCACGTGCCAGAGGTTCTGACTCTTGTCCGTGTAGGCGATTCTCTTCGAGTCGGGCGACCACGTCGGCGCGTAGTAGAAGGACGGCGGGGTGCCCGGGGAAATCTTCTTCACCTCGCCCATGCCGCTCTGCGCGCGCAGGTGCAGGGCGTACTCGCCCGACTCGTCGGAGAAGTACGCGATCCAGCGCCCGTCGGGCGACCAGGCGGGGTCGCGCTCCATGACGCCGGTGGTGTTCGTCAGGTTGCGCGCGTCGCCCTTCTCGGCCGGGACGCTCAGGATTTCGCCGCGCGCCTCGAAGACCGCGCGCGCCCCCGTCGGCGACAGACGCGCCGTCGAGATTCTCGTCCCGACCCGCTCGAAGCGCGGCCTGACCGTCACCACGTCGCCCGCGACGCGCACGGGCACGCGGCTCGACTTGCCGGACTTCAGGTCGTAGAGGTTGAGCGAGCCGAACTGCTCGTAAACGATGGCGCCGGGGCCGGCCGAGGCCGACTTGAAGTCGAGCCCCGTGTTCTCGACGGCGCGCGCGACCGCCTTGGTGCGCGTGTCGTAGGAATAGAGCGTGACGGCGCCGCCGCGGTCGGAGAGGAAGTAGACGCGTTCGCCGACCCACATCGGGTGCGTGTCGTTCGAGTTCTCGCGCGGGAGTTTTTCGACGGAAGAGTCGGAGAGGCGCGCGACCCAGATGGGCTGCGTCTGCCCGCCGCGGTAGCGCTTCCAGTCGGGCTGCCAGCGCGTCAGCGGCTCGTAGGCTATCGACTGCCCGTCGGGCGAGAGCGAGCCGCGGAAGGCCATCGGCAGCGGCAACTCCGTCTCCAGCCCGCCGCCCTCGACCGCGATGGTGAAGAGGCGCGTGAAGTTCGAGTAGCTGTTGCGCGTCGAGGAGAAGACGACCGAGCGGCCGTCCGGCGTCCAGCCCGTCACGGAGTCGCCGCCCGGGTGATAAGTCAGGCGGCGCGGCACGCCGCCCCCGGCCGGGATGACGTAGGCGTCCACGTTCCCGTCGTACTCGCCGGTGAAGGCGACCCACTGCCCGTCGGGCGAGAACGACGGGTCGGTCTCGACGCCCGTCCCCGTCGTCAGACGCACGGCGTCGCCGCCCTCGCGCGGCACCGACCAGAGGTCGCCCGCGTAGGAGAAGACGATCTGCGTCCGGCCGAGCGTCGGCTTTTGCAGCAGGAGCGGGCGTTGGGGGAGCTGCGCGCCGGCGTGCGCGGACGCGCAAAGCAGCAGCGACAGTGCGAGCAGTGTTCTCTTCATCTGGGGTTCTTTCTTGAGTAAAGAAGTCGGCCGACCGGGCCGGGAGCGGGCCGCCCCCGCGCTACGGGCGGCGGCCCCTTCGCGTTCGCATGCGCCACGCTTTACGCGCGCCGCGAACCGAGGGTTTCAATGACGTTGTTGACGAAGAAGGGCGAGCCGCGCCCAGCGCCGCCCGCCCTTCTGCTAGTTGTGAATGCCCTCGCCCCGACTCGAACGGGGAACCAACGGATTATGCTTACCACTACGGCTTTCGCCGCCCCCGGTTGAAATGCCGCCGGGGTTTGTAGTCTGGACTTTCCCTTCGCTTTACGCGTCTGCCATCAAGTCTCTACACCTTCCCCGCCGCGCGGGGCTTGGCTCGGGATTACCGTCCCGCTTTCGCGGCTTAGGCTTCCCCGAATTTGGCAGATTCTACAAGCGCACCTGAGACGAACCCGTCAGCGCCGGGACCCGAATGTGATACGCTCGCAACCCATCCCTGGAGGTCTTATGGAAAAGGTTTGCGTCGTCTGCGAAGCATCTCTTACCGGCAGGCAGACGGTCTTCTGCTCCCGCCGGTGTAAGAACTCCTCCACAAACAACAAACATCAGAACTATGTTTCCCAGCAGCACCGCGGGCGACAGAGAAGGCAACGCCTGATTCACCAGAAAGGTGGCCGGTGCGAGCGGTGCGGTTACAGCCGCAACGAAGCGGCGTTGGCCTTTCATCACCTCGACCCGGCAAGCAAGTCCTTCCCTCTCGACATCAGACAATGCTCGAACGCCTCATGGAACGCGATTCTGGCCGAAGCGCTCAAGTGTCAACTCCTCTGCCTGAACTGCCACGCGGAGATTCATAATCCTGAATTTTCCACTTAGACCTGTCAAAGAACTGAGTCCGCTGCTCTAACCGATTGAGCTACGAGGGCGTAGGTGTCAGCGGTGTGCGGGGGGATTATAAGGTTCGGCCGGGGGCGTCGCAAGCGAGGCGATGTCGGGCGGCGAACCGAGGGTGATGTTGTATTAAGTTCAGCCTTCGCCCTTCATCGCCTCTTTGACCGCCTCGATCTGTGCGAGGTGGCGGGATTCGTGTGCGCCGACGAAGAGGAGCCACTGGTAGAGGTTGAGCGGGCCCCAGGCGGGGTGCGGGAAGCGGAGCGCGTGTCCGTCGGCGCGCTCAAGCGCCGGGCGCAGGCCGTGGAGCGCGGCGCGCGAGTCGCGCAGGCGTCGGAGCGAGTCGGCGAGCGGCGTCGAGTCCGCGGGGCGGAGCCTTTCGGGCGCTTCGAACCTGGCGGCGCGGCTGCGCTCGACGAACTCCTCGATGGAGACGGGCTCGAAGGCCGCGCCCTCGGCGCGCGGCGCGCCCGACTCCTCGGCCTTGCCCAGCAGCTTGCCGAGCAGCCCGACGACGTTGCCCTCGACTATCGAAAGGTGTTCGCACAGTTGCGCCGGCGACCACCTGTCCGGCGCGGGGCGGAAGCGCTGCTCGTCGTCGCTCAGCCCCTCGACCGCGCGGAGCAGTTGCCCGCGCACCTCGTCGATGTGCTCGTAGATTTCGCTGACGCTGTTGAAGTCCATAAAGGGGGGTGGCTCCTCTCGGGGCGTTTAGTCCGAAGCAGGCTGAGCACGGCCGCCTGCGGCGAGATGCGCAGGACGTGCCAGCGTGGGTAGCGTACGACCATCTCGTCGCGGTAGATGTGCGCGAAGGCCGTCTGCGCGTAGACCGTCTCGGGCGCGACCCATTCGAGACGGACGAACGGGTTCATCGAGATGAGCACGGCCTCGCTCGGCTGCGCCTGTGACCCGGCCTCGCCGCCCCGGGCCGCGGTCGCGGGCGCCGCCGACGTGCCCGCCCGCGGCTCGGGCTTCTTGAAGACGCGCGCGTCGTACTCGGCCGAGGCGGCGCGCAAGGGCTCGCGCAGGGAGAGCCCCGCGCCCGTCGGCGCGCCGCCCGACGCGTCGTAGACGGCCACGTCGTACTCGAACGCCGTCGCCAACTTCGACCCGTCGGGCGACCACGCGGGCTTGACCGGCGTCAGCCGGTCGTCGAGCAGGCGCTCGACGCCTTCGAGCGTGACGAGGCGAGGGCGGCCCGCGTGCGGGAAGCCCTCGCTGCGCTGCGCCGCCCACTCGTCCTCCTTGCAGGCGAGCGCGGCGACCGATTGCCCGTCGGGCGACCAGGCGAGCTTGAAGTAGATGAGCCCCTCGCGCGAGGTGAGCGGGCGCAGGTCGAAGCCGTCGCGGTTGCCGACGTAGACCTGCTCGGTGCGGAAGGTCTGCGTCGATGGGATGACGGGCGCGGCGGGCGTGGGCGTCGCCTGCACGCCCCCGACCGGGTCGGGCGGTGCGAGGTCGGGCGCGGGCGGCGCTTCTTCCGCCGGCGTCGGGCTGGCCGAGAGCGAAGGGTTGCGCACGCCGCTGAAGAGGATGCGCTCGCCGTCGGGCGACCAGGCGACCTCTTCGGGGAAGACGCCCGTCAAATCCGCCGGCATGACGTTGCGTATGAAGATTCCCTCGGCCGAGTAGAGGTCGATGCGGAAGTCGGTGTCGGTCGCGCTCGTGCCGTAGAGCGCGAGCACGCGCTGGCCGCGCGGGTCTACGACCGTGCGGATGAGCGCCTCGTCGGGGCGCTGCGTCTCGAATGCGCTCTTGACGGTGGGCCAGGGCTCGTCGGGCTCGTCGCGCCGGAGCGGCTCGGGCAGAGACTCTTCGGGCGCGTCCGGCTCGAAGCGGAAGGCGAGGCGCTCGGCGGGCACGTCGCGCAGGGACTTCGGCACGACCGAGAGGCCGGCCGTCTCGCGCACCTTCTGGCAGCCCGCGCCCGCCGTGCAGAGCGCGACCGCCAGCACCGGCAGCAGCGTCGCCCACAGACTCTTTCCCATCCCGGCCAACTTCCCCGAAGCCTCCCGCGCCCGAGCCTTTTCACGAAGGGCGATGATAGGGAGCGGCGCGGCGCGCTGTCAACGAGCCCGAACCGCGCGCCGCTCCGAAAACCTGACGCGGCCCGGGTGTTGACTTACTTTCCCAAAACTCTCGTGAGCGCGTCCCGTCGGGTGAGCCCTGCCCGCCCGTCTCACGGCGCGCTGACGAGGAACACGTCCCACGCCCGGCGGCCCGCCTTCGCCCCCCTGGCGTCATCAAGTTTCGCGCTGTAGCGGAAGCGGTTGCCGAACTCGTCCACCCTCTTCGACTCCTTGAAGTCGAGGTGGAGCCGGGCGATGTCCAGCGAGGGCAACGTGTGCAGTTCGCCCGCCCCCGAGACGCCGTCGTGGTCGGCGTCCCGCCACAGGCGCAGGCTCGCGAACACGGCGTCGCGGCCGTCTATCCGGCCGTCGCCGTTGCCGCCGTTCCCCGGCCGGTCGTACTCGGCCAGCGCGAGGAAACCGTTCTTAGAGGCCGACTCGGGCTGCGGCGTGAAATTCCCGAACAGCTCGCGGCCGCTGTCAACCGAGCCGTTCCCGTTTCGGTCTAAGGCGAGCCACGCGTCGTCCGACCCGGCGGCCGTCCACGAGAGGCGGCCGCGCCGCCCGTCGGCGTCGAGGTCGAAGAGGACGCCGCCCGCGAAGTCGGTCAGGCGGAAGCCGTCGCCCGCCACGTCCACGAGCACGGGCGAGCCGCAGGGGCATGTGCCGCCGTCGCTCTGGTTGCCCGAGGTGTTGCCGTTACCGTCTTCCGGCACGTCGCCCTGACAGCCCTCGCCGCAGCCCGCCACGGCATCCGGGCAGCACTGGCCGCCGTAGGGGGGCGTAGGCCCGTAGGAGTATCCGTCGTACAGGCAGTTATCGAGGTGGGTGGGGTCGGGCGTCATGCACCCGCCGGCGAGCGTCGTGTTCGGCGCGCACTCGGTGCAATCCCACACGCGGGGGAGTCCGACCGTGCCCGGCGGCGGCGACTCGCCGCACTTGCAGCACCAGGCCGGCTTCTCCCCGACGCACGGCGCGGGGGTCGGGGTCGGAGTCGGTGTCGGCGACGGTGTCGGGGTGGGCGACGGCGTGGGAGTCGGGAGCGGGTCACTGAGGTAACATGTGCCGGGAACAAAATCATCCCACGTACACTTAAGAGTCGGGTCGGATTCGGCCGGGCAAGTTATGGTTTCAGTTTTATAGCGCAGGCATCTCCCGCTGTTGCCGCACCCACCGGCGAAAACGACGGCCAACTCAATATCTGGGCAGGAAGTGCAGTTTCTAGGCTCAATCTGTCCCCACATACACCCGGGAACACTGTGGCAGCCACAGTCGTCCGGCGGTGCCTAGAGAGCCGGGGCCGGGGCATCGACCGGCGGCAAGAAGTAAGCCCGCAAGAGGCTTGCGGGCTGCCATGAGTTGCTCACTTTGAATAAATCGCTTGGCGCGTTCATCGTCCCGACCGCCGGACCCGACCTGCATCCTTCCGCGCCGTTTTTCTGCTTCGGAGTGGTCGAGGATTTGCTTACACGCTTGGGGGGGACGATTTTGCCGTCCCGCCCCCAGAGACCCGTGCCGTCTCCGAATTTAATGGCCGACACTCGGCACACGACGCTCTTCGGGTCACCGTACTCCCTTGACACGTCCCGGTTATACTCATAACCCTTCACGTTCTGTGCGCTGGCCTTCAGCGTGGCGCTCTCGCCCGGCATAATCGGCATGTCGCCGGGCTCCACCTGCGTCTCCGGGTAGAATAACTCCACCCTCCCGTAACGCGCGCCGAAGACTAATGGGTGTCCGCCGACGAGGACACCTGGCATATCGAACAAAAACTGGACGAAATAGATCGGCTTGCTGCCGGTGTTCTTCACCTCCACCTCAAGCTCGCGCAACCACTTCTTATTCTTCAAGTCCTTGAACGACTTCTCGCTCTTGAGCTTCACCCTGATAGGCAGGTGCTCGGGTATCTCGGTCTTGAACTCACGCTCCTCCACGGCCGGAGTAGTCGCGCCATCGTCTTGAGGGTGCGCGCCGCTCGCGGCAATCCCGAAGAAGGCGGC
This sequence comes from Pyrinomonadaceae bacterium, assembly GCA_036399155.1. Classification (GTDB taxonomy): domain Bacteria; phylum Acidobacteriota; class Blastocatellia; order Pyrinomonadales; family Pyrinomonadaceae; genus QHXN01. Next base: position 28,149 of record DASWNR010000065.1, read on the forward strand.
GACCGACAACAGGAAGAAGGCGGTTAAGGGGACGAGGTTCCGGCGGCCGGAAATCCCGCGGAGGCTGTGAGCATTCATGTCGTCTCTCCTTTCGAGAGGTCTGTGAGCCTGACAACGCCTGTGAGGGCTTCGGCCGAGGGCACGGCGGAACGCCTGACTTATACGCCCGCCGCCCGCGCGGGTCAAGAGTCTCGTCCGCCGCCTCACTTGTTGCGCCAGTCGGGCTTGCGCTTCTCCATGAAGGCGCGGACGCCCTCGTGCGCGTCCTCGGTCTTCATCAGCTCGTTGAGGTAGATGTCCTCGGTGCGCTCCAGCGCTTCGAGGAAGGGGCGGCCGCGCGCGGCGTCCATCGCCCGCCGCGTCATCTCAAGCGCCGGCGCGGACAGCTCGCGCAGACGCCCGAGCACCTCCGCGAGCTTCGACTCCAACTGCCCCGCCTCGACGACGTAGCTGACGAGCCCCGTCCGCAGCGCCTCCTGCGCGTCGAAGATTTCGCCCGTCAGCAGCAGCTCGCGCGCGCGCCGCTCGCCCATGATGCGCGGCAGCAGCACGGCCGCCACCGGCGGGAAGACCCCGAGCTTTATCTCGGGCTGGCCGAACTTCGAGCCGGAGGCCGCGATGACGATGTCGCAGCCCGCGACCAGCTCGCAGCCGCCGCCGAGCGCCGCGCCCTCGACCACGGCCACCGTCGGCTTCCCCATCTGCTCCATCGTGCGGAAGACGCCGTGGAAGGATTCGAGCATCTGGTAGACGGTCTCGGGCTGGTGCTCCTCGACCGAGACGCCGGCGCTGAAGGCGCGCGACCCCCCGGTCGCCCCGAAGACGACGGCCACCACGTCGCGCATCCCCATGCACTCCGTGAGCGCCGCGTCCACCTCGCGCATCATCGCGATGGTGAAGATGTTCAAGGGCGGGCGCGCGAACGTCACGCGCGCGACGCGCTCCTCGACGCTGAAACGTATGTGCTGGTAAAGGTCGGGCATAAGCGTGTCGGCTGTCGGCTTGTTAGCTGTTAGCTGTCGGCTGTCGGCTGTCGGCGGTTCGCTTTTGTTTAAGAGACGACGGCCGGCGGCTACCTCATCACTTCATCGTTCCCGCGCAGGCGCCTGAGGACGAGGTAGACGGGGAGGCTGAGCGCCAGCAGGCGGAGCGCGTAGAGGCTGTTCTCTGTGTCGCTCAAGACCGAGCCGGCGAGGAAGGCGACCGAGCCGGCGAGCGCGAGCGCCGTCGTCAGGGGGTAGCCCCACGCGCGGTACGGCCGCTCCATGCCGGGCTCGCGGCGGCGCAGCACGAAGACCGACAGGAAGACCAGCGCGAGGTCTGTGACGAAGAAGAAGGCGAGCGACGCGAGCAGGCGTTGGAACGTGCCGCCGTAGAAGATGAGCAGCAGCGCGGCGGCCGTGCTCAGCGCCAGCGAGACGGTCGGCGTCCCGCCGCGGTTGACGCGCGCGGCGCCTCGCCAGAACAGGCGGTCGCGGCTCATCGCGTAGACGACGCGCGGCGCCGCCAGCATGTTCCCGTTGACCGACGCGAGCAGCGAGAGCACGGCCACGACGCCGATGACCGTCGCGCCGCCGGGGCCGAAGATCGCCTCGGCCGCCGCGCCCGCCGCGAGCCGTTCGCCCGCCAGACTCCCGAGCGGAAGCACCCGCAGCAGCGCCGCGTTAAAGAGCAGGTAGACCGCGACGACCAGCAGCACGCTCCCGACCATCGCGCGCGGGACGCTGCGCGCCGTGTCCCGCACCTCCTCGCCGAAGTAGACCGTGCTGTACCAGCCGTCGTACGTGTAAATCACGCCTTGCAGCGCGAGCACGAGCGCCGTCAAAAGGCCCAGCCCCTCGGGCATCGGCGGCGGCGCGGGCGCGGCCGGCTGTAGCGCGGCCCCGCCGCGCCCGCCCAGCGCGAAGCAGGCCGCGATGAGCGCGGCGAAGGCGAGCGCCTTCAAAAGGCTCGTCAGCTCCTGCGAGCGCCCGCCCCAGCGCACGCCGCGCCACTGCAAGAGCGCGAAGCCGACTGTCACGGCCGCCGCCACCTCGCGCGAGCGCCCGTCGAGCGCGGGCGCGAGCGCCCCGGCGTACTCGCCCATCACGAGCGCCACGGCCGACGCCGTCCCGCACGTCGAGAGCCAGTCGCTCCACCCGACGACGAAGCCCGGGTACTCGCCCAGCGCACGGCGCACGAAGACGTAGAAGCCGCCCGAGCGCGGGAGCATCGTCCCCAGCTCCGCCACCGACACCGCGCCGAAGAGCGCGTAGATTCCGCCGAGCAGCCACACGCCCATGAAGAGCCACACGTTCGGCAGGTGCGCCGCCACCTCGCCCGGCGTCCGCAGGATGCCCATCCCGACCGTGATGCCGACCGTCACCGCCATCCCGAAGACGACGCCGAGCACGCGCAGCAGACGCCCGCGCCCCTCGGGCTGGGGCGCCGCGGTGGCTGCTGACTCTCCGGCGGTCGTCACGGGCGGCCTGGCTCCTTCGGACTCCCGGCGCTCGGGGCTCGCCGTGTATCTGTCGCGGGTGGTGTTTGAGGTGGCCGACGTAGTCGCGCGTCAGGTGTTCGAGCGTGGCCGACTCTTCGCGCGAGACTTGCGTGTGAGGTCTTCGAGCGCGGCCCCGAACGTCACGGGCGCTTCCCCCGCCGTCGCGGCGGCGCGGCGCGCTTCTCCTCCGACTCGACCTCGTCCGTGGTGGCGAGCACGAAGCGTCCCTTCACGACGACCTTGCCCCCGACCGTGCAGGCCCACTTGAAGCGCGTCGCGTGCGTCGCCCAGTCGAAGGCGGCGAAGTCGTCCGGGAAGTTCAGGTAGCCGAAGTTGTCGCCCTCGACCCTGACCTTCTGCTCCCACCGCTTGCCCGTCCGCTCGGACGTGACGACGAAGGTCGCCTCGTAGCCGTGGAGGTCGTCGTTCTTGTCGCGCACGCCGATGCGCACGCTCGGCGACTCAGACCACTGCCATTGAACCTGACCCGCCGCGGCCGCGACCGACGCCGACAGCGCCACGACGAACAACAACGCACACAGTCTTCTCATCCCGCTCCTCAATCTCGAATTTCAAGCTTGAAATTTCAAATCTTAAAGGGACTGGCCGCCGTCCACGGTCAGCACCGCGCCCGTGATGTGGCGCGCGCGCTCGGAGCAGAGGAACAGGACGGCGTGCGCCACGTCCTCGGGCTCGCCCATGCGCCCGAGCGCGGACTCCGCGACGGCGCGCTCCCTGACCACCTCCGACAGACGCTCGACGAGCGGCGTGCGTATGAAGCCGGGCGCGACCGCGTTGACCGCGACGCCGTAGCGACCCAGCTCGGCGGCGGCCGAGCGCGTCAGCGCGACGAGCCCCGCCTTCGACGCGGCGTAGTTGGCGAGGCCGAAGCGCCCGCGCCCGGCCTCGATGGAGGCGACGTTGACGACGCGCCCGGCGCGCGCCCGGCGGAAGTGGCGCGCGGCCGCCTGCGTGTAGCTGAACGCGCCCTTGAGGTTCGTGTCGAGGACGAGCCGCCACTGCTCCTCGGTCATCTCCCAGAGCGGCGCGTCCGCGTTGGTGCCGGCGGCGTTGACGAGGATGTCGAGCCGGCCGAGCCGCGCCGCCGCCTCCTCGACGACCTGCGCGGCGCGCGCGTGCTCGCGCACGTCCGCGCGGAAAGATACCACGCGCCCGCCCGCCGCCTTCAACAAATTCTCGGCCTGCGCGAGCGCGGCCTCCGGGGCCGCGTCCACCAGTGCCACGTCGGCCCCGGCGCGCGCGAGCTCCGACGCGCACGCGCGCCCGATCCCCGAAGCCGCGCCCGTCAACAGCGCAACCTTCCCCTCAAACTCTAACTTCATAAGATTCAAGTGATGAGTGATGAGTGATGGGTGATAAGAAAAACCGGGAGCCTCGCCGTAATCTCATCACTCACCACTCATCACTTCGGGAACGGCGCGCCCAGCCACGCCTGGTAGGTGCGGCGCTGCTGTTCGGTGGGGGCTGGCAGCGGGACGATGCGGTAGGCGGCGGCCGCGCGCGCGCCGAGCTTGATGTCGAGCGTGCGCAGCTCGTCGCCGCGGAAGACCGAGAGCCTGAGCTGGTCGCCGGGGCGCTTGTCTGCGAGACGCGCGTTGAGGAAGTCGAGCGTGGCGCGGTAGCCGTCGACCGCGACTATCTGGTCTGCGGCGTAGAGGCCCTGCTCGTAGGCCGGCGTCCCGGCCGGGACGTTCGTCACGCCGAGCCGCCCTTCCTTCTCTTCGAGCGCCGCTCCGAGGTAGGCGGCGGCCGCCGCCGGCCTCCCCGACCTGTCGCTCTCCGTGTCGAGCCTGAGCCCGGCCCACCCGAGCGCCGCGTCGTAGTCCAACTCCTCGCGCCCGCGGACGTAGCGGCGGAAGAACTCTTCGAGACTCCGGCCGGCCGCGCGCTCGGCCGCGCGCTGAAAGTCCTCGGGCGTGTAGTTGCGCCCCTTCTTCCCGAACTCCTCGTAGAGCGAGCGCATCACGTCGTCGAGCGAGCGGGCGCCGTTCGAGCGGCCCCGGATTTCGAGGTCGAGCAGGAGCCCGACGATGGCGCCCTTGTCGTAGTAGGAGACAGCCGAGTTGACCGTGTTCTCGTCGCGCCGGTAGTACTTGATCCACGCGTCGAAGCTCGCCTCCTCAAGGCTCTGCTCCAGCCGCCCCGGCGTGTTCTGCAAAGTCTGCACCTCGCGCGCCATCGTCTCAAGGTACTGCCGGTCGGTCATCAGCCCGGCGCGGCGCGTGAAGACGGTCTCGTAGTAGGCCGTCAGCCCCTCGGCGACCCAGAGCAGGCGCGTGTAGTTCTCGCGCGTGTAGTCGAAGGGGCCGAGCGCGTCGGGGCGGATGCGCTTGACGTTCCAGAGGTGGAAGAACTCGTGCGCGAAGAGCGTGTGAACGTAGTTCAAGTCCTGCGGCGTCGAGAAGCCGAAGCGCTTGACGATGAGCGCCACCGAGTTGAGGTGTTCGAGCGCGCCGCCGTTCTTCTCGGCGAGCATGAGGATGAAGGTGAAGTCGCGGTACGGCGTGTCGCCCATCACGGCGACCTCGGCCTCGACGATGCGCCGCACGTCGGCGCGCAGCCGCTCGGCGTCGTAGCCGCCCTCGCCGTCGACGACGACGCGGTGCGGGACGCCCGCGACCTCGAACGAGAGCGTCTTAAAGTTACCGGCGAGGAAGGGCGAGTCGTAGAGCACGTCGAAGTTATCGGCGCGGAAGGTGCCGGCCGCCCCCTGCGCCGCCGGCAGGCCCGTCGCGATCTTCCAGCCGCCGAACGGCTCGACCCGAAGCGTCGAGGGCGCGCCGAGGTGCCCGTCCGGGTACATCAGGAGGTTGGCGTTGTTCCAGAAGGCGTGGCGGTCGTTCAGTTCGCTCGTCCGCACGGTCAGCTCGTTGGCGTAGACGCTGTAGCGCGCGAGCACCTCGCGGGCGCCGCCCGCCTCGACGCGCCAGGTGTTCTTGCTGACCTTCGTCCAGGGGAGCGCGCGCCCCGAGCCGTCCGCGGCCGCGAAGTCCTGGACGTGTCGCGCGAACTCGCGCACGAGGTACGAGCCGGGCGTCCAGACCGGCATGACGAGGTCGACCGTGCCGGGCGCGGCGCGGCGGTATTGCAGCAGCGCCGTGACCTCGAAGAGGTGCGTGTGCGGCCTCCGCATCGAGACGGTGTAGGCGATCTCGGGCGCGTCGGGCGCGGCGGCGCGCGAGCGCGGGTCGGGGCTTTGCGCGCGCACGGCCGCGGCGGCGAACTGTAGCGTGGCGAGGCACGCCGCGAGGGCAAGCGTCTTCGCGCGAGTGTGTCGCATCAGGCTTAACACTTCCTTCGTCCGGGTGAATTGTGCGGGAGAAAAGTACGGGGGAATATTACAACGAAACGCGCGGGCCCCGCGAACGGGGGCGCGTCGGTTCCGCGCTTCCGCCGCCGCGCGGGGTTGTGTCAAACTCTCGGGCAAACGGAGCGTGAAAATTCCCGGCGGGGCTTGGGGGGTGCGTCGAGATGTCGATTGTGGCCTGTCCGAAGTGCGGCGCGAAGAACCGCGTAGACGAGCGCGTGACCGTCGTCGGCAAGCAGCCCGTGTGCGGCAGGTGCGGCGCGGGACTACAAGGCGACGCGGGCGGCGCGGGCGGCGAGACTCCGCGGGCGTCGAGTAAGGCGGGCGAGAAGGCGGGCGGGTCGAAGCCCGTGGCCGTGACCGACCGGACGTTCGCGCGCGAGGTGGTCGAGGAGTCGAACGCGCGCCCCGTGCTGCTCGACTGCTGGGCGGCGTGGTGCGCCCCGTGCCGCATGTTAGCGCCCGTGCTCGACGAGCTGGCTTCGGAGTCGGCCGGCCTTTACCGCGTCGCCAAGCTCGACGTGGACGCCAACCCGCAGACGGCCGCCGCGCTGCGCATCCAGTCCATCCCCACGCTCTTCGTCTACAGGAACGGCCGGGAGGTCGAGCGCATCGTCGGAGTCCAGCCCAAACAAGTCCTCGCCGCCCGACTCTCGGCGCACCTGTGAGATAGCTGTCGGCTGTTAGCTTAAAGCAGATTGAGGGGGGCTTGGCTAAAAGCCGACGGCTAACAGCCGACAGCTATTGAACGTTGACCGTGACCTGCTGTGTGCCGCAGGCCGATTTGAAGATGGCGACGAAGGCGCCGGTCTTCCTGCTGATCGAGGTAATGGTGAAGCGCGCGAGGCCGGGGTCGTCGGCCGGGCTGCGCGGCTCGGCGAGGATGACGATGTCGGCCCAGTTCGGGGTCGAGGAGTCGATGCGCGCGGGCGTGCTGCCCGTGTAGTTGTCGATGCTCAGGGCGACGGTGCCCGAGCCGCCGTTGCTCTTGACGTTGAGCGAAGGCTCGGCGGCGGTCAGCACGCACCTGCCGCCCGGCTCGGTCCTTTTCGGCGCGGGCGAGGGCTCGGGCGTCGGAGTCGAGGTCGCCGGCGTCGCCTCGGGCGTGGCCGACGGCGAAGGCTCGGGCGAAGGTGACGGCGTCTCCGGGGCCGGCGGCGACGCGGGCGGAGTCGAAGGGGTCGGCTCGGCCGTCGGCGTCGCTGAAGGGGTCGGCTCGGGCGTGGCCGAAGGAGTCTCTGCGGGCGTAGGCTCCGGGGCCGGCGTGGTCGTGCTCGACGCGGCCGGGTTTGTCGTCGTCGCCTCGGTCGTTGACGACTGCGCGGGGGTCGTCGCATCAGACGCGGGGGGGCGCGGCGGCGTGCGCGTGTTGGCGGCGGCCGCGGGCGCCTGCAAGAGCTGTTCGAGCCCGCCCGTCGAGCCGTTGTTGAGTTTCTTGTAGAGCGCCTCGATGGTGGGCAGCATTTTCGGGTCGGGCTGCGCGCGGTAGCTCGTGACGTACGCGGCCAGCGCGTCGCGCCCGCTCCCGCTCGCTTCGAGCGCCGCGCCCAGCTCCCACTCGGCCGTGCGCCACCAGTGCGAGCCTTCGGGCAGCACGCTCACCGCGCGCCGCAGGCGCACCGCCGCCTCGGCCGTCTGCCCCTGCTTGTAGAGCGCCCAGCCGGCCATCGCCTCTATCCGCCCGCGCAAGACCCTTGAGAGCATGTCGCGCTGCACGCCGAGCATGTTGAGCGGCGCGTCCTTCTCGACGACCTGACGGCGCAGCTCCCTCATCTCGTCCGTGTCGGCGAAGAGCGCGATGGGCGCGTGCGCCAGCCCGAGCGCCGGCTCGACGCCGCCGATGGCCGCCTCGGCGCGTGCCAGAACCTCCGCGTGCGCGCCGCCGTGCGCCGCCAGCAGCCCGGCCGCGTAGAGGTTGCGGTAGGCGCGCATCTCGTCGTCGCCGGCGCCGAACTCGCGCGCGGCGTCGGCGGCGGCGCGCTCGCTCGGCGTCTCGCCGGCCGTCGCCTGCCGCAGCGCGAGCAGCGCCTTCAACGTCCTCGCCTCGGAGGCCGGGGACGCGCCCGCGAACTGCGCGAGGCTCGCGCGGCGCTCGGGCGCGAGCAGCTCGTTAAAGTCCGAGGCCGACGACTCGACGCGCCCGGCGAGCCGCGCGACTATCTTCCCGTCCCTGAGCGCGAACGAGCGCGAGAGCTGTTCGGCCGCCTCCGCGTAAAGACCCGAGGCGGCCAGCGCGGCGGCCAGCTCGTAGTCGAGCGTCGCGAAGTTGCCGAAGCGCCGCGCGTGCCTCATCGCCCGCTCGGCTTCGAGCGGGCGCTTGAGCACGAGCAGGGCGCGCCCCTGCGCGACGCGCGCCCACGCCCAGCCGAAGCGCGCCTCGAAGGCGACGGCCTTCTCGGCCAGCTCAAGAGCGCGCGCGCCCTCGCCGCGCGCCGCGTACCAGTAGGACGCGCCGACCAGCAGCGGCAGGTCGCGCACGTCACCCCCTTGCGCCGACTGCAACTCTCGCTCGGCATCCTCGCGCCGCCCCGACTCGAAGAGCGCGAGGACGAGCCCGGCGCGCGCGTTACGGTCGCCCGCGTCCGCCGCGAGCTGCTCCCTGTAGAGCGCCGCCGCCTCGTCGGGCTTGCCCGTCGCGCGCTTGAGTTCGGCCAGCGCGCGGCGCGCGGGCGCGTTCTTCGGGTCCAGCTCGACGGAGCGCGCCATCTCGGCCTCCGCCTCGTCGAGCCGGAGCGAGAGGCGGTGCGCCGTCCCGAGCGCCTGGTGCGCGGCGGCCGAGTCGGGCTGCGCCGCGACGGCCGCGCGCGCGAGCCGCGCCGCCTCCTCTATCTGCTCGACGCCGAGGTAGAACGAGGCGACCGCGAGCAGGCGCGCGGCGCTGCCTTCGGCGCGCGCCTCGACCGCGCGCGCGAGTTCCATCCCGGCCTCGCGCTCGCCGAGCACGTAGAGGTTGCCGGGCAGTTGCGAGACGACCTCGGCGAAGAGCCTGTCGGACATCCCCTGCGGGGCCTCGGCGACGGCCGCGCGGAAGAGTTCGAGGGCGGCGGCGCGGTCGCCCGCGCGCAGACGCTCGTCGCCGAGCGCGGCGCGCGCGCTCGTCAGAAGCTCCTTCGCGCGCAGCGTCTGCGGCGTGTCCGGGTTCGCCTTGACGAAAGCCTTCAGGCGCTCGACGCGCGCGGCCGCTTCGAGCCTGACGACCTCGTCAAGCTCGGCCTTGAGCGCCTCCTCGTCGGCCGGCTTCGCGGGCGTCGTCCTGGGGGCGGCCTTCGCCTTCCCCTTCTGCGCGGGCGTCTTCGCGGCGGAAGCGCCCTTCTGCCCGGCGACGATGACGGTCGCGGCGGTCGCCGACAGGAGAATCGCCAGGGTGAAGCTTGAGAGTGTCCGTTTCATAATTCTCACTTGAACGCTTCGGAGAGCACACGCCCGGTGGCGTTGCTCGGCGGCTCGACGTTAAGGATGCGCGCGAGCGTGGGCGCGATGTCGGCGGGCGTCGAGGGTTGGAGGTAGCGGCCCGGCACGACGCCCCCGCCCATGATGACGAGCGGGACGTGCGTGTCGTAGCGGTAGGGCGTGCCGTGGTTGGCGATGGCCGTGTAGTCGGAGAGGTACTTGTACGACTCCTGTATGACGACCACGTCGCCGCTGCGCCTCGGGTTGTAGCCGTGCAGCACGCGCCGCGCGACCGCGTCGGCCGGCGGGACGGCGCCCGTCGTGAGCTGCGTCCGCGTGAAGTAGCGCGAGACGCCGGGCACGGCGAGCGCCGCCTCGCCCGCGACGCGCTCGATCTCCTCCTGCCGCACGCCGTCGCGGTCGAGCGCGGCGCGGTTGAAGTAGATGTGGCCGTTGGAAAAAATCTGGACGTAGTCTTCGGTCGTGTCGCGCTCGCCCGGCTTCCCGTAGCGCGCTCGGATGCGGTTGCGCACGGCCGTCATAACGTCCGTCACCCTCACGCGCCCGCCCGGCAGCCGCATCGCCGTCGCGTGCTCGGGCGACGGCGCGACGCCGTGGTCGGCCGTGAAGGCGACGACCGTGTTAGCGAGCCCGACGCGCGCGTCCACGGCCTTGAGCAGCCGCTCTATCTGCTGGTCTACGCGCAGCGTGATGTCCATCACTTCCTGGCTGTAGGGGCCGTAGCGGTGGCCGACGATGTCGTTGGCCGAGAAGCTGACCGTGAGCACGTCCGTGTCTTCGTCCTCGCCCAGACGCTCGTTCGCCAGCGCCGCCTCCGCGAGCGAGAGCACGAGGTCGTTCGAGTAGGGCGAGTAGTCGAGCGCCGAGTAGAAGCCCGGCCCCGGCTCTTTGAGCCCGCCGTCGAGGACGTGCGGGAAGACGTAGGAGCGCTTGTCGGTTCCCCTCTCCCACGGCGTGTCGTCCGGCCCCGCGCGGCGCTCGTACTCGGCGGCGGGGAGCAGCCGCTCCCACTTCGCGCCGAAGAACTTGTCGGCCGGGCGCGCGGCGTTAAAGCGCGCGACCCAGTCGGGCAGCCGGTCGAAGTAGTATGTGGAGGAGACGAACTGGCCGGTCTGCGTGCTGTACCAGTAGGCGGCGTCGGCCATGCGCCCGGCGGGCAGGATGGCGCCGCGGTTCTTCGACGAGACGCCGACGACCCGGGCCCGCCCCGCGGTCGCCATCTTCAACTGGTCGCCGAGCGTCGAGGCGAGTAGGTTGCGCGGGCTCGAAGCCGCCTCGCGGTCTCCGCCGCCGAGCGGGCGCACCGTGTCGTCCTGCACGTTGTTGACGCGCTTGCCTTCGGCGCGGTCGTACCAGTCGTTGGCGACGATGCCGGTCTCGGAGGGCCACGCGCCCGTCATCATCGTCGCGTGGCCGGGCGCGGTCTCGGTCGGGACGTGGTCGAAGTTGCACTCGGCCCAGCTCGCGCCGTCGCGCAAAAGCCGGCGCAGCCCCCCCGCGCCGAACAGGTCGCCGAAGCGTTCGAGGTAGTCGTAGCGAAACTGGTCGACCGCGATGAGCAGCACGAGGCGCGGGCGGCGGAGGGCTGACGGCCGCACCGCCCGGGTCGCGTCGGCCGGCGCGCGCGGGTCGGGGGCGGCGGCGGCGCGGCGGCGTTGCGCGACGGCGGGCGTCGTCTGGGCGAGCAGCAGCGCGAGCAGTATCAGCAGCGCTGCCGCCGGTCTGCGAAAAATCTGTGTCGGTCTCATTGCGTGTGTCGGGAAATTGAACCTCGCGTCAGTGAATCGGGTTCGTCCGTCGGGTCTGTTGAACGACTTGTGTGCGGGCATGATAACATCGCCGCGCGCCGGGGCGCGAACGCGGGCCGGGCGATAAATCCGACCGTGCGGGGCGTGGTCTGTGGGCAGCTTCGACGAAGAGTACGAGCGGAAACTGGCCGAGGCGCGCGAGCGCGCGGGGGGCGGCGCGCGCGGCGACGTGCTCGAATACCTCGACCTCCGCGCGGCCAACGACGCGGCGCGCACGCGCGCGGTCGAGTGGCTGCTCGAACTCTTCACGGCGGCGGCGGGCGAGCTGAACCGCGCGGGCGCGGGGCTCGCGCTCGCGCGCACGGACGCGCACCGCTTCCGCGTCGGCAACTCTTCGATGGTGGGCGCGCGCCTCGTCCTGAAGCACGGCGTGCGGCAGTTGACGGTCGAGGCTGGCTGGCCGCGCGCCCCGCTCGACGGCATCGTGCGCGGCGGCGGGCTCGCCTCCGCGCTCCTCGGCCACTTCGGCAACGCGCGCGCCGGCCAGGAGCTTCTGCTCCTCCCGCTCCCCGACTCCGAGCCCCGCTGGTTCGTCATCGACCAGAAGACCGGCGCGCGCACCGAACTCCGCCCCGAAGACCTCCGCCGGCACCTCGCACGCCTGCTCGACTGAAAGACAACAAGTAGACAGTAGTCAGTAGCGCTCCGCGTCGAGGGCGTTGTCGCCGACTCACTGATGATTTGCTAAAGAAGGTTTTTCTACCGTCTACTGTCTACTGGCTACTGACTTCCGTCTCCTTTCTTCCTCACGATTTGCGGCGCGGCCTGCACGTTTTGGGACGAGGCCGCGCTTCGTCGCGCGCCGCGTCAGTCTGACGCGGCGCGTCGTTTTCAGGCACTCTCCCCGGCGTCCTCAGAAATTCTCTTCGCGGCACGGCGGTTGCCAAAACGCGCGTCGGGATGGTTGCCGCAGGCCCCAGCGTTTCCCCGGTCGGAAGCGGCAGATATTTTGAAGGAGAGATGAAAATGACTAGCCGACGTTTCACCGTTCTGACCTTCGCCGCCGTCGCCCTCGCCACGTTCCTCGCCCCCGCGTCCGCCAGCGCCCAGTCCATCTGGGATCGCATCCGCGACCGCGCCGAGCAGGATCAGCGCCAGCGCGACCGCGACGAGGACTGGCGCCGCGACCGGCGCGACGACGGCCGCGGCACCCGCGGGAGGGGCGCGCACCTGAACGACTACGAGCGCCGACAGCTCCGCGAACTCGCGCGCCGCATCGACGACCGCAGCCGCGACCTACAGCGCGACGTTGACCGCCTGCTCGACAACAGCCGCATCAACGGCTCGAACCGCGAAGACCGCATCAACAACGAGGCGCGCGACCTGCGCGACGCCGCCGGCCGCTTCCGTGGCGTCGCCGGCGACAGCGACTACCTACAGGGAAGCCGCGACGAGGCGAGCCGACTGCTCCAGGAGGCTTCGCGCTTCAGCCGCATGCTCAGCCGCGTGCGCCTCGACTCGCGCACCGCGAGCGACTGGAACCAGATTCGCTCCGACCTGCGCGCCGTCGCAAACATCTACAACCTGCGCTTCAACGACGACCGCGGCTACAACGGCGACGACGACTGGCGTCGCAACCGCCGGTACGAGTGAGGAAGTAGTCAGAGGAAGTAGTCAGTAGTCGGTAGATTAAAAAATCAGGCGGCGCGTCTCGGTCATCAGCCGAGCGCGCCGCCTGTCTTTCTACCGGCTACTGTCTACCGTCTACTTCCTCCTGTATCCTGTCACCATGCCGGAGAACGCAGGGACGCTCTACCTCGTCGCCACGCCCATCGGGAACCTTGAGGACGTGACGCGGCGCGCGCTGCGCGTGCTGGCGGAGGCGGACGTGGTCGCGTGCGAGGACACGCGGCGGACGCGCTCGCTGCTCGAACACTTCGGGATACGCGCGCGCACCCTGAGCTACCACGAGCACAACGAGCGCGAGCGCGCCGACGAGCTGGCGCGGACGATTGAAGGGGGCGGAACCGTCGCGCTCGTCTCGGACGCGGGCACGCCCGGCGTCAACGACCCCGGCTACCGTCTGGTGCGCGCCTGCGTCGAGCGGGATTTGCGCGTCGTCCCCGTCCCCGGCCCCACGGCCTTCGTCGCCGCCGTCACCGCGTCGGGGCTTCCGACCGACGAGTTCTACTTCGGCGGCTTCCTGCCCGCGCGCTCTCACGCGCGCCGCGAGAAGCTCGCCTCGGTCAAAGCCCTGCGCGCGACGCTCGTCTTCTACGAGACGCCGCACCGCATCGCGCACGCGCTCGCCGACGCGCGCGAGGTTCTCGGCGAGCGCGAGGCGGCGGTCGCGCGCGAGCTGACCAAGCTCCACGAGGAGATTGCCCGGGGCCGTCTGAGCGAGCTGGCCGAGCGCTTCTCGGCCGAGGGCGCGGCGCGCGGCGAGATGGTGCTCGTCATCGACCGCGACGTGATAGAGCAGGAAGGCACGGCCGGGGCTTCGGGTGAGGCGGCGAGCGTCGGGGCGCTGGTCGCCGCGCTCGAATCGGAAGGGCTCGACCCGCGCGCGGCGCTCAAGCGGGCCGCGCGCGAGCTGGGGCTGACGCGCGACGAAGCCTACCGCCGCCTCACGTCCGAGCGCGCGCGCTCGAAAGGTTGAGCCGCCCCTCCGAGATCACCGCGCGCGGAGCAGGCGGTCGAGCCAGAGGTTGGAGAGCTTCTCCTGAACGGTGTTGGCGCGCAGCCGCGCGTTGAGGTGTCGGAAGTCCACGAGGTCGAGCGGCTGATCCTGGTTGTAGCACGAGAAGACGAAAGTCTCCTTGCCCGTCTCGGGGTCTTCGTGCCGGCAGAGGCACTGCGCGCAGACCTCCTTCATCATGCACTGCATCGGGCTGTTGATCGAGCCGACGCCGACGTGCTCTTTTTTGAGGTGCGGCGCGAGCACGCCGTGGCGCGCGGCCTTAACCGCGGCCATCATGCGGTCTGAGCCGATGGCGATGATGCGGTCAACTTCGCGCAGGGCGAAGGGCGGCGGGCCGAACGCGCCCTCGGCGTAGGCGGTCATGGCCTGCACGATGTTGCCGCGGAAGTGCCTGTCCTGCGGCCTGCGCGGCTCGACCTCCGCGCCCGTGTCCGTAGACCAGACGACGATGTCGGTCGCCTCCTCTATCTCCTCGCGCTTGAAGAGGTCTTCGCCCGCCTTGTACCCGGCGAAGTAGACGACGCGGTTGTCCGCCGCCTTCAAAGCCTTCGCGATGGAGAAGAGCACGGCGTTGCCCAAGCCCCCGCCGGCGAGCAGCACGGTCTCGCCCTCCGGAATCTCGGTCGGCGTCCCCGTCGGCCCCATCACGACGACCTGCTGACCCGGCCGCAGCAGCGCGCACTGCCGAGACGACGCGCCCATCTCAAGCACGATGAGGCTCAGGAGCCCCGCGTCCTTGTCCACCCACGCGCCCGTCAGCGCCAGCCCCTCCATCGTCAGCCGCGTGCCTTCGACGAGCGGCGCGTCGGTCTCGTAGTTTTGCAGCCGGTAGAACTGACCCGGGTGGAACTTGCGCGCCTGCATCGGCGCGCGGACGACGACCTCGACGATGGTCGGGGTCAAACGCTCGACGCGCTCGACGCGCGCGACGAGATTTTCGTCGAAAGTCGCCGAAAGCCGCTCGAAGGACGCGTCGCGCGCCTGCTGGTCTTCGTCCTTCAGCGCCGCCAGCTCATCGGCGAAGAGCGCGACGACTTCGGGGAAGCCGTCCTTGGCCGACGCCATCGCCTTGACGACGTTGCCCGCGTAGACGGGGTGGTTGTCGCCGTAGTAGGTGACGAAGCGCCCGCCGCCCTCGTACGAGGTGAAGAATCCCGGCTCGCCCTTCGCGGCCGGGACGAGCTTGAACGTTCCGTCGGCAACCCTCTCAACCTTGTGCGGCGCGAAGAACTCTTTCCAGTCGTCGAGCGCGAAGGTGCCGGGGCGCTCGCGCTCGTAGATGGTGTTCGGGCTCGTGCCCGCCGCGACGCAGACGGTGCGCGCGGGGACGCGCAGGCGGTCGTCGCAGTTGACGTTCCACTTCCCCGTCGAGGGGTCGCGCGTCACGCGCTCGAAGACGAGCGCCGCGACCGCGCCGTGCTCGTCCGGCACCGCCTCGGACGGCGACAAATTCTCGACGAAGTGGATGCCCTCTTCGAGCGCCTTCGCGACCTCCTCGTGGTTGAGCCTGTAGGCCGGCGAGTCAATCAGCCGCTTGCGGTAGACGATGGAGACGCCGCCCCACGAGCGCACGAGCGGCACGAAGTCCGGCTCCTCGCCGGCCGCCGCCGCGCGCGCGCGCTCCCCGCGCACCGCGCGCCCGTGCGCGACGTACTCTTCGAGCACGGCGCGCTCCTCCGCGTCGAAACGCTTCCAGACCGCGTCTTCGCCGAACTCTTCGCCGAGCGCCTCGAAGCGTTCGAGCATCTTCTCGACCTGCACGGGGTAGTAGGCGAACAGCTCGGTCGCGGTGTCGATGGCGGTCAGCCCGCCGCCGATGACGACCGCCGGCAGACGCACCTGCAAGTTCGCCATCGAGTCGGGCTTGGCCGCGCCCGTCAACTGCAAGGCCATCAGGAAGTCCGACGCCTTGCGTATGCCGCGTATCAGATTGTTCTTCATCGAGACGAGCGTCGGCTTGCCCGCGCCGGTCGCGACCGCGATGTGGTCGAAGCCCAGCTCCCAAGCGTCTTCAATCCCCAGCGTCCCGCCGAAGCGCACGCCGCCGTAGAAGCGGAAGCGTTCGCGGCGCGCGAGCGTCAGGTGCATGAGCGTCAGAAAGTTCTTGTCCCAGCGCACCGTGATGCCGTACTCCGACACGCCGCCGAAGCCCGCGAGCACGCGCTCGTCAAGCTCCTGCTCTATCTCGCCGACGTTCTGCACCGCGCGCGGCACGCGCCGTCCGCCGTCGCCGGTCAACTCGTCATCCAGCGGCTCTATCTTCAGCCCGTCGATGCCGACGACGCCGAAGCCCTCGTTCAGGAGGAAGTGCGCGAGCGTGTAGCCGGCGGGGCCTAAGCCGACGACGAGCACGTTCCTGCCGTTGTATGGGAGCGCGTAAGGGCGCTTCGCGTTGAGCGGATTCCAGCGCGTGAGCAGGCCGTAGATTTCGACGCCGAAGGGAAGCCCGAGGACGTTCGTCAGCACGCCGGTCTCTGCCTGCGGGATGTTGACCGGCTCCTGCTTCTGGAAGATGCACGACTTCATGCAGTCGTTGCAGATGCGGTGCCCCGTGCCCGGGCACATCGGGTTGTCGATGACGACGACGGCGAGCGCGCCGATGGAGTCGCCGTCGCGCTGTAGGACGTGCATCTCGGAGATCTTCTCGTCGAGTGGGCAGCCCTGTAGAACGATGCCGAGCGGGTTCTTCTTGAACGAGCCGTCGCGCTCCTTCAGCCCCTTCGAGCAGGAGTCCTTGTCGCGCTCGTGGCAGTAGAGGCAGTAGTGAACCTCTTCGAGCACCTCGCGCTGCGTGTAGCGCTTGTCGGTGAGCTTGAAGCCGTCTCGGCGGCGCAGGTTCTTGTCGGGGCCGCGCATCAGCTCGGGCAGGTCGGCCTCGGGGCGTTCGAGCTGGACGAGGTGCTCGTAGTTGAGCGGGTGCGGGAAGCGGAAACTTACCCAGCCCTTCACCCTCTCCCTCGCCTCCGGCCGCAGCGCGTGCGCCGCCGCCCACGCTTCGACGAGCCGCAGCGCCGCGCGCACGAACGCGCGATTTTCGTCGGCGACTCCCTCGCCGTCCGCCGCGCGCCACGCCGCGAGCGCCTCGCCGGCGCGCGTCCCCGCCAGCCTCGACGCGGCGGCCGAAGTCTCACGCGCGCGCTCGTCCGACCACGTCTCCTCCTGACGGACGCCCTCCTTCGGGTAGTTCTTCTCCCACTCCAAGAGCATGACGGTCATCCGCGCCACGCCCAGCTCGCGGTCGTCGCCCAGCGTGTCTGCGAACGCCGCGTGCCGGAGAAGTTCGAGCGCGGCGTCCGCCCCCTCCACGTCAACGGCCGCCGCCTTTTCGGCCGGGAAGCTCTTCGTCGCGCGCCGCTGTACGAACTGCTTGAACTGGAAGACCGGGTCCTGCGCCCTGATGCTCTCGGCTAGGCGCTCCCGCTCCGGCTCTATGCGGAACAGACGCGCGACGAACCTTGAGAGGTGCGGCGCGGCGGCGATGAGCAGTTCGGACTCCGCCCTCGTCCCCTTCAAGTTCTCGCCGCGCGAGGTGATGTATTCCGAGAGCGAAGCGTGCAGCGCCGCGTCGGAGCTTTCGACCTCGGCGTAGAACGCCTCGGCCAGCGCGCGCAGACGCACGGGACGGTGTAGGTCACCGTAGGTGAAGCCCTCGATTCCGAGTTCAAAGTCCGGCGGCGTCTGTCTGTTTCTGGCGGGCTCGTGCGCGGCGTCGTTCGATTCGACGAGGAGGTTCTCTACCAGTTAGAAGTGTCCGACTCTCTGAAAACTTGCGGCCGTGGGAAGCGTTTCAAATGCGCGCGGGACTCGGGAGAGGCGCGCCGGCCGAAGTATAACACCGCCCCGGCCGCCGCCCGAAAGTCCCGCCCCGCGACGCGCCACGCGCTTGCCAACTCAAACGGACGCATCTATAATCGCCTCGTTTTTGGCGCGTTGGTGTAGTCGGCTAACACGCCGCCCTCTCAAGGCGGAGACCACGGGTTCGAGTCCCGTACGCGCTATCAAGGTCAACAATCAGCAGAAGCAAATGCCGCCGGAACCTCTGGCGGCTTCTTCATTTTCTGCGGGACTGTTTTCGTCGGGTCGCGCAGGTCTCGGGCACGCCCCCGGTGCTATAATCGCGCGCCCGTGAAGCGTGAAAATTTGGAGGAGAACTGAGGCGCGTGCTGCTGGACGAGGAGAATAAGAGGCTGGCGGCCGCGGTGCGGCGCACGCTCGAAGCGCTGGTCGCGCCGCTCGGCGAGAGCATCCTGATGGTCTGGCGCGGCGGGGGCGCGCCGGACGCGCAGTCCGTGCTCGACAACCACCTGAAGCTGACCGCGCAGCGTTTCATCGACCTGCGCGAGGCTTCCGAAGCCGCGAAGCAAACTTATTACGAGCAGGTCTGCCGACTCTTCAACCTCACGGCCGCGCCCGACACGTTCCCGCTGCGCGACTCGACGGACTTGCCTCCGCACCTGCTCAAGCGGCTCGACCGCACGCCGGTCAGCGTCTCTTACCTCGAAACCTACGACTCGCGCCACGGCACCAACTTCGCCGACCGCGCACGGCAGACGCTCTTCCACTTCGCCAACCTCGTCATCAAGAGCGACGGCAAGGTGACGCCGGTCGAAGAGTCCGCGCTCGCCGAGTTCAAGCAGACGCTCTACCCCGGCCGCGCGGCGGACGCGCCCGCGGGCGCGAAGAATCACCCCGAGAGGACGCCCGACGCGGCCACGCCCGAGGTGCCCGAGGAGGAGCTGCCGCCGCCGCGCCCGCTCGAAGAGCTGCTGGCCGAGATGGACGCGCTCGTCGGGCTCGAACGCGTCAAGGCCGACGTGCGCCAGCTCATCAACTTCCTCAAGGTTCAGAAGCTTCGCGAGGAGCAGGGCTTGAAGGCTCTGCCGGCCTCGCGCCACCTCGTCTTCTACGGCAACCCCGGCACGGGCAAGACGACGGTCGCGCGGCTCGTCGCGCAGATTTACCGCACGCTCGGCGTGCTCAAGCGCGGCCACCTGGTCGAGACCGACCGCGCGGGGGTCGTCGCCGGCTACGTCGGCCAGACCGCGATCAAGGTGCGCGAGGTGACGACGAAGGCCCTCGGCGGCGTCCTCTTCATCGACGAGGCGTACTCGCTCGCCGCCGGCGGCGAGAACGACTTCGGCCGCGAGGCGGTCGAGACGCTTTTGAAGATGATGGAAGACCACCGCGACGAGCTGGTCGTCATCGTCGCCGGCTACACGGGGCGGATGCAGGACTTTCTCGACTCGAACCCCGGCCTACGCTCGCGCTTCAACAAGCACATACACTTCGACGACTACGGCGTCGAGCAGCTCGTACACATCTTCAAAGCCTTCTGCAAGAAGTCCGACTTCAAGATTACGGAGGGCGCGGAGGGTGAACTAACGTCGGTCTTCGGCGTGCTCTGCGCCTCGCGCGACGAGACGTTCGGCAACGCGCGCGCCGCGCGCAACCTCTTCGAGGCCACGCTCAGCAAGCAGGCCAACCGCCTCGTCTCGCTTCCTAAAGTTGACCGCGAAATCCTCTCCACCATCGAGGCCGCCGACATCCCCGGCCACGACGAGCTGCGCGCGGGCGGCATTCCCTCCGGCGAGGACTTGGGCGTCGCGCCCGACGCCTGAGGAGTCGGCCCGGCGACGCCCGGCCCGCAATCTTTGCTGGTGACCCGGCGTGGCCTTTCTGCTATCCTCTCCGTCCTCGCTTCCGGGCCGGGTCACGTCTCCACGGCCCCGAGGCATTCGGCCGACTCTTTCCAGACTGTCCGCTCATGTCCGAGATCACAAAAGTCTTTCTCAGCTCGACCGCCAGAGACCTGTCGGATTACAGGGAGGCGGTCTACCGCGCCGTTCAGCAGATGGACGGATACAAGTGCGTCCGCATGGAGGACTTCCTCTCGCGCGCCGCCTCGCCCATCGACCAGTGCCGCAGGGCGGTCGGCGAGTGCGACCTCTTCGTCGGCATCGTCGGCCCGCTGCACGGCAGCAGCCCGCCGGGCAGCGCCTCGTCCTTCACCGAGCTGGAGTACCACGCGGCGCACGACTACAACAAGCCGCGCCTGATGTTCCTCACCCCGCCGAAGTTCCACGTCGAGGCCGACATGATAGAGGCGGACGACAAGCGCGAGCGGCAGGCGAAGTTCCGCCGCCTCGTGTTTGACACCAACGCCGCCGGGAGCCCCTTCGCCACGCCGGAGGAGCTGGCGCGGCTCGTCGTCACGTCGGTCAGGAACTGGGAGAGCGCGGCGGCGACCGAGCGGAAGCGGACGCCGCCCAACCCGAGCGCCAACGTCCCGCGCACGTGCGACCGCGAACACCAAGAGGCCGCCTTCGCCAGATACCTGCGCCTCGCCGGCGACTACCGCCCCGGCCTACCGCTCGTCTGCGTCGTGCGCGGCGAGGAGGGGCAGAACCACTGGAGCTTCGTCCGGCGGCTCTGCGAGACGCGGATTCAGACCTACGCGACTGAGCGGTCGGGCGAGAAGGGCGCGAAGGTCAAGCGGATCGACCTCGGCTGGCAATACTCGGACGACCTACAGTCGCGGCAGGACGCGCTGACCTCCACGCTCTTCGAGGCGCTCGACCCCGACTACGTCGTCAAGCGCTCGGACTACTCGGCGGCGGCGCTACGCGGGCTGCTCGGGGGTTCGCTCTGCTCCGTCGTCGTCTTCCAGCATGAGGTGCACGCGCAGCTCTGGGACAGGACTTCCGAGTCGCTGCTGCGCTGGTACCTCGGATTCCTCGACGGGTTGAAGGCCGAGCCGCCGGTGCCGCAGTGCGTCGTCTTCATCAACTTCGTCTACCCGGACGCGCGACGCGACGGGCTGTGGGCCTTCTGGCGCAGACTCCGGCGGGCCAGCCCCTTCGGGCTCAGCCGGCGCGTCGAGCGCTCGCTGCGCGGAATCGCCGCCGCGCCCGAGCGGGCGGTCGAGCCCAAGCGCGCGAAGGAGCCGGCGCGTGCGCTGGCGGCGGCGCCCGCGCACGCTGCCTGCGCGGTGCTCGACGAGCTGACCTGCGTCGAGAAGAAGCACGTGACGAAGTGGCTGCGCGACAACCACGTCAGCGACGACGAGGCCGAGATAGAGCGGGCGGCCGTCGTCATCCTGACGGACAAGCAGGGGCGGCAGTACAAGTGCCGCAACATGCGCGAGGTCGAGTCGTCGCTGAGGAACATCCACACACGGATCGTGAGCGAGGTGGCATGACGCAAGAGACAGACTTTCTCTACTATGCGGGCGACGGGACGAGGGCGACGGACGGCGCGCGGCGGCTGCCCGACTACGAGCGGCTCGTCCCGCCCGACGACCCCGGCGGGTACCGCGCCGAGCTGGGGCTGGTCAACGCCGTCAACGCCGCGCTGATGCTCGGCCAGCCGCTGCTCGTGACGGGCGAGCCCGGCACGGGCAAGACCCAGCTGGCGCGCAGCGTCGCACACGAGCTGGGACTGCCCGAGCCGCTCACATTCAACACGAAGACCACCTCGACCGCCAGAGACCTCTTCTACCGCTACGACTCGCTCGCGCACTTCCACGACGCGCAGTTCCGCAAGGGCGGCGACGGCGGGCGTGAAGCGCTCGACGTGGAGAAATACATCACCTACGAGGCGCTCGGCCGCGCCATCCTCCTGGCGATGTCGCCGAAGGAGGCCGACCCGTTCCTGCCGCCGGAGCAGAGGGGCATGGGGCCCGTGCGCTCGGTCGTGCTCATCGACGAGATAGACAAGGCCCCGCGCGACCTGCCCAACGACGTGCTCAACGAGATCGTGAGCATGTCCTTCACCGTCCGGGAGACCGGGCGCACCTTCTCTGCGCCGGGGCGCTACAGGCCCATCGTCATCCTGACCAGCAACGCCGAGAAGAACCTCCCCGAGCCGCTGCTACGCCGCTGCGTCTTCTACTACATCAAATTCCCCGACGACGACTCCGCGCGGCTCGCCGAGATCGTCCGCAGCCGTCTGGGCGAAGGGGACGGCGGGCTGAGCGGCGATATGCTGAGCCACGCGCTGACACACTTCCTCGAAATCAGGACCAACAAGCAGCTGAGGAAGCCGCCCGCGACCGCGGAACTGCTGGCGTGGCTGCGCGTCCTCGGCAAGAGGGGCATCGACGCGGGCAACCCCTCGCATGCCGCGGCACTGGCCTCGACCTACCCCGTGCTACTCAAGTACAAAGATGACCTCGACGCGCAGGCGGCGCGGCGACAAGCTCCGGCATGACGCAGAGGCACGCGGACGGCGACCCCGTCCATCTGGACTTCCTGCTCTACCTGCGCGACCGGGGCTTCGCCATCGGCGTGGAACAGTACCTGCACGTGCAGGCGCTCGTCGACGCATACCTCATGCTCGCGCCCTCGCACGCGGCCGCCGGCGACGCGCCCGGAGACGAGGCCGACGGCGAGGCCGACGACGAGACTTTGAAGACGCTGCTCTGCCCCGTCTTCGCAAGAGACCTGAAGCAGCAGGAGAGGTTTTACAAAGTCTTCGACGATTACGTCGAGCACGTCCGCGCGCGCTCCGACACGCTCCCCCCCACCGGAGACACACAGCCCGCGCCCGCGACGACGACGACGCCTTGGTGGGAGTCGCCCGCCTACGCCGGCGCGATTCTCTTACTGCTGGCCGTCGTCGCGCTCGCGGCGGCCGCACTCGCTCCCCTCCTAGACCCCGTCACGAACGTTGCCCCGAACACCAACGGCGTCCCGCCCGTCAACACGAACTCGGCCGCGAATCGGAACTCGAACGCCGTACGGAATGACAACCGGAACGGCGGCCTAAACAACAACGCCGGAACGAACGCGAACGTCGGGCTGAATACGAACGCCGGCGCGAACGTGAACGCGGGCGCTCTCAACGCGGCGACGGTGACCGGGGCGTCGTCGGTAATCAAAGAGACCCCGCCGCCGCCGCTCTACTACTGGCTCGCGGTCGCCGTGCCGTTCTCGATCCTCCTGCTCGCGGAGCTTCTCCTCTACCTGAAGCGCAAGCTCGTGCTCGGCCGTCGCCCGCCGCGCAAGCCGCCGACGGCGTGGCCGCTGCGCGTCGAGGCCGCGCCGCCGCGCCTCTACGACTCGGACGAGTTCCGCAAGGCCGCGCGGATGATGCGGCGGCGGCAGGTGGGCGAGTACCACCGGCTCGACGTGCCCGCCACCGTCAAGGCGACCATCGCGGCGCTCGGCTTCCCGGACTTCCGCTACAGACCCGACAGCAAAGTCCCCGAGTACCTCGTCCTCATCGACCGCGCCTCGCCGCGCGACCACCTGGCGCGGCTCTTCGACGAGCTGGCGGGCGCGCTCGATCGCGAGGGGCTCTTCCTCACGCGTCTCTTCTACGAGGGCGACCCGCGCGTCTGCTGCGACGAGGGCGGCGGCGAGTGCGCGCACCTCTCGGAGTTGCAGAACCGTTTCGCGGGGCAGCGCCTGCTCGTCTTCGGCGACGGCGAGGGGATGCTCGACGCCTCGACGGGCCGGCTCGCCGCCTGGGCGGGTCTGTTCTCGGAGTGGCAGGAGCGCGCGCTGCTGACGCCCGCGCCGCATTGGGGCTTGCGCGAGAAGGCGCTGGCCGACCTCTTCACGGTCGCGCCCGCCACGCCCGAGGGCGTCGCGGCGCTCGCCGCGCGCTTCGACCTGCTGGTCGTGGACAGCCTGCCGCTCTGGCCGCGCGGCGGGTCTCAGCCTCCCGCGCCCGACGACCCTCGATTCGTCGAGGCGTTGCGCGCGCACCTCGGCGGGCGCGTCTTCCGCTGGGCGTGCGCGTGCGCCGTCTACCCCGAGCTGCAATGGAACCTGACGCTGAGCCTCGGGTCGCTCGCGGCGGTGGGCGGCGGCGTGGCGTTCGGCGAGGATGAGCTGCTGCGGCTCGCGCGACTGCCGTGGTTCCGCACGGGCTCGATGCCGGACGAGGCGCGCTGGCGGCTGGTCGAGGAGTTCGGGCGCGAAGACCCGGCGGCGCTGGCCGAGGTGCGCGCCGCCGTCATCGGCTTCCTCGAACGTGACGCCCCGCCCGTGGGGACGTTCGCCTCCGACAGGCACGCGCTTGAGCTGGCCGTCCAGCGCTGGCTCCTTAAGGAAGACAAGGAGAGCCTAGCGCAACTGCGCGAGACGCTGCGCGAAGTACGCCTCGGCCAGATTCTTCAAGACCGCACGCTCGTCCGATACCTCGAACGCCTGCCGAACGTCTTCCTCGACCTGCTGCTGCCGCGCCGCCTGCGCCGTCTCTTCTACCGCCATGGCATCCCTCTGCTCGGCTGGCGCACGCTCGGCCGCTTCCTCGTCACGCTCCTCCTCGCCGCCGCCGCGCTGCTCGCCGTCTGGTCTGGCATCTTCAACGGCGCGCCGCAACCGGGGCGGAGCACCACGAATGACAATACGAACACAAACGCGAACACGAACACGAACACGAACACGAACACGAACACCGATGCCAATACCAACGCGAACAGCGGTGATACGAACGTCGGCAATGCCAACTTCGGCGATGTGAACACCAACGCGAACACCAACGCAAGCACTAACACCAACGTCAACGGAAATACCAATGGAAACACGAACGACAACGGGTCACGATTCAACTCGCCGCCTTTTATTATCTCGTTAGTCTCAGCAAGTTCCGTAATAGTGCGCGGTGAGCAGGTGGTAATAACGGCTTCGGCCTCCGACCCGGACGGCGATACGCTAAAATTTGACTGGGAGGCTGACAACGGCAGTCTGCACTTAGCCGAAAATTCCGAGATGGTTCTGGACACGACCGGGCTCGACCCCGCCGTCAAGGAAATAAGGATTATGCTGAGGGTCACGGACTCCAAGGGTGGGGCAGCCAGTCGGGAGATGATGATTTTGGTCATGCCGTCGCTCCCGCCGCCTGGGCTGACCGTGACCGGCGTGACGTTGGAGGCGAACCCGGCTGACTACTCCGGGCCGTGCCCCGCCCGGATAAGGTTCGCGGGCATGATGACCGCCAGCGGGCGCGGCACGGTCACCTACAGGTTCGTCAGGAATGACGGCGCAAACCCAACCGGTGGCGGCGGCGGCGCATTCTCTGCCCCCCAATCGCTGACCATTGACAGGACGGGGATGGCGCCCATAGGTACGTTCTTGGAGCTGGGCGGCACCGAGTTGCGGCGTTACGACGGGTGGGTGGAGGTCGAGGTTCTTACGCCGAATCAGCTTAAGTCGAACCCGGCGAGTTTCAAGGTGGTGTGCGAGCGACCTCAGGGCGTGACCCTGAAGTCGCTCGCCGTGACCTTCCTCACCACGAACAACAGCAAGAATAGGGGGGACGTGGTGAGCATCCGCCTGCTCGCGAACGGCCGCGAAGTCGGGAGAGTTAACTCCGCCGGCGCCGGTCAGGAGTGGCCGAAGAATTCCACGCACACCTTCAACATCGACCTCGGGGACGTCGTCCTCCCCGTCAAGGAATGCAGCGGGCTGGTGCTCGTCGTCAGCAAGAGCAGCACCGTCGGCGCGCGCCGGGGCCGCCCGCCCTTCGTCAACGCGTCCCTGCAAGACACTTCGGCGGGACGCCCGCAGCGGCAGGCTAACCAGTGGGATGTGCGCGTGTCGGCGGTGGTGAGGCTGTCAGACGGGCGGGAGTCCACACTGCTCGCCAGAACCCCAATCATCAAGCTCGGCGAGGAGAACCCGAACTCGGTCAGCATCCCCATTGCCTGCCCCTCCCCCTGAGTCCGGCGCATGCCGCCGCCGCGCGCGGTCTCCCCGCTGGCCGTTTGACCAAAGGCGCGCGTCTGAGCGATGCTACGACGTTACAAAATCAATCTTCATACGGTGAGAATTACGCCATGAGTAAAGCAGCAACCGAAAGTTATGGGGTCGGGCCGCTGACCTCCTATTCCGAGGACGAGCAGATGTTCCGCGCCTCCGTGCGCGAGTTCGCCGAGGGCGAGATACGGCCGCGCGTCGAGGAGATGGACGAGCACGCCAAGATGTCGCCCGAGGTGCTCAAACAGCTCTTCGACCTCGGGCTGATGGGCGTCGAGACGCCCGAGGAGTACGGCGGCACGGGCGCGTCCTTCTTCATGGCCATCGTCGGCGTCGAGGAATTGTCGCGCGTAGACCCCTCGGTCGGCGTCCTGATGGACGTGCAGAACACGCTCGTCAACAACGCGCTCATCCGCTGGGGGAGCCCCGAGCAGAAGAAGAAGTACCTGCCGCGCCTCGCCTCCGACACCGTCGGCGCTTACGCGTTGAGCGAGGCGGGGTCGGGCTCCGACGCCTTCGCCCTGGCGACGCGCGCGGTGGACAAGGGCGACCACTACGAGCTGACGGGGCAGAAGCTCTGGATTACGAACGGCAACGAGGCGGGCGTCTTCGTCGCCTTCGCCAACGTCAACCCCGAGGCCGGCTACCGCGGCATCACCGCCTTCATCGTCGAGAAGGGCTTCGAGGGCTTCTCGGTCGGGAAGAAGGAGAACAAGCTCGGCATCCGCGCCTCCTCGACCACCGAGATTATTTTTGACGGCTGCAAGGTGCCGAAGGAGAACGTGCTCGGCGAGTTGGGGCGTGGGTACAAGATCTCCATCGAGACGCTGAACGAGGGGCGCATCGGCATCGGCGCGCAGATGATCGGGCTGGCGCGCGGCGCGCTCGAACACGCCCTGCGCTACACGTCCGAGCGGACGCAGTTCAAGCAGCCCATCAACCAGTTCCAGGGCGTCCAGTTCCAGCTGGCCGAGATGGCGACCGAGTTGGAGGCCGCGCGCCTGTTGGTCTACAACGCCGCGCGGATGAAGGACGCCGGCCTCCCCTTCGTCAAGGAGGCGGCGATGGCCAAGCTCTACTCGTCGCGCGTCGCCGAGCGCGTCTCGTCCAAAGCCATCGAGCTTTACGGCGGCTACGGCTTCGTCAAGGACTACCCCGTGGAGAAGCTCTGGCGCGACTCCAAGATCGGCGCCATCTACGAGGGCACGTCCAACATGCAGCTCCAGACCATCGCCAAGCTCATCATAGGAAAGTAATGGCAGCGTCACGCATAGACATCTTCCGCATGATGCTCGAAGGCGACCCCGACAACACGGCGGTCATGTTCGGGCTGGCCAAGGAGTACGAGAAGGCCGGGCGCTTCGACGAAATGATCGGGGTGCTCACCGACTACGTCCAGCGCGCCGACGACGAGGGCAACGCCTACGGCATGCTGGCCTCGGCCTACCTCAAACTCGGCAACCGCGACGCCGCCCGCCGCGCCTACGAGCGGGGCGCCGAAGTCGCCCACGCACACGGCCACCCCTCCATGGCGCAGGACTACCGCCTCGCGATTGAGACGGAGTTCGAGGACTAGGCGGAGATGGACGAGCTGATCTTTCTCGTGCAGGAAGCGCACGAAGGCGGGTTCACGGCGCGCGCACTCGGCGCGTCCATCTTCACGGAGGCCGACGACCTCGACGGCCTCCGCGAGATGGTTCGCGACGCGGTGCGCTGCCACTTCGACGAAGACCGCTTCCCCCGGCGAATTTCGATTAATACAGTTTTGTTTGAGCAGGAGAGTTAGCAATCATGGCGACCGAGGTTAAGGCGCGGGAGTATCGTGGGTTGGGCCGCGAGGTGATGGTGGGCATCTACCGGACGATGTACCTGTCGCGGCGGGTGGACGACAAGGAGATTCAGCTCAAGGGGCAGAACAAAATCTTCTTCCAGATTTCGGGCGCGGGGCACGAGGCCGTGCTCACGGCCGCCGGGCTCGCCTTCAAGGCCGGCCACGACTGGTTCTACCCCTACTACCGCGACCGCGCGCTCTGCCTGCAACTCGGCGTCACCCCGCTGGAGATGCTGCTCGCGGCGGTCGGCGCGGAGTCCGATCCCAGCTCGCACGGCCGACAGATGCCCTCGCACTGGGGGCACGCGAAACACAACATCGTCTCGCAGTCTTCTCCCACCGGCACGCAGTTCCTACAGGCCGTCGGGTGCGCCGAGGCGAGCTACCGCGCGACTTTAGTCGAAGGCATCAAGGAGAAGGTTACGGGCTTCCGTGGCGACGAGGTCGTCTACTGCTCGACGGGCGACGGCACGACGAGCCAGGGCGAGTTCTGGGAGGCGCTCAACACCGCGAGCAACCTGAAACTGCCCGTCGTCTTCCTCGTCGAGGACAACGGCTACGCCATCAGCGTCCCCGTCGAGGTGCAGACCGCGGGCGGCGACGTGTCCCGCCTGGTCGAGGGCTTCCCCGATTTACTCGTCCAGCGCTGCGACGGCACGGACCCCGTCGAGTCGCTGGAGACTTTGAAGAGGGCGGTCGAGCATTGCCGCCGGAGGAGGGGGCCGGCGCTCGTCCACGCCAAGGTCATACGCCCCTACTCGCACTCGCTCTCGGACGACGAGAAGCTCTACCGCCCCGACGAGGAGCGCACCACGGACGCCGAGCGCGACCCCGTCAAGCGCTTCGGCGCGCTGCTCGTCGAGGAGGGCTTCGTCACGCAGGACGAGTTGCAGCGGCTCAAGGACGAGGTCGACCGCGAGGTGGGCGAGGCGGCCGACGCCGCGCTCGCCAGCCCGCAGCCCGCGCCCGACACGGCCACGCGGTTCGTCTACTCGCCCGACGTTGACCCGACCTCGAAAGAGTTCGACAACGAGGAGGGCGCGGAGCTTTCCGGCAACGCCGGCACGATGGTCGACCTCATCAACCGCTGCATGCACGAGGAGATGGCGCGCGACGCCTCTATCGTCGTCTTCGGCGAGGACGTGGCCGACGTTTCGCGCGAGCAGTACCTCGACAAGGTCAAGGGCAAGGGCGGCGTCTTCAAGGTCACGGCCAACCTCCAGCGCAAGTTCGGCGCGGCGCGCGTCTTCAACTCGCCGCTCGCCGAGGCCAACATCGTCGGCCGCGCGATAGGCATGGCGACGCGCGGCATCAAGCCCGTCGTCGAGATACAGTTCTTCGACTACATCTGGCCGGCCTACCACCAGATTCGGAACGAGCTGGCGCTGATGCGCTGGCGCTCGGGCAACGAGTGGAAGTGCCCCGTCGTCATCCGCTGCCCCGTCGGCGGCTACCTCAAGGGCGGCGCCGTCTACCACTCGCAGTCGGGCGACACGCTCTTCACGCACATCCCGGGGCTGCGCGTCGTCTACCCGTCGAACGCGCTCGACGCCAACGGCCTCCTGCGCACGGCCATACGCTCGGACGACCCCGTGCTCTTCCTCGAACACAAGCACCTCTACCGGCAGGCTTACAACAAGTCGCAGTACCCGCCCGACGGATTTTTGATCCCGTTCGGCAAGGCCAGGACGGTGCGCGAGGGCACGGACATGACCGTCGTCACCTACGGCGCGCTCGTCAACCGCACGCTCGTCGCCGCCAAGCAGGCCGAGCAGCAGCACGGCGTCAGCGTCGAGGTCATCGACCTGCGCACGCTCGCGCCTTACGACTGGGAGGCCGTCGCCGCCAGCGTCCGCAAGACCAACCGGCTCGTCGTCGCGCACGAGGACACGCGCACGCACGGCTTCGGCGCCGAGGTGGCGGCGCGCGTCTCCGAGGAGCTGTTCGAGTACCTCGACGCGCCCGTCCGGCGCGTCGCCGCGCTCGACACCTTCGTCGCCTACGCCCCGCGGCTCGAAGACGCCATACTCCCGCAGGTCGACGACGTATACCGCGCCATCACCGAGTTGCACGCGTACTGAGCGGCGTACTGCCGTACACAATTTTGTATCGAATCGTTCCGGCGGGACGGGCACCCATTTGAGTGCCCGTCCCGCTAAGTCTTTGTCACGCCTCGACTTCCCTCCGGCGGCACGGTCATTGCCACCTTCCACAGGTTCCGCCCACGCGGCGGACGTTAATCAACCGACAAAATGGCTAACTTTCTAATCATAGGGGGACAATCTTGATGAGTAGACGTTTGTTTAACTTCGCGGCCGCCGGTGCGCTCGCGCTCTCGCTCGCGCCCGCGGCCCTGTCGCAGGAGACGCCGCGACCCAATCAGCCCGCACAGCCGACGCAGACGCAGACGACCGTGACGACGCAGACGACGCAGACCGTCCAGAACGCAGACGGCTCGTGGTCGGTCATCCACTACCCGGCCAACAAGGAGGTCGTCGTTGACTTCACGCCCGCGCCCACCTTCTCGACCGCGAGGGGGCGTGCGAAGGTCATGCGCATGAGCGACCACACGATGGTCACGCTCGACCTGTCGGGGCTCCCGGCCGACGCCGCCGGGATGAACCTCTACGCGGTCGACCCGTCCGGCAAGGTCACGCTGCTCGGCCCCGTCGCGTTCAACAACGGCGCGTCCACGCAGAGCTTCCAGACGCCGCTCGACCGCTTCATGCTCGTGATGTCGCCCGAGGCCAATCTGACGACCTACGCGCCGGCGACCGCCTACGCCTTCCGCAGCGCGGTGCCGCAGGGCTTCGCCGTCTTGCCGATGTCTTCGGCCTCCGGCGAGCGGGTCGCCGCGACTTCGACGGCGGGCACGACGACCGCCTTCACCGCGCCGATGCTCGGCATCCCGACCTTCGACCGCGGCGACACGACCGAGGTCAAGGTCAAGCTCGGCGGCGCGCTGACGGGCTCGCGCGTCAACTTCAACATCACGCCGCGCCGCGACGGCCCGACCGAGGTCGTCGCGCGCTTCCACGAGATGAAGGAGGCTCCGGCCGGCCAGGTCTACGTGCTCTGGGCGGTCTCGCCCGAGGGCAAGCACGTCAAGCTCGGCCAGGTGGTGAACACGGGCCGGCGCAACGAGGCCGAGATTAAGAGTGAGACGACGCTCACGGATTTCGGCCTGCTCATCACGCTCCAGCCCGAGGGCGAGGCGCCGTCCGGCGACGTGGTCGGCACCACCTTACGGTAAGCCCCCGCGGGTCTTACGCGTCAAACAAACGAGAGGGCCGCTCCCGACGTGGGGCGGCCCTCTCGCTTTTAAAAATCCCCTCGGGAGACTTTTGAAAATCCTGACGAAAGCCGCGCCTGACACAGTTCCGACACATACTTGTTGACATCCGCCAGAATCACGGCATAATGGCTGGACGCCGCGCGAGCCCCAAGGCGCGGCCGGTGAGTTCGGGTATTCGCCCGCCGAACCCTCCCCGAAAGAGCCGTTAACCCCGAGGCTCTAAACTCTTTTTTTGAGAAGAAAGCCCCCGAGATGTTTAAACGCAAGCTTCCCCCGTGGCTGGCGCTCCTGGCCCTTTTCTTCCTTCTGGCCGCGCCCGGAGCGGCGCGCGCGCAGGGCGAGTCGCTCCCCGAACTCATCCGCCGCGTCAAGCCCTCGGTCGTCTCCGTCATCACCTACAACGCGAAGGGCGAGGTCGCGCTCACGGGCAGCGGCTTCTTCGTCCGCCCCGGCGAGGTTCTGACGAACCTGCACGTCGTCGAGGGCGCGCACCGCGCCGAGGTGCGCACGTTCGAGGGCAAGGGCAAGACCTACCGCGTGGCGGGGCTCACGTCGCTCGACGAGGACGGCGACCTCGCGGTCTTGAGCGTCGAGATGCCCGCGGAGCGCGCCCGCGTGGTCGAGACGGCGGAGGCCGCGCCCGAGGAGGGCGAGCGCATCTTCGTCATCGGCAACCCCCTGCGGCTCGAAGGCTCGGTGGCCGACGGCATCGTCTCGGCGGTGCGCGAGGTGCCGTCCTTGGGGCGCATCGTGCAGATCACGGCGCCCATCTCGCACGGCAACTCGGGCAGCCCCGTCTTCAACATGAAGGGTCAGGTGTTGGGCGTCGTCACCATCCGCGTGATGAACGGGCAGAACATCAACCTCGCGCTCGGCTCGCCGCGCTTCTCGGCGCTGCGGCCGGCCGGACGGCTCGTCGGCTTCGACGAGCTTTCGGCGAAGTCGAAGGACGAGCAGAGGCCCGACTCCATCTCCGACTGGTGGTACCGCAACGGGCTCAACTCGCTCTGGCTCGGCAACTACGACAGCGCGCTCGGCTACTTCGAGACGGCGGTGAACAAGAACCCGCGGCGCGCCGACGCGTGGATTCAGGTCGGCTTCTGCAAGGTCAAGCAGGGCAAGAACCAGGACGCCATCCGCGCCTTCGAGCAGGCGCTTCGGCTTAAGCCCAGCTCCTACGAGGCGCTCAACAAGCTCGGCGACGCCTACTACTACGCCGGCAACTACTACAAGGCGCTCGACGCCTACAACCGCGCCGTCTCGTCGCGCCCGGACCTCGCCGAAGGTCACTACAACCTCGGCGCCGTCCACCTCGAACTCGGCGACCGCGCCGCCGCCCTCGCACAGGCCCACGCCCTCAAGCCGCTCGACCCCGCCCTCCACCAGAAGCTACTGCGCGAGATAGGGCGGTGAGTAAGTAGACAGTAGTCGGTAGTCAGTAGAACAAAACAGAGGCGGCGCGCTCGGCTTATAACCCGAACGCGCCGCCTGTCTTTCTACTGACTACTGTCTACTTCCCTACTCCCCCGCGGGCGGGGCGAAGATGTCCCTGTTGATCTGGCGCGGGTCGCCGAGGACGACGAACTGTAGGTTGCGCATGTATGTGTTGGCGGCGCGCTTCACGTCGGCCGGGGTGACTGCGCGCAGGCGGTCGATGAAGACCGCCGAGTTGCGCCAGCCGCCGCCGATCAGCTCGTACTGCGCCAGCTCGCCGGCCTGCGCCGCGTTCGTCTCCTGCCCCATGTAGTAGCGCGTCAGGAAGTGCTGCGCCGTGCCGCGAATCTCATCGGGGCTGATCTCCTCGGCCTGGAGCCGCGCGATCTCGCGCAGCATCAGTTGCACCGACTGGTTGGCGTCCACCGACGTGACCGAGATGCCGCCGAGGTTCGCGCCCTGGCTGTAGAGGAACGCGTCGGGCGCGTAGGAGAGGTTGTGGCGCACGCGCACGACCGAGAAGACGCGCCCCTGGAGGACGGTCGAGGCGACCCGCATCGCGTAGTAGTCGGGCGAGTCGGGCGGCGGCGCGGCGAAGACGCCCTGGACGTAGTTGGTCGGGAGCTGCCGCTCGGTCACCGCCACGGTCGGCGTGCGGAAGGTGAGCTGCGGCAGCGGCTCGGTCTTGTAGTCGCCGCGCGGGAGCTTGCCGAAGCCGGCCTCGACCTTCTGGCGAATCTGCGCCGGGTCGACGTCGCCGACGACGACGAGGAGCAGGCGCGAGGTCTGCATCATCCGCGCGTGGTAGCGCTTCACGTCGTCGAGCGTGAGCGAGCGCACCGAGGCGGCCGTCCCCGTAGGGTTGTTCAGGTAGGGGTGGCCGGCGTAGGCGATCTTCGACTGGAGCACCTGTAGGAACGAGTCGGGCGTGTCCTCGTCGTCGCTGCGCGCGACGACCATGCGGCTCTTGACGCGCTCGAAGTCTTCGGGCGTGAAGCTGGGGCGCAGCGCCGCGTCGGTGAAAATCTCCCACGAGCGGTCGAAGTGGCGGCGCGTGCTCCCGAGCGAGAGCACCGAGTAGTCGTAGTTGATGCCGTAGGTGAGCCCCGTCCCCGTGCGCGACAGCTCGCGGCGCATCTGCTCGCGCGGGAACTTCTGGCTGGCCTCGGTCGCAACGTCGAGCATCAGCGACTCGATGCCGGCGTTCTCCGGCGTCACGTTGCGCGCGCCGCCGCGCAGGAAGAGCCCGGCGACGACCGACTGGCTGCCCTCGCGACGCTTGACGAGCACCCTCAGGCCGTTCACGTCGAACTCCGTGACGCGG
>DASWNR010000066.1:0-7258 GCA_036399155.1 Pyrinomonadaceae bacterium
GACCCACGGCGCGGTAGTCGTCGGTCACCAAGAACAGCCAGTAGCCCAACATCGCCTGCGGGGCGAATTTGTAGAAGGGGTTAATGATTGACGATAAGCGTCTCTTCATCTCGACCTATAAATAAGCAGCATAACGCTAAGTAGACGTACTACAAGCCACCAGTAAAGACGCCCATTTGGGCGCATTTGTTTTTATCCCGGCGTAACGTCCGCCAGCAATTACGCCCTTTCGGGCGTCTAATTCGGACGCATTCGTGATTTCCCCTTGCTTTTTGCCACCCGCTGCGTATTATGCCGCCATAATCCCGCCAGATTATACGCCCAGTCCGGGCGTCACCTCTTACCCAAGGAGCGTCAGCCATGTCCCGACTGCTCGAGCAGGTGCGCGAGGCCGTACGCACGCGCCACTACAGCATCCGCACCGAGGAAGCTTACCTCCGCTGGGCACGCGAGTACATCCGTTTCTGCGGCAAGCGCCACCCCTCGGAACTCGGCGCCGCGGAGGTTTCCGCCTTCATCACTCACCTTGCCGTCAAGCGGCAGGTGGCGGCCTCGACCCAGACGCAGGCACTCTCGGCCCTGCTCTTCCTCTACCGCGAGGTGCTCTCGCTCCCGATCGGCTGGGTCGACGACGTGGAGCGGGCGAAGAAGCCGAAGCGGCTGCCCGTCGTCTTCACCCGCGAGGAGGCCCGGGCCGTACTCGGCCACCTGCGCGGCGAGGCCTGGCTGATGGCCTCGCTCCTGTACGGGTCGGGGCTGCGGCTGATGGAGTGCGTCCGCCTCCGCGTCAAAGACCTCGACCTCGCCCAGCGCGGGCTCACCGTCCGCGACGGCAAAGGCGGCAAGGACCGCGTCATGGTGCTGCCGGCCTCGCTGGTCGAGCCCCTCCGGAGGCAGTTGGAGACGGCGCGGGCGCTACACGAGCTGGACCTGCGCGAGGGGTTCGGTCACGTCCACCTGCCTTACGCGCTCGCCAAGAAATACCCTTCGGCCGACCGCGAGTGGTGTTGGCAGTACGTCTTCCCCGCACGCCACCGGTCGGTCGACCCACGAAGTGGCCGCGAGCAGCGCCACCACATTGCCGAGACGGCGCTGCAGAAGGCGGTTAAGCGCGCCGTCAGGGCGGCCGGGGTCGCCAAACCCGGGAGCTGCCACACCTTCCGCCACTCCTTCGCCACCCACATGATCGAGCGGGGCTCCGACATCTGCACAGTGCAGGAGTTGCTCGGGCACGCGAGCGTCGAGACCACCCAGATCTACACGCACGTGCTGAACCGGGGCGGGCGCGGGGTCAAAAGCCTGCTCGACGAAGAATGAAGGGGAGGCGCCGGGGCACGCAGCCGGCCTTCATCCCGGCTCTGGCCTAAGCCACGACTCCATAGAGGGGCATATTTGAGCTCTGAGCAGACATCGCTGATGGTTTCACTTTTGGCTACGTAGTGGAGTCATAAAATGAGGGCGACTCATTTATTTCCATTCTATAGCCAGTACACCGATCTTCTGATGTTTCACGGTGACGAGCTATCTCGGCCACCCGTCGGCCACCAGAGTCTCGTCGAAAGCTACCAGACATCGCATAAGGAAGGCTAGGGTCGGTGCCTCGGCTGCCGCCCTTAACATAGCCGCCCACCGACCTGACGCCCCCCTCCCCCACCTACTTACGCCCCAGCACGAGCATTCCTCCCCCTGCCGCGACACAGTACGTACTCTCACAGCCGATAGGCGGCCGAGACAAGCTACGGCCGGCAGCCGCGACAGACCGCGGAGGGGACCCGGGGTACCGACTCGCGACTCCAAGATTTGCCCGCGCGTGAAACATGGGGTCCCTAGCGATACGGGGTGACAGGCGGGGCGTGGCGCAGAGCATGTCGGCGGTCGAAGAGCCGACGCTGAGGGTGCGGCAGACAGGAGGAGGGGGCGAGGAAGAGGGCGAAAAAGACGAGTTAGCCGGCCCATCACTCCCGCCGGTCAGAGGTGTAGCGGCGACGTCTGCGGCGCAAGATAAAGATAACTGCTCCGGCCGCTAAAAGGCAGGTGATTAACCCGACGAGCAAGGTCGAAAACTGAGGCACACAGGTAGTTTAGCAGAGCACATTCTGTGTCCCTCACATCAATTTGCTCATCGAATTAAGCTACTGATTTGATTGGGTTTCATCTTTTTTCGGTGGGGCAATATCTTTCCATTCTCGGAACTGCCATGAAGAGCTGCGAAAAAAGTATTCTAACTTGTGATTGGGACTGAATTAGCGCGCGTGAAACGTCGCGTGAAACGAATTTCCATGTAGCAATTTCAGAGACCAATTGGGACATCATCAAAAACGAGACGAATCAGATTCCTATCAAGATAAAGTTTATCCTGGGAATGTAGTTATCCTCAGTTCCCGATGCACCCCCCTCATGCAGTACTACTGCTCCCAGCCCCCCCTCTGGGAAATAACTATTGCTCGGGCTTAAAAGATGTGTTAGAAAGCAAGATTTATGGCGACCCTTCTCTCTAGGCCGACGGCGCGCAAACCATTTTTAATCTCGCCTGACCCGTCGATGCTCTATATGACACCGACGCTCAAGACCACTTTGTATAAAGTGGACTTTGTAGTGGAAAACCGGCAGGGGCTGACCCTGATCATGGGTGATGCGGGACTGGGTAAATCGTCGGTCCTACGCCTGCTTTTGAGCCGCTACAGCGCTAGAGAAGAGACTGTAGTCACACAGTTGATACCGACCCCCGCTTTCAGTTCAGATTTCATGTTTCTGAAGGCGATTTGCGCGGAATTCGATATTCCCGGCAGACGATCCATGCTGGCGCAACTCAACGAATTCCGTGATTACCTGATGGATCTCCATTCAAAAGGTAAGACAGCACTCCTCCTCATTGACGAGGCGCAGAAACTGCCGGGCAAGCAGTTGGAAATGATCCGGACGCTCCTTAATTACGAGACGTCAAAAGAGAAATTGATCCAAATCGTCTTGGCGGCGCAACTCGAGCTGAGGGATAAGCTGCGTGACAAAACGAAAAAAGCCCTCCGCTCGCGCGTTTTCGCCCCTTCCCTGCTCGCTTCAATGTCGGTCGGCGAAACCAAAGACATGATCGCTTACCGGTGCGAACAGGCGGAGGTTAAGAACCCTTTTACGGATGAAGCCATCGAGTTGATCTATACGAGGACCGGGGGTGTGCCCCGTCAGGTGCTTCAGGTCTGCGCCCTTAGCTATGACATGGGGCAGCGGGCCGGGGTCGATAAGCTCCCGATGGAGATCGTCGAGATGGCGGCGCAGGAAGCCATCTACAGCGATGACCTAGAAGATGAGTAAGAACATCAAAAGCTTTGCCGCCTTCCTTGAACAAACCGAGCGCAAGGCGGAAAAAGCAGAAACATCCCGTGCGGAATCCGCACCCGATACGGAAATTGCATCGGGTGCGGATTTAGTATCTCATGCAAAGACCGCACCCCATGCGGAAATCGTACCCCGTGCGGAAATCACACCCCATGTAGATTCCGCATCGGATGTAAAAACCCATTCGGAACCCGTGCGTAAAGTACGGGATGCGGAAATCGCACCCCGTGCGGAAACTGCACCCGTTCGGGGTCATCTAAGGGTGCCGAATGAGATTCTCTACAACATCCTCCCGACCCTCAAACCGAGTGAGGCGATCGTTCTTTTGCGGCTCTACGCGCTCTCCCACGGCTTTCAGAAAAATACGTGTACCGTGAGCCTCGATAAACTTGCAAGTAGTTGTAATTTAAGCAGAACCCAGACTCGCGTGTGCGTCAGAAACCTAGAGAGGAAAAAGCTTATCAAGGGTCAGGGAACGGATAATACAAACAGCCAAAAGGAGCTGCGCGGATTACATTTCGAGGTCAGATTGCCGTCGGCAACCCGTGCGGAAATCGCACCCCATACGAAATCCGCACCCCGTGCGGAAATTACACCCAATAAAGAAAAGACTATAAAAGAAAACACACAAACACAGGACGAGTCTGTGGTGGGTGTGCGTGCGGGGTCAAAGTTCACGATCGAAGAATGCCGAAAATACGCACATCATCTGCAATCGACAGGGCAGGGGATTAACAACCCGGGCGGCTACGCGACGACCATTCATCGCACCGGTGAGGCGGACATGTTGATCGAAAGTTTCCTACGTCCGGAGGCTCCGAGCCCCTCTTCGAATCTTGACACTAGCCAATGCCCTGATTGTCACGGCAGCGGATTCTACTACCCGAAGGGTGTGGAAGGCGGAGTCGCCAGGTGTAAGCACGAGCAGCTCAGGAAAGAAGGGGAGTAGGAAAACCTTTTAACGGGGTGAAGAATGACTGCCACGGACGAGACGGAAAACCTGCTCGATCATTTGACCGAGCGCCTCTTGACCGCAATCGCTAAAGCTTGAGGCGGCGGCCTCCAAAAAAGGCGCTCGCCGAGAGGGGAAGCGCCGCGCCGGCCGGTTACGACTCGGTGCTGACCGAAGTCGTGCGGCCCCTCGAAACACTAAAATGGGAATTAGACTATTGGGATTATAAACGGCCCCACGGTAAAACCTTTCGGGGCGGAGTCCGGGCGGGACAGTCATAGGTACTTAAAATGTTCAGACGTCTCATTCCCCCTCGTCGGCCCGGAGCATGAGGCGGCGCGCCTTCTCCAGCGCCCGGGCCTCGTCTAAGACGCGCGACAGGGCCTCAAGCACCTCCTCTTGCGACGGGGACTCGGCGCCCGTGGCGACCTTTAGGAGTTTGGAGACGGGCCGCGCGCACCCGACGACGTAGAGTGCGATCCTCTCGGCCTCGATCAGCCCGTAGCCCCCCGTGCCCGTGAGGGACTCGACGAGCCTCAGCCGCACCACCTCCAGGAGGTCGAACTCGATGCTCGGGTCCGTCGGCGTGCAACTGACCTGCCTACGGTCGCTTTCGCTCACATCCCACCCCTTTTCTTCAAAGGCCGAGAGTCCGCGGGGACGACGCGCCCGGCAGTCCGCCGGCCTGTAAGGCCGCCCCGCCGGCTCCCACACTCCCGCCGGAGGAAGCCGTCGTTCTACGTTACGTCATCATAACCCAGGAAGTTGACGGCGTTCAGGCTTGGGATTCAACAGTAAATCCCTGAAGGCAGTATTCCCATCCAGTATCTCATACAGAACTGCGACGCATAAGGGTCATTAAGGTCGGCGAGATTCACGCGAGCCCTTCGATTCGGATGGTGGAGCCGGCACAGCGGCCTTCAACGCGCCGGCCCCGACAGAGACTGTTCCGCGAGGCGCGTGTGCTTGATGGCCGCCTTCCAGTTGGCCCGGACGGTGGCGCCGACCTGTTCGGCGTCGAGCCTCAGTGCTTTCAGCGGGTCGGGCGCGAAACCGCTAGCCGCGGAGACCACGAGGCTCTTCGCTTGCCGTACCTTTCGATACCAAGACAGCCCGTCCGCGTACGAGAGTCGCGCGCAGGATAGGTGGTAGAAGGTCGGACTGCGCGGCATCCACGCCAGCAGGGCTTCCGAGACGCGGAGGGCGTCGGCGAACTCTCCGTCCGACCCGTCGAAGCCGCCCGCCGAGGTGATGAATCGCTTTCCGCGGGCTGCGTCCTCCCTGGAGAGGGGGAGGCGTTCTTCGATGGTCTCCAGCGTCTCCACGACGCGCGCGGCGATCAGGAGGTCGTTCGCGCGTGCCGCTTCCATCTCGGCGATTGCGCGCGCAGTCTCCGCCGTGGCCTCGCCCCCGCTGTTTCTTACCACCGCCTCGGCCCAGCGCGCGTGCAGGCGCGACTTGGCGAGCAGCAGTTGTCGAACAGAGCCGCCCCGCAGGCCGAGGCAGAGCGGCAGGTAGATGTCCGGCCTTTCGCTTCCGCAATCAGCCGGCGCGGCCCCTGCGACCGCCCAGGTGCGTCCCAGCCGTTCGGCTAAGAAGACCGCGGTGGAGAGGTCTGTGCTCACGTCTCCCGGGCGCATCTCCGCGACCTTGACGAAGAGGTCGGGGTATAGCTTCGGGACGAGTGCGCGGTATGCGCCGGCGTCGTCGTCGGCCGCCGCGTCGTGCAAGAGCCTGAGCTTCGCAAGAACCTTCTCGGCCCTGCGGACGTCTCCGTCGTGAAGCACGCGCTCTCCGTCCGGCACGGCCGCGGCCGCGGCGCGGCCGGCAAACGTGAATACGAGCAGGCATGCGACGCGCACTGCCGCACCGAGCGGGACCGGGGCGGGCGCGCGCCGCCGCGCGCTGACGAGGATAGAATTAAGCGGCAACACCTTCTAACCTCTCGCCGACCATTTCGGTGGTCATCTCGTGGACGCGTGCCAGGTCGGCGCGCGTCAGGCGCAGGAGCGCGAGGCGGTCGGGCGCCAGCGCGTCGAAGCTCGCCATCTCGCTCGAATCGTTCGCGCCCGCGACGGCGTCGGCGACTTGCAGCAGGAGCGCCGCCGGGTCGTTAACGTGGTCGATGTCGTGGTGCGCCTGGATGGCGAATGAGAGCGTCGCGGGCACGTTGCACGCGTCGAGAATCCACTGTCCGACCTGCGCGTGGTCAACGCCGAAGGCGGCGACCTCCTTCTCGGCCGTGAAGGGGTGGCCGAGCCATGTGATGTTCTCGGCCTCTTCGGGGAAGAGAGAGCGCAGCAGCGCCTCGCCGAGGTCGTGCAGGAGCCCGACAGTGTACGCCTCGCCCGGGGCGAGCGCGCCCGTCCTTTCGGCCAGGAGCATCGCCGCGGCGGCGCAGCGGCGCGAATGGCCGAGCAGCGCCTCCGCTTCGTGACTGCGCCGCACGCCCGCGGCCCCCCGCCCGATGATCTCGCGCAGGGCGTCGGTGCCGAGGCGCGCGCAGGCCACGTACAGACTCATCGCCGCCTCTTCGGCGCGCAGTCCCTCGTTGGCCGCACGTAGGACGGCGGCGGCCAACGCCGGCTCACGCTCGACCACCCTCACGAGTTCCTCAAGCGGGAGCACACGCAACGCGGCCGGACGCGCGAACGGGAGGAAGCGGGAGACGAAGTCTCCGCGCGCGATGTGGCCGCGGATCTGCGCCAGCGCCTCCAGCCCGCAGAACGCGGCGACGACCTCCGGGTCGAACTGCGAGCCGGCCCCTTCGGTCAACGCGCGGACGGCCCGGTCGTGGTCGAGCGCGTCGCGGAAGGGGCGGGGGCTGGTCATCGCGTCGTAGGCGTCGGCGACGCGGATGACGCGCGCCGCGAGCGGTATCCGCTCGCCCGCGAGTCCTTTGGGG
Organism: Pyrinomonadaceae bacterium; assembly: GCA_036399155.1. Taxonomy (GTDB): domain Bacteria; phylum Acidobacteriota; class Blastocatellia; order Pyrinomonadales; family Pyrinomonadaceae; genus QHXN01. Next base: position 7,191 of record DASWNR010000066.1, read on the forward strand.
TAGCCCGACCCGTCGAAGTTCTCGTGGTGGTGACGCACGGCGGCGGCGACCTCCTCCATCTCGGGGAT
>DASWNR010000067.1:0-16145 GCA_036399155.1 Pyrinomonadaceae bacterium
GGCCGCGCGTCTGGGTCAGAACACCGAGTTCGACAAGCTGACCATCGAGGTCTGGACCGACGGCTCGGTCAAGCCGGACGACGCCATCGGGCTCGCCGCGAAGCTGATCAAGGATCACATGCAGATCTTCATCAACTTCGAGGAGGACACCGACGAGTTCGCCTACCAGAACATCGAGCGACCGCCGCTGCCCAGAAACGACGTGCTCGACCGCTCGGTGGACGAGCTTGAGTTGTCCGTCAGGTCTTACAACTGCCTGAAGAACGCCAACATCCGCACCATCCGCGACCTCGTCCAGCGGAGCGAGCGCGAGATGCTCGCGACCAAGAACTTCGGCAAGAAGTCTCTGAACGAGATCAAGGAGATCCTGCACGGGATGGGGCTCGACTTCGGCATGGCCTTCGACGAGCAGGGCAACCCGATCCCAGGCTCCGGCGGCTCAGACGTTGACCTCAGCGAGTACGCCGACGACGAGGACGACGAGGTGTAGATTTAAAGGGCGAACGCCGGACGGCGAGTTGAAAACACTCCCCCCGTCCGGCGTTCGCCGTTCATAGTTTCATCGTTTAGGACTTTTGTCATGCGACACTTGAATGCACACAGGAAACTCGGGAGGACGAGCGAGCACCGCATGTCGATGCTCCGCAACCTCGCGACCTCGCTGATCAACGCGCGCGAAGAGCGCATCATCACGACGGTGCCGAAGGCGAAGGAGCTGCGCCCCTTCGTCGAGCGCGTCATCACTTTGGCGAAGCGCGCCGGGGCGATTTCCGGCGACGACGCGGCCGCGCAGTCGCTCCACCTGCGCCGCCAGGCGGCCGGCTTCTTCCACGCGGGCAACGCGCGCCGCGCGGAGGACGCGACCCGCGGGCGCAAGCAGGCGGACATGCCGCGCACGGCGGGCGTCGCCGCGCTCAAGCGGCTCTTCGACGAGCTGGGCAAGCGTTACGCCGAGCGCCCGGGCGGCTACACCCGCATCATCCGTCTGGGACGCCGCGACGGCGACAACGCCGAGCTGGCCATCATCGAGCTGGTCGACAACCCGCGCGAGCGCGACGCCGCCGACTCGAAGAAGGCCAAGTCCGCCACCGGCAAGAAGAAGTCCGCGAAGGCGGGCGCGAAGGCCGAGACCTCTTCGGCCGAGTCCACCAAGAAGAAGGAGACGGCGGGCGGCAGCCGCTCCAGGAAAACCGAATCCACCGCGGCCGAGCAGGAGACGGATTAGTTATAGCGGACGGGCCGGGGCGCGCGGCGAGTCCCCGCTGAAAGCAGTTCGGGCGCGCCCCGAAGGCGGAGTGGAAGTCTCCGCGGCCCTGTCAGGACGGAGAAGCCCCACACGCCCGCCTCGGTCGGCAAGCGTCGGAGGGGCTTTTCTCTTGCGCCGGCAATGACGTTGCCGGCGGCGTACAACTGCCGGAGGCAGAAGATGACGACGAGCGATCAAGACCAGTCGCAGCCGCACGGCGGCGAGCACGGCACGGGCGCGGCCGCCGCGTCGGAGCAGGCCGACTCGGGCGGCTCGGAGCGCGGCGGCCAGCAGCAACGCCACGGCCGCGGGCGTCGCCGCAGCGGCGGCGGCGGGGGGCGCCCCGAGCAGCAGCAGCAGAGGCGGCCCGAAGGGCAGCCGTCGAGCCGCCGCGAGTCGGGGCTCAACATGGACGAGCTGCGCGAGCTGACCGAGCTTTTCTCTGCGCACGGCCTGACCGACTTCGAGTTCGAGAACGCGGACATACGCATCCGCCTCGCGCGCAACCCGGCGCCCGCCGCGGCACCGCCGCCCGCGGCGCCCGGCCCGCAGGCGGCGATGCAGTCCGCCCACGGCGGCACGCACGCGTCGGCGGCGACACAGCCGGCGGCCCCCGGGGGCGCGCCGTCGCAGCCGGCCGCGGCGCCCGAGCCGCCCGAGGAGGAGCTGCACATCATCACCGCCGAGATGGTCGGCACCTTCTACCGCGCGGCCTCGCCGACCGCCGAGCCCTTCGTCAAGGTCGGCTCGCAGGTCGAGCCCGGCACGGTCGTCTGCATCATCGAGGCGATGAAGCTGATGAACGAGATCGAGGCAGACGTGTCCGGCACCATCGTCAAAATCTACGTCGAGAACGGCCAGCCGGTCGAGTACGGCCAGCCGCTGTTCGGAGTCAAGAAGTAGTTCAAAGTTACAAGTCCAAAGTTCAAGGTTAAGGACCTCGGCCTTTGACTTTGAACTTTAAACTTTCAAACTTTGAACTTTGAACTTACATGCGAAGATTCCGCAAAATCCTGATCGCGAACCGCGGCGAGATCGCGTGCCGCATCATCTGGACGTGCAAGGAGATGGGCATCCAGACGGTCGCCGTGCACTCGACCGCCGACCGCGACTCTCTGCACGTGCGCTTCGCCGACGAGGCCGTCTGCATCGGCGGCGCCACCTCGGCGCAGAGCTACCTCAACATCCCCTCGGTCATCGCGGCCGCCGAGATCACCGACGTCGACGCCATCCACCCCGGCTACGGCTTCCTCGCCGAGTCGGCGCAGTTCGCCGAAATCTGCGAGGCGTGCAACATCAAGTTCATCGGCCCGCGCCCCGAGGTCATACGCATGATGGGCGACAAGGTCGAGGCGCGGCGCGCGATGAAGGAGGCGGGCCTCCCCATCCTGCCCGGGAGCCCCGACCCGCTGACGAACGAGGATGAGGCGCTCGGGCTCGCGCGCGAGATAGGCTTCCCCGTCATCATCAAGGCGGCGGCCGGCGGCGGCGGGCGCGGGATGCGCATCGTCCGCACGGAGGAGGAACTCGGCCCCGCCATGCGGACGGCCGCGAACGAGGCGGCGTCCGCGTTTAAGAACGGCGACATCTACGTCGAGAAGTACATCGAGAACCCGCGCCACATCGAGATTCAGGTGCTCGCCGACGAGCACGGCCACTGCATACACCTCGGCGAGCGCGACTGCTCCATCCAGCGCCGCCACCAGAAGCTCATCGAGGAGGCCCCGAGCCCCGCGCTCTCGCCCGAGCTGCGCGAGCAGATGGGGACGGCGGCCGTCGACGCGTGCAGGCGCGTCGGCTATTCGAGCGCCGGGACGATAGAGTTTCTGCTCGACGAGGACGGCAAGTTCTACTTCATGGAGATGAACACGCGCATACAGGTCGAGCACCCCGTGACCGAGATGATCACGCTCGCCGACATCGTGCGCAACCAGATTTTCGTCGCGCAGGGCGACCCGCTCTGGTACCAGCAGTCAGACGTCATCTTCAACGGCCACTCCATCGAGTGCCGCATCAACGCCGAAGACCCCGAGACGTTCGCGCCCTCGCCCGGGAGGATTACGGCCTACAACGCGCCGGGCGGCCCCGGCGTGCGCCTCGACACGGCGGCCTACAACGGCTACTTCGTGCCGCCCTACTACGACTCGCTCATCGCCAAGCTCATCGTCCACGCGCGGACGCGCGAGGTGGCGATAGCGCGCATGCGCCGCGCGCTCGAAGTGATGGTGGTCGAGGGCATCAAGACGACCATCCCGCTCCACCGCGCCGTCATGGAAGACCCCTATTTCCGCGCCGGCGAGTACTCGACGCGCTTCATGGAGCAGTTCTTCGAGCGCCGCAAAACCCAGGGGGGGCTGGCCGCGTCGGGGCGCGCCTGAGCGGGCGGCCGCAGGGCTAGGAAAAAGCCCCCGGCCGTTTGACGGGGGCCGGTATCGTTCTTATAATAAAGGACTTTTCTGGGCGGCTCGGGCCGGCCCGTGTGTGGGAGGAGTGAGAGAAATGGCTTACGCAATCATACGTTCCGGCGGCAAACAGTTCCGCGTAGAGGACGGCGGCACCGTGCGCGTCCCGACGCTCGACGCGAGGGCCGGCGACACGGTGGAGCTCGAAGCGCTGGTCATCGGCGGCGGCGACGCCGGCGTCCTCGTCGGCGCCCCGGCGGTCGAGGGCGCGCGCGTCACCGGCACGGTGGTCGACCACGGGCGCGCCACGAAGATCATCGTCTTCAAGAAGAAGCGCCGCAAACAGTACAAGCGCACGCAGGGCCACCGCCAGAACTACACGACCGTCAAGATAGATTCGATTGGTTGATTTACCCGAGGTTTAATCATGGCACATAAGAAGGGCGTAGGCTCATCACGCAACGGCCGCGACTCGCACTCGCAGCGACTCGGCCTCAAGAAGTTCGGCGGCGAAGCCGTCCTGGGCGGCAACATCCTCGCGCGGCAGCGCGGGACGAAGTGGAAGCCGGGCAAGAACGTCGGCCGGGGCAAGGACGACACCCTGTTCGCGCTCATCGACGGCTTCGTCAAGTTCGAGGACAAGGGGCGGCAGGGCAAGTTCATCAGCGTCTACCCGGCGCAGGCCGCCGCCGCCGCGGCGCCCGCCGAAGAGACGCCGGCACTGGCCGTCTAGTAACCGCCGAGTTGCTTCCGCCCGCGACGCCCGCGCCGAGTGTCAGACTCAAGCGCCGGGCGTCGCTTCGATTTTTGATTTCGGAGTTTTATCGACTTGTTCATCGACCGGGTGAAGATCAGGGTTCGGGGCGGGCACGGCGGCAACGGCGTGACGGCCTTCCGCCGCGAGAAGTTCGTCCCGCGCGGCGGCCCCTCGGGCGGCGACGGCGGGCGCGGCGGCGACGTGTGGCTCGTCGCCGACGAGTCGCTGAACACCCTGCTCCATTTGCGCTACAACCCGGAGCACGCCGCCGACCGCGGGCGGCACGGCGAGGGCTCCGACCGCTCGGGGCGCGAGGGCGGGGACGTTGAGGTGCGCGTCCCCGTCGGCACGCAGGTTCTAGACGCCGAGACGGGCGAGCTTCTGGTTGACATCTCAGAGAACGGGCAGCGCTGGCCGGCGGCGAAGGGCGGGCGCGGCGGCTTCGGCAACGCGCACTTCACCTCCTCGACCAACCGCGCGCCGCGCTACCACCAGGAGGGCAGCCCGGGCGAGGAGCGCGAGCTACAGCTTGAGTTGAAGCTGCTCGCCGACGTGGGGCTCGTCGGCTTCCCGAACGCGGGCAAGTCGACTCTGATTTCGACCATCTCCGCCGCGAAGCCGAAGGTGGCCGACTACCCCTTCACCACCTTGGAGCCGCACCTCGGCGTCGTAGACCTCGGCGACTACCGCACGTTCGTCGTCGCGGACATCCCCGGCCTCATCGAGGGCGCGCACGGCGGCGCCGGCTTAGGCGACCGCTTCCTCCGGCACGTCGAGCGGACGCGGCTGCTGCTCCACCTGGTTGACGTGTCGTCGCTTTCGGGGCGCGACCCCGTCTCGGACTACGAGGTCATCAACCGAGAGCTCGCGGCCTACGACCCGCAGCTCGCCGAGCGGCCGCAGTTCGTCGTCGCGACCAAGCTCGACGCACTCGACGAGCCCGAGCGGTTAGAAAGCTTGCGCGCGCGCGCTCTCGCCGACGGGCGCGAGTTCTTTGAAATCTCTTCGGCGACGAACCGCGGCCTGCGCGAACTCGTGCGGGCTGTCGCCCTCAGGCTCGAAGAGATCGGCAAGTCGCCGGTCATCCAGACGCGCGAGACGCTGCTGGGCGATTTCGAGCGATGAAGGCGCGCCGGCGCATAGCCCTCTACGGCGGGACGTTCGACCCCGTGCACACGGGGCACGAGGCGGTGGCGCGGAACCTTTCGGAACTCTTCGCGCTCGACGAGGTGCTCTTCGTCCCGGCCTACGTCGCGCCGCACAAGCGCGGCCGGAAGGTCAGCCCGGCGCTCGACCGCCACGCGATGCTCGCGCTCGCCACGCAGGACGAGCGCCGCTTCCGCGTCTCGACCGCCGAGCTGGACGCGCCCGAGAGGCCGTACACTGTGGACACGCTCGCGCACTTCGGCGACGCTTACGGCGAGGGCGCGCGGCTCTTCTTCGTCATGGGCGCGGACTCGTGGGAGGAGATAACGACGTGGCACGAGTGGGAGCGCGTGCTCGCGCTGGCCGACCAGTTGGTCGTGACGCGCCCCGGCTACGAGCTGCCCGTCGCGCACGTGACCGAAGAGATTCGCGGGCGGATAGTTGACGTGCGCGGCGCGGCGCGCGGGCGCGTCGAGGAAGAGTTGAGCAAGGGGAAGGGCGCGCGCGTCTACCTGACGGACGCGTCGAACGTGAAGGCGGCGGCGACCGACGTGAGGGCGGCGGTCGCGCGCGGCGAATGGGGCGAGCTGGAAGCGCTCGTCGCGCCGGCGGTGGCCGAGTACATCAGAAAGTACGGACTTTACAGGGAGACGGATGGGACAGAATTCTCCGATGCCGGAATCAAGGGAAAGCACTGAGGAGACGCGCGGCGACGCGGCTGTGAACGACGTAACCGACGGCGCGACGGACGACGCGGCGGGCGGCGGCGGCGGTTCGGCCGCCGCGCCCGCCGAGCTGGACGAGCGCCTGCGGCTGGCGCTGCACGCGGCCGACGAGAAGAAGGCGCACGACCTCGTCGTCCTCGACCTGCGCGAGGTGGCGAGCTTCACCGACTACTTCGTCATCGCCAGCGGCACGAACGTCCGACAGGTGCAGGCCGTCGCCGACGAGGTGCAGGAGCAGTTGCGGAAGCGGCTGAGGGTCAAGCCCGCGCGCGTCGAGGGTTACAACTCGGCCGAGTGGGTGCTGCTCGACTACGGCGACTTCATCTTCCACGTCTTCGAGGAGAAGTCGCGCCGCTTCTACGACCTCGAACGCCTGTGGCGCGACGCGGCGCGCGTGCCGCTCCCGGGCGAGCCGGCGGAAGGCGGCGGCTCGGGCGGCGGCTCTTTGAAAGACGCGGGATGATCGAGCTGGTCGCGCGTTCGGGGGCGATGCGCGAGGCGCTGCGGCTCGCCGGGCGCGTGGCCTCGACGGACGCGAACGTGCTCGTCACGGGCGAGTCGGGCGCGGGCAAGGACGCGCTCGCGCTCTTCGTCCACGCGATGAGCCCGAGGGCTATGGCGCCCTTCGTCAAGATCGACTGCGCGTCGCTGCCGTCGGAACTCCTGGAGGCCGAGCTGTTCGGCTACGAGCGCGGCGCCTTCACGGGCGCCACGTCGGCGAAGCCCGGCCGGCTCGAAGCCGCGCACAAGGGCACGCTCGTCCTCGACGAGATAGCGCACCTCTCGCGCGACGCGCAGGCGAAGCTGCTCCGCGTCATCGAGCGGAGAGAGTTCGAGCGCCTCGGCGGCCGAAAGACGGTGCGCGTGGACGCGCGGCTCCTGGCGCTGACGAACGTGGATTTGGACGACGCGGTCAGGCGGCGCGCGTTCCGCGAAGACCTCTTCTACCGGCTCAACGTCGTCCGCATAAACGTCCCGCCGCTGCGCGAGCGCCGCGAGGACGTTGAGCCGTTAGCCTTAAAGTTCCTCGCGGCCTACGCCGCGAAGCACGGCCGGCCCGCGCGCAGCTTCGAGCCGGCGGCGCTCGCGGCGCTGGCGGCGTACGACTTCCCGGGCAACGTACGCGAGCTGGCCAACGTCGTCGAGCGCGCGGTCATCGTCGTCGAAGGCGAGACGGTCGGGGCGGGCGACCTGCCGGAGTCGGTGCGGGCGTCGTCGTCGAGGGGCGCGCGCCGCCGTACGCTCGCAGAGCTTGAGAACGAGTACATACGCGAGGTGCTCGACGCCTCCGGCGGCAACAAGTCCGAGGCGGCGCGCGTCCTCGGCATCAGCCGGAAGAACCTGTACGAGAGGCTCGCAAGACAGAGTTAAAGGGGAAAGGGTCAGGGGAAAGTCGCGCCGCCAGCTTTACCCGGCTCACCTTACCCTTTCCCGGACATTCGGAGATGCGGCTGCGGGTCATCTGGGTGGGGAAGACGCGGGACGCGCACGCGCGCGCTCTCTGCGCGGAGTACCTGAAGCGGCTCACGCGCTTCGCGCGTTGCGAGGTGACGGAGCTGCGCGAGTCGGCGGCGGAAGACCCGCGCGCGTGTGTCGAGGAAGAGGGCAAACGCATCGTGGGTGCTTTGGCATCTGATGCTCTGACGATTCTGCTGGACGTGTCGGGCGCGACCCAGTGGAGTTCCGAGGAGCTGGCCGCGCAGTTCGAGGCGTGGCAGGGGCGTTCGGTCAGGGAGGTGACGTTCGTGGTGGGCGGCCACCTGGGCGTCTCGGAGGAGGTGAGGGGGCGCGCGCAGGTGCGCTGGTCGCTCTCGCGGCTAACGCTGACGCACGAGCTGGCGCGCGTCGTCCTCCTGGAGCAGCTCTACCGCGCGTACACCATCACGCGGGGGCTGCCGTATCAGAAGTGAGAATCGGCGGGCCGGTTTTGTTTGAAACCGCCGCCCGCGAAAAGCGTATCTACACGGTTTCAAGAGCAAGCAGGGTAGAGAAGGAGCACACAACGGAATGGATAAGAGGAAGACCAAGGCGTACCGCGACCGCCTGCTCGCGCGGCGCGAGTCGCTGTTCAGCCAGGTGACCGAGGCCGAGATGTCGAGCCGCGAGCGCGACCTTGAGGCGACGCAGGACCCGGCCGACATGGCGGCCAACGCCTACACCAAAGAACTTCTGATCTCGATGTCGGCCAACGACCGGAAGCTCTTGCAACTCATCGACGAGGCGCTCACCCGCGTCGAGGCCGGCGGGTACGGCGAGTGCGTCAACTGCGGCGAACCCGTAGCGGAGAAGCGTCTGGACGCCGTGCCGTGGACGCGCTACTGCCTCAAGTGCCAGGACATGCAGGAGCGCGGGCTGCTCAACGAGGACGAGGACTAAAGGCGGCTTTCAGCGAGCCCGACTTTCAAGAGCCCCCGCCGCCGGAAAATTTCCGGCGGCGGGGGCTCGGCTTTTGTGTTAGATTCCGCCGGTCAACGGGTCGGAACAGGTCGGAACAGGTCAGAACCGCCCGCGGTGCCGGGCGGACTTACCGCTCTCCCGTCCGCCGCGTACTTTTTATGGTGAGTCTCGCCAGCGCACTCGACAAGCTCTGCGACGCGGCGCTCGCGCTCGCGTACCCGCAAGCCTGCGCGGCCTGCGGCGCGCGCGGCGTCGAGCGGCGGCGGGACTGGCCCGCGTGTCCTGCGTGCTGGTCGGCGACGCGACTCTTCCGTGGCGGCGAGACGCTCTGCCGGAAGTGCGGCGCGCCGGCGGGTGGCGAGGTGCCCGAAGAAAAGAGGCCGGGCGTGCGCTGCCGGCGCTGCGACGCGGAGGAGTTTACGGCGGCGCGCGCGTGCGGCATCTCCGAGGGCGCGCTGCGCGCGGCCGTGCTCGAATTGAAGCGCGAGCCGTACGTGCCCGCGCGGCTCGCGGCGTTGCTCCGAGAGGCGGCGGCGCGGCCGCCGCTCGACTCGGCGCGGCTGGTCGTGCCCGTGCCGCTGCACCCCTCGCGCGAGCGCGAGCGCGGCTTCAACCAGGCGGCGCTGCTCGCGCGCGCCGTGGCGAAGGGGGCCGCGGGCTTACGCCTCGACGAGTGGAGCCTCGCGCGCGTCCTGCACAGCGGGCGGCACCGCGCCGGGATGGACGCGCGTGCGCGCCGCGAGAGCGTCGCCGACTCCTTCGCCGTCGCCCGCCCGCGCCTCGTCGCCGGCGAGCGCGTGCTGCTCGTCGACGACGTGTTCACGACGGGCGCGACCGCCTCCGCCTGCGCGCGCGTGCTGCTCGCGGCCGGCGCGTCGGAAGTCTACGTCCTCACCGCCGCCCGCGCCGCGTGAGGTGAAGTCCATCTCGTGACCGGGCTTCCGCCTCTTTGCTGGCCGCGCCCGGGCGTGTGTATGATTGCCGGCATGAGAGAACTCTACCCCGCCATCGAGCCCTTCAGCACCGGGCGGCTTCAGGTTTCGCCCGTCCACAACATCCACTTCGAGCAGTGCGGCAACCCACAGGGGCAGCCCGTCGTCTTCCTCCACGGCGGCCCGGGCGGGGGCATCACGCCCGACTACCGGCGCTACTTCGACCCGGCGGCCTATCACATCGTCCTCTTCGACCAGCGCGGGTCGGGGCAGAGCACGCCGCACGCGAGCCTGGAAGAGAACACGACGTGGGCGCTCGTCGAGGACATCGAGAAGCTGCGCGCGCACCTCTCGGTCGAGACGTGGCACGTCTTCGGCGGCTCGTGGGGCAGCACGCTCGCGCTCGCATACGCCGAGACGCACCCCGACCGCGTGCGCTCTTTGACGCTGCGCGGCATCTTCCTCTGCCGGCCGCAGGAGATTCGCTGGTTCTACCAGGAGGGCACGAGCTGGCTCTTCCCCGACGTGTGGGAGGAGTACGAGAAGGTCATCCCGGAGGGGGAGCGCGGCGACTTCGTCTCGGCTTACTACCGCCGGCTGACGGGTGAGGACGAGGCCGTCCGGCTGGAGGCGGCGCGCGCGTGGAGCGTGTGGGAGGGGAGCACGTCGAAGCTGATTTTCGACTACTCCACCATCGAGAAGTTCGCCGACCCGCAGTTCGCGCTGGCGTTCGCGCGCATCGAGTGCCACTACTTCATGAACCACGCCTTCTTCCCGACCGAGAATTACCTCGTCGAGAACGTCGGCAAGATACGCCACATCCCGGCGGTCATCGTCCAGGGGCGTTACGACGTGGTCTGCCCCATGCGCAGCGCGTGGGACTTGCACCGCGCCTGGCCCGAGGCCGACCTCCGCGTCGTCCCCGACGCCGGACACTCCGTCACCGAGCCCGGCATCGTCCACGAGCTGATCGAGGCGACGGACAGGTTCAAGGCGTGAACCGTGAGCCGTAAACCGTCACGAGAAGGGTGCGCCCTTTTCTCGTGACGGTTTACGGCTCACGCTCTCGTCACGGTTTACGATTCGCGGCCTTTTCACGTAATATCTCGGTTCAAGATGACTGGACGTGTTTTAGTCCTGAACGCCTCTTTCGAGCCGGTGAACGTCTGCACCGAGCGCCGCGCCGTCGTGATGATCTTCAAGGGCATCGCCCGCATGGAGGAGCACAACGGCCACATGCTCCACTCGGCGCGCATCACGATGCACGCGCCGTCGGTCATCCGCCTGGTCGAATACATCCACATCCCCTACAAGAGCCGCTCGCTCTCGCGCAAGAACATACTGCTGCGCGACCACTCGACCTGCCAGTACTGCGGCCGGCAGTTCTCGCCCTCGGAGCTGACGCTCGACCACGTCTTCCCGCGCTCGCGCGGGGGCGAGAGTACGTGGGATAATCTCGTGGCGTGCTGCAAGCGGTGCAACCACCAGAAGGGGAGCCGCACGCCCGAGGAGGCGCGGATGCACCTCGTGCGCAGGCCGCGCGCCTTCTCGCTCCACGTCAACCGCCAGATCATGCGCTTCATCGGGCGCGCGGATCAGACCTGGCGCAAGTACCTTTTCTACGAGTCGGACGGCGGCGAGGGGTGAAGTCCTACGCACGAACGTCAAAGGCTGGCCGCCCGCGGGCGGCGGAGGAATCTTTCAAATGTTAGCAATCATCGGTGGGCTGGGGATGCCGGAAATCCTCCTGATCCTCGGCATCCTGCTCCTGCTCTTCGGCAGCACGCGCCTGCCGCAACTGGCGCGCGGCATGGGCAAGAGCATCAGCGAGTTCAAGAAGGGCATCGGCGAAGGCGGCGCGGAGGCCGACCGCGAGGTGGCCGACGCGCGACGCGAACAGATTCGCGGCGACGAGCGCGAACGCCTCCGCGACGAAGACCTCGCCGCCGACAAGTTCACCGTCAACAAGCCGCGGTAGAGCGTGCGGAACGCAAAAGTGAAGGACGAGGGCCGGACTGTCCGGCCCTCGTCCTTCACTTTTGCGTTCCGCAGTTCGCCCGCTCCCCCTCAACTCGCCTTGCGGCCGACGACGACGGTCGCCTTGACCGTGAGCGAGAAGTCGCCCTCGGCGCGGTCGTCGTCGATGATGCGCTCGACCGCGCCGAGCACGCCCGAGCGCGCCTCCTCGTCGGGCAGCGAGTCGAGCCAGCGGTCGAGCAGGAAGTCGCTCACCAGGGGCGAGGCGAGGAACTCGGCGGCGCTGGGGAAGTCGAACTCCTCGATGGTCGTCCACGACTCGACGCCTTCGAGCGCCTCGCGGCGCGCAAGCGCCTCCAACTCCGAGACGGTCGGCAGCTCGCCGATGAGCGAGCCGACCGACGCCGCCTGCTCCTCGTAGCCCGCCCCGGCCAGCGCCTCCCAGAAGACCGAGAAGAACTCGCCGAAGCTCGAAGCCGTCACCGCGCTCAGCGACACGGTCGCCCCGCGCGCGGCCACGCGAACCATCTCCGCCAGCACCTCGGGCAGACGCTCCGGCCCCGCGAGCGACGCGTCGCCGACGACGAGGTCGAACTGCTCGTCCTCGAACCCGAGGGCTTCGAACTGCGCGTGGCGGAACTCGACGCCCGCGCCCTCGAACGCGGCCGCCTTCGCGCGCGCAATCTCGACCCGGGCGTCGCTCTCGTCCACCCCGACCACCTCAAGCGCCGCCCCGCCGCGCTCCGCGAGCGCCAGCGCGTGCCCGCCCGTCCCCGAACCGACGTAGAGCGCGCGACCCTCCTTCGGCAGCTCGACGTGCTTGTCCAACAGGTCGGCGAACCGCGCGCCCCAGTCGGTCGCCACGTAAAGGTCGTGCAGGAACGCCAGCTCCTTGTCTGACTTCTGTGTGCTCATTCGACTGAGTGCTGAGGGCTGAGTGCTGAGGACTGAGTGATAAGAAGCACCTTGCTTTCACTCAGTCCTCAGCACTCAGTCCTCAGCACTTCCTTCCTCCTCCCAGTACTTTCTCCCGCTCAAGCCTTCGGGCAGGCAGGCCATCTCGCGGCTGGCGGCCGCGTCGTCGTGCGCGTAGCGGTAGCCCTTGCCGTAGCCCTGCCGCCTCATCAGAGGCGTGACGGCGTTGCGCAGGTGCATCGGGACGGGCTCGCGCGCCGTCTCCGAGGCGTCCTCGGCCGCCGCCATGTACGCGCGCTTTATCGCGTTCGACTTGGGCGCGCGCGCGAGATAGACGGTCGCCTGCGAGAGCGGGTAGAGCGCCTCGGGCAGCCCGATGAGCTGCGTGATCTGCGCCGCGGCCGCCGCCTGCACCATCGCCTGCGGGTCGGCGAGCCCCACGTCCTCGGAGGCGAGGATGCACAGCCGGCGCGCGATGAAGACGGGGTCGGCGCCGCCCTCGATGAGCCGCGCGAGCCAGTAGAGCCCGGCGTCCGCGTCCGAGTTACGCAGGCTCTTGATGAGCGCCGAGGCGAGGTTGTAGTGCTCCTCGCCGCCCTTGTCGTAGGCGTAGCGCGCGCGCCCGAGCGCCTCGACGACCGTCTCCTCCGTGACCCGCCTGACGCCCTTCTTGTCCGGCTCGGTCGCCTCGACGGCGGCTTCGAGCGCGGTCAGCGCGACGCGCGCGTCGCCGCCCGAAGCCTTCGCGATGCGCGAGAGAAGCTCGTCGGAGAACTGCGGCTTCAACCCGGCGAGCCCGCGCTCCTCGTCCCCGAGCGCGCGACGCAGCAGGGCGACCACGTCCTCCTCGCCCAACTGTTCGAGCGTGAGCACGCGGCTGCGCGAGAGCAGCGCGCCGATGACCTCGAACGAGGGGTTCTCGGTCGTCGCGCCGATGAGCGTGACGGTGCCGTCCTCGACCGCCGGGAGCAGCGCGTCCTGCTGCGCCTTGTTGAAGCGGTGTATCTCGTCGATGAAGAGAGTCGTGCGCTCGCCCCGCCGCTTCTGTTCGCGCGCCTCCGCGATGGCCGCGCGCACCTCCTTGACGCCCGAGAAGACGGCCGAGAGCGCCACGAAGCGCGCGCCCGAGCGCCGCGCGAGCAGCCGCGCCAGCGTCGTCTTGCCAGTGCCGGGCCCGCCCCAGAGGATGAGCGAGGGCAGCAGCCCCCCGCCCTCTATCACGCGCCGCAGCACGCGCCCCTCGCCGACGAGGTGGCGCTGCCCGACGAACTCTTCGAGCGTGCGCGGACGAATGCGCTCGGCCAGCGGGGCGCTCGTGTCCGGCGGCGGCTCCTCGGCCTCCGGCTCGTCGCCGAAGAGACTTTCACTGACGCGGCGCGGCATGGCTCACACTCTTCCTTCGGAAAATTTGTACGGGGGAACTCGGGAACTGCCCCGAGCTTAGCACAAAACGGCGGGGCGGCGTCTGCGCCGGCGGTGACAAAAATGTGAGATACGGATTTGCCAAAAAGTGTAAAATCTTGGACGGAACCGCGACCCCGCGGGCGTTCGTATAGGGAGTCGAGACGCCGCCGGGGCAGTTAAAAATCAGAAAGCGCGCGGCGGGTTTCGAGGTGAGTTTATGAAAGACACGAAAGAGATGTTGCGTATCGTCGGAATCATTCTGCTGGGGCTGTTCGTCCTCGTCGTCGGCGTCCCGCTCGTCTTCGCGGCGGCCGGAATCGTCATCAGCACCGTCGCCACACTGGCCGTCCTGCTCATCAAGGTGGCCGTCACCCTCGCCGTCATCTACCTCGTCCTCGCGGGCGTCCGCGCGGTCCTGAAGTAGAACGGGAGTCGAGAAAAGAGGCCGGCGCGTCGGACAAGCAAGTCCGGCGCGCCGGCCTCTTTGTGTCCGCCCGAAGCCGCGACGGCTTGACCCCGCGCGCCGGCAGCGGTAATGCTTGCCCGAACGGCGAACCGTCGGCACGCGCGTGCGCATCTCTAGGGGCGCAGGCGTCAGACAAGGCCGCCCCGTGGGGCGGCCCACTTCGGGGAGGGAAACTTGAGCACAGCTAACGAAGAGGTCACGGGCGTCCCCAAAGACTCTTTCATGAACCGCTTCCTCGGGGCGATTGAGAGGGCCGGGAACATCCTGCCGCACCCGGCGACGCTGTTCGTCATCCTCGCGCTGTTCGTCGTCCTGCTCTCGGCCGTCACGGCGTGGATGGGCGTCTCGGTCATACACCCCGGGACGAAGCAGGTCATCAAGGCCGAGAGCCTTCTGAACGTCGCCGGGCTGCACCGCATCCTGACCTCTTTGGTGACGAACTTCACGGGCTTCGCGCCGCTCGGCACGGTGCTCGTGGCGATGCTCGGCATCGCGGTGGCCGAGGGGAGCGGTCTCATCTCGGCGGCGCTGCGCGCGGTGGTGCTTTCGGCCCCGCGCCGCCTGCTCACGACGGTGGTCGTCTTCGCGGGCGTGCTGTCGCACATGGCGAGCGACGTGGGCTATGTGCTCGTCATCCCCTTAGGCGCGATGATATTTCTCGCCGTGGGGCGGCACCCCCTGGCGGGGCTCGCGGCCGCCTTCGCGGGCGTCTCGGGCGGCTTCTGCGCGAACTTCCTTCTCGGCCCGACCGACCCTCTGCTCGCGGGCATCACGCAGGAGGCCGCGCGCATTCTCGACAAGGGGTACAGCGTCACGGCGGCGGCCAACTACTATTTCGCGGCGGCCTCGGCCGTCCTCATCGTGCTCTCGGGGACGTTCATCACGGAGCGCGTCGTCGTGCCGCGCCTCGGCGAGTACACGGGCGACGAGAAGCCGGAGGAGCTGAAGGAGCTGAGCGCCGGGGAGAAGCGCGGGCTCTGGTGCGCGCTGCTGACGGCGCTCGCGCTCGTCGGCGTCATCCTCGCCGGGCTCGTGCCGGAGGGCGGCTTCCTGCGCGACCTGAAGACGGGCGGCGTGCTCGACTCGCCCTTCCTGCGCGGCATCGTCGCCATCATCTTCTTCGGCGGGGCGCTCGTCGGGCTGGCCTACGGCATCGCCGCTGGCACCATCCGCAGCGACTACGACGTGATGAAGTCGATGGAGAAGGCGATGGCGACGATGGCGCTCTACCTCGTGCTCGCCTTCTTCGCCGCGCAGTTCGTGGCCTTCTTCAACTGGACGCACCTCGGGGTGATTACGGCGGTCAAGGGGGCGGAGCTGTTGCAGGCTACCGGGATAGGCGGCGTCCCGCTCATCATCAGCTTCATCGTCGTGACCGTGCTCCTTGACCTCGTGCTCGGGAGCGCGTCGGCGAAGTGGGCGGTGATGGCGCCGGTCTTCGTGCCGATGTTCATGCTGCTCGGCTACTCGCCCGAGCTGACGCAGGCGGGCTACCGCGTCGGCGACTCGGTCGCCAACATTATCACGCCGCTGATGTCCTACTTCCCGCTCGTCGTCGCCTTCGCGCAGCGCTACGACAAGAAGGCCGGCATCGGGACGATAATGGCGACGATGCTGCCCTACTCCATCACCTTCTTCGTCCTCTGGACGCTGCTCCTCATCGTCTGGTACCTGCTCGGGCTGCCGCTCGGCCCCGGCGCAAGCATCCAATACACCCCCTCGGCCGCGCCAGTCCCTTAAGCCGGCGCACGAGCGACGGAAGGGTAAAAAGAGCGCCG
>DASWNR010000068.1:0-3041 GCA_036399155.1 Pyrinomonadaceae bacterium
GAAGCGTCAGAGGCTACGCGCTACACGAATGCTAAGGTTCTGCTGGTGGGCGACAGTGGCGTGGGTAAGTCGGGGCTGGCGATGCGGTTGACGGAGGATAAGTTTGAGGCGACGGTTTCGACCGATGCGGCGTGGGCAACGCAGTTGCAGTTGCCCGGTGACGTGAGCACGAGTGAGATTGAGCGGGAGATTTGGTTGTGGGACTTTGCGGGGCAGGCGGATTACAGGTTGATTCATCAGTTGTTCATGGACGAGACGGCGTTGGCGGTGCTGGTCTTTAATCCGCAGAGCGAGAATCCGTTCGAGGGGTTGGGGCAGTGGGACAGGGATTTGCAGCGGGCGGCGCGGCGGAAGTTCAGAAAGCTGCTGGTGGCGGGGCGTTGCGACCGGGGCGGACTGATGGTGAGCCGCGGAACTGTCGAGCATTTCATCAAAGAGCGTGGCTTCGACGGTTATCTTGAGACCAGCGCTTACACGGGCGAAGGTTGTCCCACCCTGCGCGAAGCGATAATCAGCAACATCCCGTGGGATGACATCCCGTGGACTTCGTCGCCGCGCATCTTCAAGCTGTTGAAGGAAGAGATCATCAGGCTCAAGGACGAGGGGAAGGCGCTGCTGCGGATGGGCGAGTTGAAGCAGCAGTTGGAGATGCGTCTGCCGGGCGAGACGTTCACGTCGGAGCAGTTGCGCGCCGTCGTGGACTTGCTGGCGGGCCCCGGCGTCGTCTGGCAGTTGGAGTTCGGCGACTTCGTCCTGCTCATGCCCGAGCGCGTCAACGCCTACGCGGCGGCCGTCATCAGAAAAGTTCGCGCGCACACGGAGGAGATAGGCGTCATCGGCGAGGAGGACGTGCTCGCGGGCAAGCTCGACTATCAGGACATGCGGCGGCTGCCCCCTGACGAGGAGCAGATCGTGCTGCGCGCGATGCACCAGACCTTCGTCGACCACGGCCTCTGCCTGCGCGAGCCGACCGAGGCCGGCACGCTCCTCGTCTTCCCTTCTTACTTCAAGCGCGAGCGCCCCGAACTCGAAGGCCACCCGGCGGTCTTCGTCACATACCAGTTCAACGGCCAGCTCGACGAGGTCTATTCGACGCTCGTCGTGCGCCTCCACCACACCTCCGCCTTCGAGAAGGATCAGCTCTGGCGCTTCGCCGCCGACTTCAAGACACAGGCCGGCCGCCGCGTCGGGCTCAAGATGACCAAGCATGCTGAGGGCGCGGCCGAAATCGCGGTCTACTTCGAGCCGGGCGTGACGGACGAGACGAAGGTGATGTTCATTAAGTACGTCCACGAGCATCTCAAGGTGAAGGCGCAGGATGTTGTGCGGCTCCGCCAATACGTCTGCCCGCACTGCGGGACGCAGGTCGAGAACCGCAAGACGGCGCTGGATAGACTCGAACGCGGGCTGCAAGACATCCTGTGCGTCAACTGCGAGGAGCGCGTCCCGCTGTGGGACTTGATCGAGCAGAAGTTCGCGTCGGAAGAGTTCCAGCGGCGCGTGCGCGAGATGGAGGAGCAGGCGCGCGCGAGCATCGACAACGAGAGCCGCGAGCTGATCCTGGTCGGCCACGCCTTCGCCATCGCCGGCGAGGCCGGGCAAATCTTTCGCCCCACGCCCGACTCCGATTGGGGCATCGACGGCGAGATAGAGTTCAAGAACAACCGGGGCGAGGCCAGCGGCGAGCGCGTCTACTTACAGCTCAAGTCCGGCGACTCATACCTCAACGTGCGAAAGGCCGACGGCAAAGAGGTCTTCAAAATTAAGAACCCGCGGCACGCGGAATACTGGGGCGCGCAAGCCTACCCGGTGATGCTGGTCGTACGCACCTCCGACGGCACGATTCGCTGGATGAACGTGACCGACTACCTCAAACGGCACGGGGCGAAGACGCGGCAGATAGTTTTCGACGGTGAGCCCTTCACGGCGCTGAGCGTCGCGAGGCTGAGGGACAGGCTGTTCCCGGAGCTGATGGGTCTGAGATGAGCGAGGCGCGGCCGCGCGAACCGGCGCGCCGTCCCATTCCGACAAAAAGAGAGAGCAATCGTGAACTCACTAAACGCTATCGACGCGGCGGGGATGTCCGAGGCGCGCGTGTCGAGACTCGCCTTCGTCTTCGGCGTGCTGCTGCTGCTCGTCACGGTGGGCGGGCTCATCGTCTACAAGGCGGCGGGGTCGCTGGCTGTCATCGGGAAGGTTCGGGAGACGGGCGCTCTCAAGCCGCGCTTCGACCTGCTGGCGGCCGGCGCGTTCGACGGGACGCTGAGCTATTTCAACGCGGTGTGGCCGGCGCTGCTGTTCGGCGTGCTCATCAGCGGGGCGGTGCGCGCGTTCGTCTCGCCGCGCTGGCTGGCGGGGCTGTTCGGCGGCGGACGCGTGCGCTCGCAGTTGGTGGCGGGGCTGGCGGGCGCCCCCCTCATGCTCTGCTCGTGCTGCGTCGCGCCGGTCTTCAAGAGCGTCTACGAACGTTCTTCGCGGCTCGCGCCGTCGCTGGCGCTGATGCTGGCCGCGCCTTCGCTCAACCCCGCGGCGCTGTTTCTGACCTTCCTGCTCTTCGGCGGCAAACTGGGAGCGGCGCGTCTGCTCGCGGCCGGGGCGGGGGTGATGCTCACGGGGCTTTTGGCCGAGCGTTTCGTCAAGCCCGCGCCGGCCGTCTGCGCGCCCGAAGGCGCGGACGAAACGCCGGGCGGC
This sequence comes from Pyrinomonadaceae bacterium, assembly GCA_036399155.1. Classification (GTDB taxonomy): domain Bacteria; phylum Acidobacteriota; class Blastocatellia; order Pyrinomonadales; family Pyrinomonadaceae; genus QHXN01. The sequence goes on from DASWNR010000068.1 coordinate 2,692, forward strand.
GTCGCCGCGCTGGCGGCGTCGTTCGTGAGTTCGAGCCTGAGGGTGGCGTTGCAGACCGTCCCGCTCATCGTGGCGGGCGTGTTCGCTTCGATGCTCATCGCGCGCTGGCTCCCCGTGAGCGGGTTGGGCTCCTCGACGGCGCAGGCGACCGCCGTGCTCGTCGTCGCGGCGGTGGCGGTGCCGCTGGCGCTGCCGACCTTCTTCGAGATACCGCTGGCACTGCTGCTGCTGGCGGCGGGGATGCCGGCGGGCGCGGCCGTCGCGCTGTTGGTCGCGGGGCCGGCGACCAACCTGCCCTCGCTCTTCACGGTCGGACGCTCGGCCGGCTGGAAGGTGTCGGCGCTGGTCGG
>DASWNR010000069.1:0-10822 GCA_036399155.1 Pyrinomonadaceae bacterium
CCGCGTAGTTGAGAGGCCCGCGCGGGCGTTTCCGTTTCCCGGGAGCCGCGCGTGCCGAGCGGCGTGGCGTTGATGACGACCTCGAAGCGGCCGAAGCGCGCGCCTTCCAGCTCGTCCCACTCGGCCCCGAACTCCTCGGCGACCGCGTGCGCCTTCGCCGCGTCGCGCGCAAAGACGGTCGTCCACGCGCCCCATTCGCCGAGCGCCCACAGCACCGCGCGCGCCGCGCCGCCCGCGCCGATGACCGCCGCGCTCGCGCCGCACAGGTCGAACACGCGCTCGGCGACCATGCGCTCCAGCGGGGCGAGCGCGGCGCTGGCGTCCGTGTTGTAGCCTTCGAGCCCGCGCTCCTCTGAGACGACCACGGTGTTGACCGCGCCGACGCGCGAGGCGTTCTCCGAGACGCGGTCGAGGTGGGGGATGACGGCCTGCTTGTGCGGCGCGGTGACGCTCAGCCCGCGCAGGTTCCAGCCCAGCTCGCGCGTGCGCGGGTCGGCCATGCGCCGCACAAACTCCGACAGGTCTGTGACCTCGAAAGGCACGTAGACGGCGTCGAGCCCCGTGGCGGCGAACGCCGCGTTGTGCGTGTGCGGCGAGAGCGAGTGGCCGACGGGCGAGCCGACCAGGCCCGCGACGAGCGTGCGCGCGTTCAAAGCGTCCACTCGATAGACTTCGCGCAGCTCGCGCGCGGAAATCTGTCCGGGCGCGGTCGCCTGCGCCGCGTCGAGCGACGCGTAAGTCAGGAACGCGCCGAAGGCGGGGGCGAGCACGCGCGTCAGCATCCCCGCCTCGCCCATCGAGACGGCGATAACCTCGCGCCCCTCGCGCCGCCCGCGCTCGCACAGGCGCAAAACTTCAACGCAGTCCGTGATCGAGTTCGCCTTCGTCGCGACCTTAAGAATTTCGGCGCGCGTACGCGCCATCCGAGCAAAGAGTTCTTCGAGCTCGGCGGGCGTCTCCTCAAAGTCGTGTCGGGAGCAGATGACGCGGAACCTCTTGAAGAGTTCGCCGAGCGACCCCGCGCGCGGCGACTCAAGGAGGTCGAGTTCGAGGTCAACGAAGTCGCGCCCTCGTCGGCCCCCCCCTTCGATGTCGCGCAGCGCCTCCGGCAACTCGCGCCAGAAGTCGGCGCGCTCCTCAAGGCTCACGTCGCGGCCGCCGCCCTGATCGCGCGGCCTGTACGTGATGATGAAGGGCAGCGGCGTCTCTCCGAGCAGCGCGCCGAGCAGAGAGAGCGCCGCCGCGAGCTGGTCTTCTTCGAGACAGTCGAGTCGCAGCTCGACTATGTCCGCCAGCTCCGCCGCGCGTGCGACCGACGGTCGCAGCTCGCCCGCGTTCCGCACGCAGACGGGGACGCAGACGCGTGCCTTGTTCGTCTCACTAATCACGGGAACACCTTGTGGAGACTATACACCGCGCCGGTCGCGCGGGGCATGGGAGGCGGCGGCGGCGCTTTCAGGGGTCGCGGCGTTCGCGTTCGACGGGGACGCCGAGGTGGCGCGTGGTGCCTTCGGTGACGCTCGGCGGCGGCACCATCTCGCCCGTGTCGGCCGTCGGGAGCGAGCCGACCGAACGCGGCGGCGGCGCGAAGGAGGGTCGCGGCGGGGTGTGTGCGTGCGGGTCGGCGTGCGCGGCGTGGGACTTCCCTTCCGAGGCGAGGCGCAGGTATGTGGAGACGCCGTCGGCGAGCATCCCGGCCGCCGGCAGGAACATCCAGAACCACCAGATGTGGCCGGCCGGAGCCCACGTCTTGACGGCGAATGCGATGAAGATGAAGGCGACGCCCATGAAGAGGTTTTTAACGGCGCGCTCGATGCTCGGCGCCCCGTCGCGTCGCCCGCGCCGGTGCCGTCGATGCCCTTGCAACGTCTCGTCGTCCGCGGCCGACAGGCGCGCGGCGAGTTGCCCCGTCAGAACCTGCGGCACGAGGCTGATGTCAGTGCCACACGAGCGGCAGAACTTCGCGCCCTCTATGTTTTGCGTCGCGCACTTGGGGCAGAACATCCGTGAACCTCCTCGGGAGTGATGAGTGACGAGTGATAAGTGATAAGAAAAAGGCGCGGGACTTGTATTCACTTACCACTCGTCACTCATCACTTCGTTTCCTTTGTACGCCTCTTTGCGGCGTGCGGTTCGCTGGCGCACGGCTTCGTAGAGGACGATGCCGGCGGCGACCGAGACGTTGAGCGATTCGATCTGCCCGCGCAGCGGGATGCTCACGAGCACGTCGCAGCGCTCGCGCACGAGGCGGCGCAGCCCCTCGCCCTCGCCGCCGAGGAGCAGCGCGCACGGCTGAGTCCAGTCCCAGTCGGCGTAAGAAGTCTCGGCCCCGGCGGCCGTGCCGATTGTCCAGATGCCGCGCCCCTTCAACTCCTCCAACAGCCGGACGACGTTGGCCGCGCGCGACACGGGCACGTATTCGAGCGCGCCGGCCGCGGCCTTAGCCACCGTCTCCGTCAGTCCCGACGCACGGCGCTCCGGGACGAAGACGCCGTGCGCGCCCGCACACTCGACCGTGCGTATGACGGCGCCGAGGTTGCGCGGGTCTTCCACGCCGTCGAGCACGACCGCGAGCGGCGGGTCTTCTGTGCCGACGCGCGCCGCGAGCGCGTCGAGCAGGTCTTGCGAGTGCGTGTAGTGCGCGGCGGCGATGGTGGCGACGACGCCCTGGTGATTGGCCCCGGCCGCGAGGCGTTGCAGCTCTGTGCGCGGCACGCGCCGGACGGGGATGTCCGCGTAACGCGCTATCTCAAGAATCTCGCGCAGACGAGTCTCGTGCGCGCCCTCCGCGACCGTCAGGCGCTCGACGGGCCGGGCGCCCGCGCGCAGGGCTTCGAGCACGGGCTGTACGCCGAAGACGTGCGCGCCGTCGTCCGCTACCGCCTTCTGTTGGTTTGTGTCGAAGCGAGCCCGGCCGGCGTCCGCGCTCGCACGCGGCGGCTCGCGCGACTCGACCCCGCGTGGAGGCTGCGCCGGCCTTGAAGGCTGCGCCGGCCTGCGCTCGCCGCCCCCGCCGAAGGCCCGTGCCACGCGCTCGCCGGGCGACTCGACTGAGCGCGCACCCTCTCGCCGGTCGCGCCCGCCGCTCTCACGCCTGCCTTGCTCACGCCTGCCCTGTTCGCGCGCCTCTTGTTCGCGGCCGCGCTGGTCAAAGGCGCGGCCGCGCGCCTGCTCGCCGCCGCCGCCCCCCTCGCGCCGCCCCGGGCCGCGCCTGTTCCCGCCCTGTTGCTTCATAAACTCTCCGCACGCGCGCGCAGCACGAGCATCTGGCGCAGACGCGCGTAGCGCGTAAACTGTCCCTCGTTGCTGACCATCGTCACGGCCTCCGTGTTGAAGCGCCCGGCGCGCTCGCGCCGCAGCCCGAGCGACTCGGTGCGCTCCGCCGAAGGCCACACCCCGGCGAGCAGCGGGCGCAGGCGCGCGTACTCTTCGTCGCAGACCACGGACGGCGCGCGCGCGCGCAACGTCGCGAACAGCGTCTCGAAATTCTCCGCCGCCAGAAGACGCTTGTCGCCGCCGAGGCACGAGTAGTCGAAACCGTTCGACAGGACTCGGAAGCCCGCCGCGGCGCCGGCCGACGCGGGGTGCCCCTCTCCGACGGCCGTGTAGATGTCGAGCACCGACTCGTCGGACGCAAGCTCGCGCGTCTCGACAGTCTCGCTGCGCCCCGAGAGGCTCTTGCGCTCCGCGACCTCGACGCGCCTCGACACGACGCGCCCCTTCGAGAGCAGCACGACCTCCGACCACGGCACGCGCACCGGCTCCGCCTCCGGGCCGGGACGACAGACGAGAGCCTCCTCTTCAAACTCCAACGCGCGAACGCGCGACGGTCTTCGCGCCAGCACCTCGTCGGGGAAGACCTCCGTGTTCAGCCCGAGAGCGCGGAGGCGTTCGACCACCAGCCAAGCCTCGTCCGCCGACGCCGCGCGCGCCAGCGGCATGGCCCTGCCCGCGAGGACTATCTCTTTCAACCCTCCGCAGTCGAGACGCAGGAGCGACGCCGCATCCTCGGCCGCCTCCGACGTGAGCGCCCCACCCGCGCGCGCGAGCGTCACGACGTTGAAGCCTTGCTCCCACTCCTCAAGCTTCTTCAGGGCGGGACGGCGGAGCGCCGCGCCGTGCGCCGTCTCGGGGAGCTTCGCGGCGCAGTAGAGACAGAGCAGACGCGTCGGCGGGTTGGCGCGCAGGCACTCTTCGCAGGCGACCATCTGCTCGGGCGCGAAGGGGCGCGCCGCCTCCGGCTCGCGCGCGTCGGGCCCGCCCGGCTCGTCCGCCCCCGCCCACTCGTCATCCTCGCGCGCCAAGCTCCCCTCCCGACTCTTTTCGGATTCAAGTTCGAGACGACGCGGCCCGAACAGATTGCCCCGCGAACGTTCTTGAGTATAATCCCTCTCGTCCGTTTCCCCTTCAACATTTTAGCCGACGCTTCCGTGAGCGATATGACCTTCGTCAGACGAATCGCGTCCGCGTGCGTGCTCGCCGCCGCCGCACTGCTGCTCGGCGCGTGCGCTTCCGCCTCGCGCACGGCGAGCCCCGAGAGGCCGCGCGCCGACGCGCCGCCGCCCTTCGCAGTGCTCGCCGCCAGCGAGGAGCGCCGCGCCGCCGCGCTCGCCAACTGGAAGACGGTCGTCGGCGAGCAGTCCGCCGCCGCGGCGCCCGCGCCCGAGCTGCGCCCCGTGACCGCGACGCTCGCGGGACTCCCGGCGGGGCTGAGCGACTACCCGCGCCTGCCCTTCGTCAACATCGAAGACGAGAAGAGCCAGTCGGAGGAGGAGACGCGCGAGTCGCTGCGCCGCTTCCTCGCGACGGCCGCGCCGCTGCTCGGCTTCGACCTCAAACACCTTTCGCTCGTCGAGGTGTCCGACGCGCCCGGCGGGGGCACGGCCGCGCGCCGCGCCGTCTACCGGCAGACGCCTTTCGCGTACCCTCTGCGTAACGGCTTCGGCTTAGTCGAAGTGACCTTCACGCCCGACCTGCGCGTCGTCGGGCTTTCGAGCACGGCCGTCCCCGATGCCGCCGCGCTCGCACGCACGCTTGCGGCGGTGCCGAAGACTTTGACCGCCGAACAGGCCGTGGCCGCGCTCGCCAACCGCCCCGTCACCTACACCGACCGCGCCGGCGCGCGGCAGACGCGCACCCTCCCGCAGCCCGACCCGGCCAACGCGCGCCAACTCGTCGTCTTCCCCGTCCGGCGCGACGCCGCAAACCCCGCCGCGCTCGAACTACACGTCGCCTGGGAGGTCTCGGCCGGCGGGACGGACGCGCCCCTGCTCGTCTACGTGGACGCGGCCACCGGCGACGTGCTCGGCGCGAGCCAACCGGAAAGTAGACAGGAGGCAGTAGACAGTAGTCAGCAGGCTCCGCCCGGCGGACGTTGACTGACATGCCGGCGGCCCGGGCAATGAAGGTTTTTCTACTGACTACCGACTGCTATCTTCTGTCTACTCTTTCCCCGCCTGTTGGCGCGCCGCCGACGTTCGTGGTTAAATAACTTTCCTCCGCGCAGTCGAGAGTTTTGGACGGAGTTCGGAATTAGCGCGGGGCTTCTCAAACGAAGCGGTTGTTTGAAATCTCGGGAATTAAGAAAATCGAATGGGGTATCTTTCGCATGCATTATGATCCGACTAACAACATCTCCTGGCAGCTAGGCTACAGAGGCAGGGTGGCGGTTTTCATCGACGGCAACAACCTTTTTCACGCGGCTCGGTTCCACAACATCGACATCGACTACAACAAGCTCCTGCGCGTCCTCCTGGGCGACGGGAGGCTTCTGCGCGCCTTCTTCTACACGGGCGTCGATGTCGGGGCCGAGCGCCAGCAGGGCTTCCTGCTCTGGATGCGCCGCAACGGCTTCCGCGTCATCCACAAGGAGCTGAAGACCTTCTACGACGGGACGCGCAAGGCGAACCTCGACGTTGAGATCGCCGTGGACATGCTCTCCCTGGCCGGGCGCTACGACACGGCCGTGCTCGTCTCGGGCGACGAGGACTTCGTCTACGCCGTCAACGCCGTCGCCTACAAGGGCTGCCGCGTCGAGGTGGCCGGCTTCCGCTCGAACACCGCGCCGAAGCTCATCGACGTGGCCGACTACTTCATCGACCTCGGCGACATCGCCGACAAGGTGCGCAAGGAGCCCTCCCACTCGCACCGCTACTACGACAACAACCACGCGCACGAGCCGCAGCAGCAGGCCGCGAACTCTTACGCCAACCACGCCCAGCCCGCGCAGGCCAACACCGACGAGATGATGTCGCACGCCCGCGACTTCCTCAACGGCGCCGAGGAGCAGGCCGGCGACGCGCGCCGCACCGAAGAGTTCGACGAGTCCGTCCCGCAGCTCGGCGCCGAGCCCGGCGGCACCGACGCCGACCGGCTCGCACGCAACCCGGACTTTATCCGCGTCACGGACGACCAGTGAAAGGAATGAAGCTGTTCACCGTCGAGGACGCCAACGCGCTGTTGCCGACCGTGCGTGGCATCGTCCGCAGGGTGCAGCGGGCCTACGCGCGCGTCTCGGCGTCGCAGGCGCAGGCGCGTCTGGCCGCAGAGGGCGCGTCGCTCGGCGGCGGCGGGATGGAGGGCGGTTCGGCCTACGTGCTGGCGCTGACCGGGCTGGCCGAGGCTTCGGGCGAGCTTGAGGCGCTCGGCGTGCAGATCAAGGACTACGAGCGCGGGCTCATCGACTTCCCGACGCTGCGCGACGGGCGCGTCGTGCTGCTCTGCTGGCAGATGGGCGAGGGCGACGAGCTTGAGTGGTGGCACGACCTTGAGGCCGGCTTCTCGGGCCGCCAGCCGCTCTAGCGCGCCCGCCCCCTTTCGAGAGACGAATCCGAATTGGCGACGACAGTGGAAGAGGAGAGCAAGCCGACGCGCGGCTCGGGCGGCGACGGGCCGGCGGGCGGCCGGCCGGAAAGCTCGGGGCCGCCGCGCGGACTCCTGCGCGAGTACTTCGAGTCGGCGGCGGTCGTGCTCGTCATGGCCGTCTTCTTCATGACCTTCGTCGCGCAGGCGGCCGTCGTCCCTTCGGCCTCGATGGAGAACACGGTCTACGTCGGCGACCGCTTCCTCGTCAACAAGTTCATCTTCGCGCCCGGCCCCGCCCTCCCGTTCCTCCCGCAGCGCGAGATACGCCGCGGCGATGTCATCGTCTTCAAGTACCCCTCGGACGAGAACACGGACAAGAGCGTCATCCAGTACAAGACCCTCTTCATCAAGCGCGTCATCGGGCTGCCCGGCGAGACCGTCGAAGTGCGCGGGCCGGACGTTTACATAGACGGCAAAATCCTCCCCGAGTACCGCGTCACGGCGCGCGACGCGCGCACCAGCGACAAGGCCGAACTGAAAGACCTCGTCTACCCGCGCGCGCGCGCCGGCGAGCCTTACACCGTCTACTACTCGCCCGAGACCGTCGAGGCCGGCGAGCGCGGCCTGCGTCAGTCCACCTACGGTTTCAAATTCGCGGTCGGCAGGCCGTACAAGATTCCGCCCGACGCCTACTTCATGATGGGCGACAACCGCGACAACAGCGCCGACAGCCGCGTCTGGGGCACCGTCCCGCGCGGGCTGGTCGTCGGCCGCGCGATGTTCGTCATCTGGTCTTACGACGAGAGCGCACCGCGCTCCGAGGGCCCGGTCGGCTTCGTCGGCAACTTCTTCAGGAACACTCGCTGGGGGCGCATCGGCACCATGCTACGCTAGTCGCGCCCCGCGTCCCGCCCGACGCGCCGACCGAACCGGCCGGCGCCGCCACCCTAAATGTTGTACCCTCCACGCCCTCAAATACAGTGGCTTGTACATTTTCTGGTTGACGACTTAAAGTAACTTCTGATAGCATCCGCCGCGACTCCGCAGTGGGCATGGATTTACAGGCGTGTGCCCGTCGCCCCTCGAACCGAAACTTTTCATGACAAATGGAGGCTCCTCGTCAGAAATGCAGTGCGCCGTGTGCAGCGAAGAAATCCCGGAGGCACTCGACGGATGTCCTCAATGCCGGACGGCGGCGGCGGCCGCTTCCCCCGCAGCAGAAGTTGCAGATGAGCCCGACGCGCCCACGCACGCGCCGAAGCCGGACGCTCCCGCTATGACCGATAACTCGAACGTCACGACCCGCACCGCCCAGAGCCCGAACGGCTCGACCCTCATCGAATTCCCCGGCGTCAACCGCCCCGCCTGGCGCAGGGAGCTGAGCGAGCGTTTCCGCGAAATCCAGCAGCGGCGCGCACGCGAAACCGACTCAGACGGCGAAGAGCCGCCGCGCCGCGCGCCCTCCGCGCAGACCTTCTCCGCCCCCGAAGAGACGCCCGCCGCCAGAAGGGCCGCCGAGTCCGCGAGCAAGCAGCTCGGCCTCGTCCCGCAGCGCGACGCGCCGGAGCCGAACCCGATTGTCGCCGCCGCGCTGGCCCGCATCGCGCGTGCGCGTGCGAGCGCGCAGGCTCAGCCCGTCGCGCGTCACGGCTCGGGCCGGGCGCAGGCGGCGGCCGCACGTGTCGTCGAGGAGCAGGCCGAAGAGCTGGCGGAGGCTGTCGCGCCGACGCCGCAGCCGACGCCGCTCGTCGTCGTCCAGCCGAAGCAGGCCCCGAAGCCAGAGCCGACGCCGCCGGGCCCCGAGCCGGAGCCGGCCGCCGGCCGCGTCGAGGCCGAAGAGCCCGAGGCTCCCGCGCGCAAGCCTTCCGCCCGCGCCGCCGCGACCGAGGAGGCCGCGGTTCCCGCCGCCGAGCCCGTCAGGAAGTCCGACGAGCGCGTGAGGAAGTCCGAAGTCGCGCGCGCGAAGGCTGAAGTCGCGCCGCACGCGTCTCGGGCTCCTTCCCAAACCGCCGCCGCGGTCGAGCAACAGGCCGACTCGCGCCAGCCGAGGCACATCGACGGCGTGCTCGACGAGTTCTGGCTCGAACGTCAGGGCATCGAGCTGCTGCCGAAGGTCGCCGAGAAGGAGTTGACCTACGACGACCGCGCGCCGCGCGTGAAGCGTCTGGCGGCGGCGTCCGCCGACCTGTTAGTGGTCGCGCTCCTCGCGGTGCCGTTCGCGGCGGCCATCGAGCTGACCATCAGCAACTGGGGCGACCAGCGCGTGTGGGGCTCGATGGCGCTCATCGCGGGGCTGGTGATGTTCCTTTATCACACCTGCTCGGTCGCGCTGGCCGGCCGCACGCTCGGGATGGGCCTCTTCGGCCTTCAAGCCGTGGACGCGCACAAGGCGAGCGTCCCGACGACGGGGCAGTGCATGCGCCGCGCGTTCGTCTACATGCTCTCGCTGGCGACCGCGGGCTTAGGGATACTCTACTCGCTCTTCGACGCCGAAGGGCGCACCGCGCACGACATCCTCTCGGGCACGGTCGTCGTCAGGAAGTAGCTTTCAACTCAACTCGCGGGGGAGGCGCGTCCGCCGAGGACGCGCCTCCTTTTTTGTCTCCGCGCCGGAGTCTGTTAGCCTTTGCTCAAAGCGAGAGCGAATGAACGAACAGCTAATCGGAGAGGTGTTGGAGGAGCTGCGGCCGGCGCTCGCGGGACGCCCGTGGGGCAAGGTCTTCCAGCTCGACGCCGCGACGCTCGCGGTGGACTTCCGCACGGGCGACGGGCGTTACCTTTTGCTCTCGGTCGAGCCCTCGCGCCCGCGCCTGCACATGATCTCGCGCACCGTCCGCGAGCTTGAGAAGACTGCCCTCTCGCCGACGCCCTTCGCGCTCGTCCTCAGAAAACACCTCGGCGGCGGCGCGCTGCGAAAACTCGCGCGGGACGAGTTCGAGCGCATCGTCCGCTTCGACTTCTCCGTCCCGGACGCGGCCGGCGACGAGCACCCCGCGACGCTCGTCGCGCAACTGACGGGGCGCACTTCAAACCTCTTCCTGCTCAACGAACGCGGGCGCGTCGTCGTCTCGCTCCGCCCCGCGCGGGGCGAAGGGCAGACCGAGGGCGAGCTTTACAGCCCTCCGCCCGCGCGCGTCGCGGCGACGACGGGGCCGGGCGAGTCGAAGCCCTTGCGCAAGACCGCAGACATCCCGCGCGAGGGCTTCTCTTCCCTGTCCGAGGCGCTCGACCGGCATTACCAGAAGCTCGACGCGGAGCGCGCCTTCGACGCGCGTGCGTCGGCGGCGATGTCGCGTCTGCGTCAGCAGATTTCGAGCCAGCGGAAGCTGCGCGACAACCTCTCGCGCGACCTCGCCGCGCACGGCGACGCCGACGAGCACAGGCGCGCGGGCGACCTCCTGCTCGCGAACATCGGCACGGCCGTCCGCGACGGCGGCAAGGTGCGGCTCACAGACTTCTACGCCGAGGACACGCCGACGGTCGAGATGGAAGTTGACGAGAACAGGAGTTTGCAGGACGAGGCGGCTCGCCGTTTCGCGCGCTACACGAAGGCCAAGCGCGCGGCGCGCGAGATTTCCGAGCGGCTCGAAAAGATTGAGCCCGAGCTGGCCGCGCTCGAAGAGCGGCGCGCCGAGCTTGAGCGAATCATCGACGCGCGCGACCCGGCCGCGCTCGAAGAGTTCAACGGCGGGAAGGCCGGCGGGAAGAAGGAGGCGGGCGCGAAGGGCGGCGGCGCGCGCGCGAAGACGGCGGCGCGCACGAAGGGGTCGAAGAAGGATTCGGCCGACAGGGGGCGCACGCTCCGCCGCTACCGCTCGTCGGACGGCTACGAGATCGTCGTCGGGCGCGGCGCGCGTGAGAACGACGAGGTGACTTTCCGCGTCGCGCGCTCTTACGACACGTGGATGCACGCCGCAGACTATCCCGGCTCGCACGTCGTCGTCCGCGCGCGCGGGCGCGACGAGCCCGTCCCGCACCGCACGCTCGTCGAGGCCGCGCGCCTCGCCGCGCACTTCAG
>DASWNR010000070.1:0-2328 GCA_036399155.1 Pyrinomonadaceae bacterium
GCGCGAGGCCGTGCTCCGGCGCGAGCCGCGCACGCGACTGCCCTCGTTCGAGGTGCGCGGCCAGGGCGACGGCGTCCGCCTCGTGCGCTTCAACATCTTCACGCCGGAGGTCGCCGCGCTGTTCACGCGCGCGCTCAGGGACGAGTTGAAGGGCGCGCGCGCGCTCGTCATAGACCTGCGCGACAACGGCGGCGGCGAGGCCGAGTCGATGGCCGACCTCGCCTCGACGCTCCTGCCGGCGGGCTTGAGCCTCGGGCGCTTCACAGACCGCGCGGGCGCCGTCCGCCTTGAGCCGCACACGCGCGCGGCGCTCCTCTCGACCGCGGACTCGTTCGAGCGCTTCCGCCGCCCCGTCGTGCTTTTGACGAACGCGCGGACGGCGAGCGCGGCCGAGGTCTTCGCCGCCGCGCTGCGCGAGACGAACCGCGCCTCGGTCATCGGCGAGGCGACGTGCGGCTGCGTGCTCGGCATACGACGCCGCCACCGGCTGCCCGACGGCGGCGTCCTCGACGTGAGCGAGATGGACTACCACACCGCCGGCGGCACGCGGCTCGAAGGCACGGGGCTGCGCCCCGACGTGACGGTCGAGCCGACGCGCGAGGCGCTCCGCCGCCGCCGGGATCGCGCCCTCGAACGCGCTCTTGAGATTCTGAAAGACTCGAAAGGCGGGTGAGAACGAAAGGGGAAGGGGAAGGGGTGAGGGACGAGAGGCACGCCGGCCTTCGTCCCTCACCCCTTCCCCTTTCCCACCTACTTCCGGCCGTCGAGGTCGAGGAGCGACTTGAGGGCGCGGCGGAGCGCGCCGTCGCTCCCCTTCTCCAACTCCTCCAACTCCTCCGGCGTCGCCTTGCCGGCGGTCGCGTCGCTGACCTTCTGCCAGAGCGCCTCGCGCGCGCGGACGTAGTCCTCGGGCAGCGCGCGCCCGCAGTAGTTGCACGCGGGGCTGCCCAGGGCGAGCAGCCGGCGCTTGCAGTGCGGGCAGAAGCGGAAGTCGCGCGGCTCTCCCGCGCCCGCGACCGCCGCGCCGCAGTTGGAGCACTTCGTCGCCCCCTCCCCGAGCGCGCCGTGGCAGTAGTCGCAAGTCATATTCGTCCGCGGGTCAACGACGGCGACGGAGAGAAGTGCGGCCCGCTTCACCCGCCCGACGAAGGTGTGGCCGTCGGTAAAGTCTCAGGCGGCCGTGCCGCAGTTGCCGCAGAACTTCGTGCCGGGCGCGACGGGCTTGTCGCAGTTCTTGCACGCCTTCGGCTCGACCGACTGGCCGCAGTTGTTGCAGAACTTCGCGCCGGCCGCGACCTGCGCCTGACAGTTCGGACACTGGACGCCGGCGGCGCCCCCCGCCTGCGTGTTCGCGCCGCAGTTCTGACAGAACTTCGCCCCGGCCTGGTTGGGCGTCGAGCACTTCGGGCACGGCACCGCCTGCGCCGCGCCGCCGCCGCCCCCGCCCTGCTGTTGCTGCTGCTGACCGCCGCCGCCGATGGCGTTGGCCATCATCTGGCCGTAGCCGAAGCCCATCCCGAGCCCCATCCCCGTGCCGGCCGCGCCGCCCGGCTGCTTCGCCGCGTCGGGCATCGCCTCGGCCGCCTTGTAGCGCATGTACTTGTCCATGTCGCCCAGGGCCGACATCGAGGCGCGCTCGTCGATCTTCTTCTGCACCTCCTCGGGCGGCGTGATGGCCGAGATGAGCATGTCGACCAGCTCAAGCCCCTGCTTGCTGAAGTCCTCGGCGACGCGCGCCTTGACGCCGGCGGCCAGCTCGTCGTAGTAGGCCGGCAGGTCGAAGACCGTCTTCAGGTTCTCGCCGAGCAGGTCGTTCAGGCGCGAGACGACGATGTCGCGCAGGTACTCGCCAAGGCTCTGCGTCGAGACGAGGCCCCGCGTGCCGACGATGGAGGCGACGAAGAGCTGCGGGTCGGCGACGCGGAACGAGTACTTGCCGAAGGCGCGCAGCCTGACCATGTACAGCTCGGTGTCGCGGAACGGGATGGGCTCCTTCGTCCCCCACTTCATGTCCTGGAAGGTGTGGCGCGCGACGAAGACGACCGACGCCTGGAAGGGCGAGGTGCCGCCGAAGGGCAGAGACAGCACCCGCGACAAAAGCGGCACGTTCATCGTGGTCAACGTGTGGCGGCCCGGGCCGAACGTGTCGAGCGCCTTGCCGTCGCGGAAGAAGACCGCCGACTGGTTCTCCTGCACGATGAGCTGCGCGCCCATCTTGATGTCGTCCGAGCCCTGCGGCGGGACGCGCGCGACGATCTGCTGACCCGTCTGGTCGAAAAACTGTATGACTTCGATTGCCATCTGGCTCTCCTTGTAAGTAGGCAGTAG
>DASWNR010000071.1:0-3735 GCA_036399155.1 Pyrinomonadaceae bacterium
CCGACGCGATTTCGCAGGCGCAAAGTTAAAGAGTTCGCAAGCATCGACTCACACTCGGCCTGCTTCCGCCGCGTGGTCAGTGTCAGCCAGCGCATGTAGTCTGCCGCCGCCCTCGTCTCTTCCAACGGGTCTGCGGCGGGCAGCCTCTTGTGCTCGGTGACGACATCGCCGTAGAGCGCGAGGGCGTCTTCGACGACCGAACCGAGGTCGGAGCCGGCGCGGAAACGTCTTGAGGCTTCCGCCGCGTCCGCCGCGTCATAACGCTCTATCTGGCGCAGCAGCAGGTCTGGGTCGATTTTCTCGCCGAGGGCGCGGATGCCGAAGTTGAGCCGCCTGAGTCTCTCAAGTTCACTCGCCGTCACGAGCGGGCCGCTCCCGCGCGCGTCGCACAGGATGACGGCCGCGCCGACCGCGAGTGCTTCCTGTGCGCAGCGGGCCTTTGCGAAGACCAGATCGTAATTGCCGAGAATCGACTCGGGGCTGGAAGTCTGCGCGTCGACGCCTGCGCCGACCACGTCCAGCTCGATTCCGGCCCGCGAGCACGCCTCACGCACGGCGGCGAGGTGTGTCCACTTGTTGGCGTTGTTACTGAAGACGAGGGCACGGCGTGGGCGCGGCGGGAGCGGCTCGCGCGGCCGGAACCGTTCGAGGTCGGCGGCGTGTAGCATGACCCGCAGCCGTTCCTCCGGGATGCCGTGCTCGCACAGGAGCCTGTCGCGGCAGGTGTCGTCCACGGCGACGTAGGCTAGGACGCGCGGGTGCGAGGGCGGCGACGACACCCAGTCGGTCCAACTGTGGCAGAAGAAGACCGCAGGGACGCCGGGGAAGTGCAGCAGGGCGGTCATCATCTCCGTGTTATGGTTCCCGTGGATGATGTCGGGAGTAAAGCCCACGGCGCTCAGGTTATCGACGACCGGGACGGTCGCGGCGCGCAACTGAAGGGCAAGCTCGCCCAACTCCGGGGCGTAGACGACCGGGGTGTGCCCTTTGCGCAAAAGCCCGAGCGCGAGGTCGCGGACGTAGGTTTCGGTCCCCGTGAGCGAAGCCATCGTGGCGTTGGCGATGAGGACTTTCAGCCCCTCCATCAACTGTTCCTCTCGACGTGGGCGTTCAACGCGGCGGCCAGCGGCAGCACGTGCTCGCGGTAGCGCAGCACGCGCTCGTAGTGCCCGGCCGCGACCTGCCTCTCCCCGTATTCTTCATAGAAGGGGATCTCGCCGTTGAAGGGCGCGGGCCTTTCGCCGCGGTCGTCTACGCGCCGCAGCCACTCCACGCCGAAGTCGGGCGCGCCCGCCCCGCCGAAGTCCGAGCCGGCACGCCGTGCGAGGTCGGGGTGTTCACGCAGGCCGACGCTCCCGGCCCCGCTCAGCGCGGCCTCCACCTCCGCCTGTAGCTCCGGGTAGTTGCGCGCCGCCGAGAGCTTGCGCGCGAAGGCAGCCTCGTCGAGTTCGAGCCGAATCGAGTCGGCGCGAAGCGCCTCGGGACAGTGGCCGGGCGGCGCGACGAGCGTGAAGTCGTAGTTGGCGATCTGCCTCCGGCTCGTGAGATTGACCAGCCTGACCGCCGCGTTGATGACGAGCCGGCTTACGTCGTGCGCTGGGTTGTAGCCCTCTTCGGCGTCGCCGGCGACGCGGTCTATCTGCTCGCGGAGCAGCATGTCTGCTAACTCGTCAACGACGCGCGTGAAAGGGGAGAGGTCGTGGTCGAGGACGGCCGTGTAGAGTTCCACGTCGCTCATCGCCCCGTAGACGGGGCCGTGGGCCGTCCCGGCCGCTTCGAGAACCTTGGTGGTAGAATCGAGCCGCGAACGCTGCGTGCGGCCGGAACCGTCCGTGAGGACACAGACGAGCGGGAGCGCCTCTTCGAGCCAGCCGTGAACTCGCAGCTCGTGTCCCGGGTGCGCGATAATCAGTGCCGCGCGCGCGGGTCGTTCCCGCGCCGGGTCTTTCCGTCCGATAGGTGATTGCATCGTCGCCGTTTATTTTTCCATGACGCCTGCAAGGGAGGCGGTCAAGCAATGAGTGCGGTCAAGCCGATCAAGTCCTTCATCAAGTCCAGGTTCCCGGTGGCGGTCGCGGCCTACCGCGAAGCTCTCGAAGCGATGCGACGCCCTTCGCTTGAGACGGTCTTCTCCGAAATTTACCACAAGAATTTATGGCAGGACCCTGAGTCGGTCTCCGGCAGGGGCTCGACCTTGGCGCGCGCCGCGACGATTATGGCCCAACTCCCGCCCCTGCTCAACGAACTCCACGCGGCGACGCTGCTCGACGCCCCGTGCGGCGACTTCAACTGGATGAGGCATACGAAACTGGGTGCGGTCAAATACATAGGCGCCGACGTGGTGCCCGACTTGGTCGCACGCAACCGACGCCTCTACGGCGGGGAGGGAAGAACCTTCGTCGTCCTCGACGTTACGAAAGACAGTCTGCCGGCCGCCGACGTGATTCTGTGCCGCGACTGTCTGATTCATCTTTCGTTCGCGCGCATCAACGCCACCGTAGCCAATTTCAGGAAGTCGGGCGCGAAACATCTTCTGTGCACGACCCACACGTCGGTGCGTGAGAACACGGATTGCCCCGACGGCGGGTGGAGGTCTGTGAATCTACAGACGCCCCCTTTCAACCTCCCGCCGCCGCTAAGGCTGATCGTTGAGGACGCGGAGCTGGGGAAGTGCCTCGGGGTGTGGCGGCTCGACGAGCTGTGACCGCCGGCCGAATCTTAAGAGCCCGCCGACGGTCGCGCGGGGTCGCCGGACAGTAAGCGCCCGACCAGCCGGTCAACGCTCGCGGCGAAAGCCTCCTTGCCGAACCTCGCGCTCGATACGACCGCCTGCCCGCTCAGTCGCTCGCGCAGGTCGGGGTCGTTGACCAATCCGAGCGTCTGACTCACGAGTCCCGCCGTGTCATCCCAGCAGAGCCCGTCGAACCCGTGAGTCACTATCTCCTTCTGCCCGCCCGAGCCGTACACGACCGGCACCGCGCCGGCGGACATCGCTTCGACCGTCGTGATGCCAAAATGCTCCTGCTTGGCCGGGTAGTCCGAAGCCGGGTATCCAAAACCGGTCGCGTGCCAGTAGATGGCGGCCGCCCTGTAGAGGTCGCGCAGTTCTTCCAGCCCCGCCTTGATGTGAAACTTTACGGGGAAGCCTTTCGCGCTTTCCGACAGGGCCGCGGCGTACTTCGCGGACTCCTCGTCGACCCCGACGCTCCCCGCGAAGTGAAGCTCCCAGCCGTCTCGGTGGAGGCTCGTCATCCCTTTGAAAGCGTTAAGGAGGACGCCCTGCCCCTTGTGGTGATAGCCCTCATCGCCGGTGTCGGCGATGAACCGTCCCACGTGCAGGATGCTCTTCTGCTTGGCCGCGGCGGGCGGGCCCATGTCTTCGCACGGTGGATAGATGGTCTCGGGCCGACGCCCCCACAACTTAAAGACCCAGTCCGCGGAGTAGCGTGAGATGGCGACGACGGACGAGTAAGAGTCGCCCACGTCCCGCGCCGCGAAGCCTGTCACACGTCGTTCGACCCAATCGACCAGGGCGTCCCCGGTTCGCCGCGGCAGACTCCGCGCCGGGGTGCGCGGGGCGTGGACGTGCGGGAACATGCACATGTATATCCCGCGCGCCGCCGGACACGTCAGCCCGCTCGCATAACTGTTATTGATGAAGAGATCAAGTCCGAGCTTCCTGAGCTGAAGATAATGGTGGAGTGCAAAGTCCGGCACACGCCAGCCTCGGGCTCT
>DASWNR010000072.1:0-3833 GCA_036399155.1 Pyrinomonadaceae bacterium
GGCCTCTGCGAGCCCCTCCGCGTCGAGTTCTTCGTAGCAGAGCTGCCCGTGCTCGCCCACGCGCCGGACGGGGACGCCCTCGCGTCCCTCGAAAGTCGTGCGCAGCGCCGGGTGGCGCGCGACCAGCTCGCGGAATGACTCGCGCAGCACGCCCGCGTCGAGGGGGCCGCGCACGCGCGCCGCGGCGGCCACGTTGTATGCGGCGCTGTCCGGCGCGACGCGGTGCAGGAACCAGAGCGCCTCCTGCCCGTGAGAGAGCGCGTGCGTCTCGGCCGCGTCCGTCTCTTCGCCCTCGCCGCCCGGCGCGGCCTCTGCCAGCATCCGCCGGACGCGCGACGCCAGCTCCGAGAGGCTCTCGCCGCCCAACAGCTCCGCCACGGTGAAGGCTACGCCGAACCGCGACTCGATGCTGTGCGCCAGCTCGACGGCCTGGAGCGAGTCGAGCCCGTAGACGACGACGGGCTTGTCCGCGTCTATCCGCGCCGCGTCGATGCCGAGCCGCGCCGACAGCTCCGCACGCAGGCAGCCTTCCACGTCACCCGCGTCCGCACGCGCGCCGGCCCCTTCGGCGTCGTGCGAGCCGGCCGCTTCGACCTCGGGAGCGCGCCAGAGGCCGAGCGGCTCGAACTGCCCGGCGAGAAACATCTCGCGCGCGGCGCGGCGCTGCACCTTGCCGCTCGACGTCTTCGGCACGCCCCCGGGCTTGACGAGGACGACGGCACCGGGCTGCACCTCGAACTCTTCGGCGAGGGCGCGGCGCACGCCTTCGATAAGCTCGTCGTGGCCGGCGCCCGCGCGCCGCTCCACCTCCTGCACGACGACCAGCCTCTCCTCGCCGCCCTCTTCGACCGAGAAGGCCGCGCCGCAGCCCGGCCGCAGCGATGGGTGACTCTCTTCGGCCGCGCGCTCGACGTCGTGCGCGTAGAGGTTGCGCCCGCGGATGATGATCAGGTCTTTGAGGCGCCCCGTGATGAACAGCTCGCCGCCGGCGTCGAAGCCGAGATCGCCCGTGCGCAGGTAGGGCCCGCCGCCCGCGTCCGCGAGGCGCGCGTGGAAGGTGTGCTCGGTCTCGTCGGGCCGGCCCCAGTAGCCGCCGGCGACGCTCGGCCCGCCGACCCAAATCTCTCCGACCTCGCCGGCCGCGCACGGCCGCAGGGTTTCGGGGTTGACGACGACGACCTCGTGGCCGTCGCCGGCCGCGCCGCACCCGACGAGGCGGCGCGCATCCTCGCCGCCCGACGCCTCGGCCGCGACGTTGCGCTCCAGCTCGTCGCGGCGCACATCCCTCACCGACGGGGCGCGGCCCGGCGCCGACGCCGTCACGAGCAGCGTGCCCTCGGCCAGCCCGTAGCAGGGGCGGAAGGCTTCGCGGCGGAAGCCGCACGCGGCGAAGGCCGCGGCGAAGCGCTCAAGCGTCTCGGCGCGGACGGGCTCGGCGCCGTTGAAGGCGACGCTCCACCTACTCAAGTCCAACCCGGCGCGCTCCTCCTCGCCGACCTTGCGGACGCAGAGGTCGTAGGCGAAGTTAGGCCCGCCGCTCGTCGTCGCGCCGTAGCGCGAGACGGCGCGGAGCCAGCGCGCGGGCCGTTGCAGGAAGGCGGCCGGCGACATCAGGACGCACCGCGCGCCGACGTAGACGGGCTGGAGCACGTTCCCGATGAGCCCCATGTCGTGATAGACCGGCAGCCAGCCGACGATGACCGACTCCTCCGTCTGCCCGAAGGCGCGGCGTATCAGCTCCTCGTTGCGGAGCAGGTTGCCGTGCGTCACCATGACGCCCTTCGGCGCCGCCGTCGAGCCCGACGTGTACTGTAGGAAGGCCAGCGTCTCGGCGGACACGTCCGTCATCTCCCATTCGTCGCGTCCGTCGCCGTCGCCGGCCTCGGCGGCCGAGCCCCAGCGGAGCGCCCTCAACTCCGGGGCCTGCTCGCAGAGCTGTTCGAGCCGTGACAGGATGGCGGGCGTCGTGAGCGCCACGCCCGCGCGCGCGTCGGCCACGATGGAGCGCAGGCGCAGGAGGCTCCGGTTGAGGCGCGGCGGGTAGGCCGGGACGGCGACCGCCCCCGCGTAGAGACAGCCCCAGAAGGCCACGTTGTACTCAAGCCCCGGCGGGTAGAGCAGCAGCACGCGGCGGCCTCGGGCGCCGGCCCGCTGAAGCCACGCGGCGACGGCGCGCGCACGCGCGTCGAGCTGCCCGTAGGTCAGTTGCTCCTCCTCGCCGTCGCCGTCGGTCAGGAAGGTGTAGACGAGGCGGTCGGGCGTGGCCCGCGCGCGGGCGCGCAGGACGTGGACGAGGCTCGCGGCCTCCGTCAGCTCGACGGTGCCCTCGGGCGGCGTGGTGATTATCTTCGACATCTTCAGACTGCCGTCCGCGTGCGGACGCTCCTGCTTGATCGTGTGGCCCGCGTGCGTTGGGGCGTGCGGCCTTTGCGGTTAGTTGAGCGAGTCGGCGAAAGCGGCCCCGGCGTGCTCACAGCTCACCCTCTTCCACTGGCTGTCCCGCCGCGACGGGCGGCGCCGCCCCGCTCGCCACCCAACTCAACGTCTCGACGTGCTCGGCGATGGCCGCCACGGTCGGCAGCTCGAAGATGAGACGCAGCGGCAAGTCGGCCCCGAAGACCTCCTTGACGCGCAGCACGACCTGCGTGGCGAGCAGCGAGTGGCCGCCGAGCCGGAAGAAGTTGTCGTGGAGCCCGACCCGCTCGACGCCGAGCACCTCGGCCCAGATGCCCGCGAGTAACTCCTGCACGGGCGTCTGCGGCGGCTCGTAGGCCACGCCATCCTCGCCGCCCCCCGCCTCGGGCGCGGGCAGCGCGCGGCGGTCGATCTTGCCGTTCGGCGTCAGCGGCAGAGAGTCGAGCGGCACGAAGCGCGACGGCACCATGTACTCGGGCAGCAGCCCCATCAAGAAGTCGCGCAGCTCGCCGGCCGCGACCGGCCCGCCGGCGCCGACCACGTAAGCGACCAACTGCCCGTCGCCCGCGCCCGCGGCGCGCACCACCGCCACGCACTGCCGCACCGAAGGGTGTTGCGCGAGCGCCGCCTCAATTTCCCCCAGCTCGATGCGGAAGCCGCGCAGCTTGATCTGAAAGTCCGAGCGGCCGAGGTACTCAATCCGCCCGTCGTCGAGGTAGCGTGCGAGGTCGCCCGTCCGGTACAGGCGCGCGCCGGGCTCCCGCGAGAACGGGTCGGGGACGAACTTCTCGGCGGTCAGCGCCGGGCGCCCCGCGTAGCCGCGCGCCAGCCCCGCGCCGCCGAGGTAGAGCTCGCCGCTCACGCCGGCGACGACTGGCTCGGAGCGCGCGTCGAGGACGTAGACCCGCGTGTTCGCAATCGGCCGCCCGATGGCGACCGCGCCGCCGCCCTCCCTCACCTTTTCGACGAGCGACCAGACGGTCGTCTCCGTCGGCCCGTACATGTTCCACACCGACGCGCCGCGGCGGCACAGCTCGTCGGCGAGGTCGCGCGGCAGCGCCTCGCCGCCGCACAAGACCTTGAGCGGGCGCGCGCCGTCCCAACCGGCTCCGACCAGCATGCGCCAGGTCGCCGGCGTCGCCTGCATCACGGTCGCGCCAGAAGAGTCGATGAGCTTTCGCAGGCGCACGGCGTCCACGGCCTCTTCGCGCGACGCCAGCTCAAGGCGCGCGCCGCACAAAAGCGGCAGGTAGAGTTCGAGCGCGGCGATGTCGAACGAGAGCGTGGTGACGGCGAGCAGCACGTCGTCGCCGCGCAGCCCCGGCTCGCGCCGCATCGCTTCGAGGAGGTTGACGAGCGCGCCGTGGCTGACCATCACGCCCTTAGGTCTGCCCGTCGAGCCCGACGTGTAGATGACG
>DASWNR010000073.1:0-6401 GCA_036399155.1 Pyrinomonadaceae bacterium
CCGCGCTCGTCAAGCTCAACAGATAACGGTTGAACGCCGCGCCCGTTCTGCTATCATCCCCGACATGGACTACCGCAAGATCATCACCATCGAGCCCGGCAAGCGCAGCGGCAAGCCCTGCATCCGCGGCATGCGCATGACGGTGTACGACGTGCTCGAATATCTCGCCTCCGGTATGACTCAGGAGGAGATTCTCGAAGATTTCCCCTACCTGACGAGAGAAGACATCCTCGCCTGCCTCGCCTTCGCCGCCGACCGCGAGAAGCGTCTGTTGATGGTCGAAGCTTAATTAGTAGTGTCGCGCGTAGTGCCGCGCACCCAACAGCTAACCTGGGAGTGATAGATTCAGGGCGTGAAGCTTCTCTTTGACCATAACCTGTCACCTCGCCTGATAAAACGGCTAGCCGATCTTTATCCTGACTCGAATCACGTTTACCGGCTCGGGCTCGATCAGTCTGACGACGAAGAGGTGTGGGAGTGTGCTCGGCGCAGCGACTATCTGATTGTGACCAAAGACTCCGATTTCAGTGACCTCTGCCTGCTCCTCGGTTTCCCGCCGAACGTCATTTGGATAAGGCGAGGTAACTGCAAGACGGCGACAATCGAAGCAATTCTTCGGAAACACTATGAGGACGTCGAGGCGCTGGAAAGAGACGAAGTTGTAGGTGTGCTGACTCTGTTTTGAGCATCCTTTTGTCGATAATCAAACTTCTACTCTAGAATAAGTACCGAAGTTCAGGGGTTAACTTCTCATCATTTAACGAGACAACATTGCCGACCGCCGCGAAAACCATCGAAGCCGAAATCAGGAAGCTCCGCGAGGAGGTGCTGCGGCACGAGGAGCTTTATTACGTCCACGACCGGCCGGAGATTACGGACGCGGAGTACGACGCGCTGGTCGAGCGCCTGCGCGCGCTCGAAGAAGCGCACCCGGAGTTCCGGACGCCGGACAGCCCCACGCTGCGCGTCGGCGGTCGGCCCGCCGAAGGGTTCGCTGAGTACGTCCACCGCCGGCCGATGCTCTCGCTCGACAACAGCTACAACATCGAAGACCTGCGCGCCTTCGACGAGCGCTGCCGCAGACTCGCCGACGGGCGCGACTTCGAGTACGTGGCCGAGCTGAAGATAGACGGCCTTTCGCTCTCAGTACACTACGAGAACGGCGTGCTCGCGCGCGGCGTGACGCGCGGCGACGGGCGCGTCGGCGAGGACGTGACGCAGAACGTCCGCACCATCCGCAGCGTCCCCCTGCGTCTGAAGGGCGCGGCCGAAAACGAGGCCGAGGTCGAGGTGCGCGGCGAGGCTTACCTCTCGCGCAAAGCCTTCGAGCGCATCAACGCCGAAAGGGAGGAGGCCGAGGAGGCGAAGTTCGCCAACCCGCGCAACGCCGCCGCCGGCACCATACGCCAGCTCGACCCGAAGGTCGTCGCGCGCCGCGGGCTCGACCTCTTCGCCTACGACGTGCTGCGCGGCGAGCGCAAGCCCTTCCAGACGCACTGGGAGGCGCTCGAATGGCTCGCCTCCGCCGGCTTCACCGTCAACCCGCACCGCGCGAAGTGCCCCGACATCGAAAAGGTCATCGAGTTCTGCAACGCGATGGAGGCCGAGCGCGACCGGCTCGAATACGAGATAGACGGCGTGGTCGTCAAGGTCGATTCGACGGCCTTGCAGGACGAGTTCGGCGCGACGGCGAAGTCGCCGCGCTGGGCCATCGCCTACAAGTACCCGGCGCGGCAGGCGACGACGCAGGTCGTGTCAATCGTCGTGCAGGTCGGCCGCACGGGCGCGCTCACCCCGGTCGCCAACCTCACGCCCGTGCAGCTCGCCGGCACCGTCGTCGCGCGCGCCACGCTCCACAACGAGGACGAAATCGGGCGGCTCGACGTGAGGGAGGGCGACTGGGTCAACATCGAGAAGAGCGGCGAGATAATCCCGAAAGTCCTGAGCGTCGTTAAGTCGCGCCGCCCGCGCAAGACGGCGCCCTACGTCTTCCCCGCGAACTGCCCCGTCTGCGGCGGCGTCGTCTCGCGCCCGGAGGGCGAGGTCGTCTCGCGCTGCGTGGCGGCCGACTGTCCCGCGCAACTTAAAGCGCGGCTTCTGCACTACGCCTCGCGCCGCGCGATGCGCATCGAGGGTTTGGGCGACGCCCTGGCCGAGCAGTTCGTGCAGAAGAAGATGGTGCGCGACGTGGCCGACCTCTACGCCTTGAAGCTCGAAGACGTGGCCGGGCTCGAACGCATGGCCGAGAAGTCCGCGTCGAACCTTCTGGCGCAGATCGAGGCGAGCAAGGGGCGCGACCTCCCGCAGCTCGTCTACGGACTAGGCATCCGGCACGTCGGCGAGCGCACGGCCGCGATACTCGCGCGCCACTTCCGCACGCTCGAACGTCTCGCGTCGGCGACGGTCGGGGAGATGGACGACATACACGAGATCGGCCTGACCGTCGCACAGTCGGCGCGCGACTGGTTCGACGACGAGGGCAACGTCAAGCTCTGCGGGCGTCTGCGCGAGTTCGGCGTGCGGACGGAGCTGGCGTCGGGCGCGGGCGGCGGCGCGGACGCGGAAGCTTTCGCGGGCAAACAGTTCGTTCTGACGGGGCGGCTTGAGACGCTGACGCGCGACGAGGCGCGCGCGTCGATTGAGGCGCGCGGCGGCCGCGTCACCTCGACCGTGAGCAAGAAGACCGACTACGTCGTCGCGGGCGAGGAGGCGGGCTCGAAGCTCGACAAGGCGCGCGCGCTCGGCCTCAACGTCATCGACGAGGGTGAGTTGAAGGCCATGCTCGGCCACGATGCCCCCTAAAGCTGGGAGCGCTGGCAGGGATGCCAGCGCTCCCAGCTTTAGGGGCGGGATGTTCATAACATTGCAGTAAGGGGACACGATGGCAAAGGGTGACGAGGGTAAGATGAAGCTGGCCTACACCGTCTTCTGCGACGACGTGCGGCTGGAGGTCGGCAACAAGCTGTCGCTAATGGGCGTCTTCCACCAGATACTGGTGCAGCACTTCCCCGTCACGCTGATGAAGTTCGCGGTCGTCACGCAGTGGCGCGGCGAGGGGCGTCACCTCTCGGAGGTGAGGATTTTGACCGCCGACGGCCAGCAGGCGGTCGTGCTCGCGGAGCCCTCGCCCTTCGAGGTCATGCACGGCGGCGTCGCCAACAACATCAGCTTCTTCTTCAACGTCGAGTTCCCCGCGCCCGGCTCCTACCGCGTCCAGACTCTCATCGACTCGAACCTCGCCGACGAACAGGAACTACAACTCATCCTCGTAGACCCCAACGGCCAGCCCGCCCCCGACGACACCTCCGAGGCCGTGAACTGAAGGCGCGGGAGGTCAGCGCGCGTACATGTCCACGACGCGCTCGATGGCGCGCCGGCAGACGGCGCAGAAGCGGTTCGTGCGCGTGAACATGATGCAGTCCACCTCGGGCCTGTAGAAGCCCTTCGCCTCGTAGTTGGCCCCCTCGAAGGCCCCCACGCGCCCGGCGTACTTCTCGCCCGCGAACATGCGCCCCTCGTGTTCCAGCTCTTCGCGGAAGAGCGCCTCCATCACCTCTTCGGGTCTGCGCTCCGCCCTTATCTGCCCCCTGCGCTGCTGTATCTCGCGCGAGTAAGTCTCGAAAGCCTCCTTGCCCCACGGCGTCGGGAGCGGCGTGTCCTTCGCGACCAAATCCTTCCACTTCAGCCCGGCCGGGTCGAGCAGCGCGGTGACGTTCGGCTCCCAGGGCTCGACGCGCTCGGCGGCCGGGGCGTAGGCGACCGAGGAGGTGTAGTACTCGTCGGCCAGCCCCGCGAAGTGGTGGCCGAACTCGTGTACGAAGACGTAGTTCGCAAAGGCGTTGTCGGCGGCGACCGTGCTGAAAAGGTTGTGGATGCCGCCGCCGCCGTAGGTGCGGTCGTTGACGAGTATCTCCACGAACTCGTAAGGGGCGAAGGCGGCCGCCTCGCGGAGCGCGCGGTTGTCGAAGGTGAGGACGTAGCGCTCCGAGCCGAAGGCGTCGTAGTTCGAGCCGAGCGGGTTGTTGCGGTAGACGCCCGTCGAGGGGCGCGACACCCCCGACTCGGCGGCGGGCGGGCAGAGCGCCCAGACGTTGAAGTCCCGCCGCCGCTCCTTAAACGGCGAGGTCGCGAAAAGCACGTCCGTCATCCGACGCGCGTCGCGCTCGAACTTCGCAGCTTCGGCCGCCGTGTAGCCGTCGCCGAGGATGAGGAAATCGACCTTGGTCGAAGGGTCGCCGCTCCTCTGAATCTCGACGAGCGGCGCGGGCGCTTTACGCGTCGAGCGGTCGATGAAGATGTCTTTCGGGTCAACAATCGTGACCCAGACCTCCCGGAAGAGGTTCTTCGCGTCGCGCTTCTTCAAAACGACCTGCGCGGGGGCGTCGGGGGAGGGGAAGCGCAGCGACTCTTGAAAGGTGCGGCGCGTGGTCTTCGCCTCGTCCGTCGTCTCCCACTCGCCGTAGATCGAGGCGAACCCGCGCGAGTAGAGGATGCGGTTGGTCTTCGCGTCCCTCACCTCGAACAGGTACTTACCCAGGTTGCTCTCGTCCACCGCACGCCCCGGCCTCCCCGGCCACGCCAGAGGCTCCAACACCACGCGGTCTACGCTAAACACCTCCTCCGCCGCGTTGCCCGTGTGATAGAAGTCCAGACGCATCGTCCGCGGCGTCTGCTGCGGGGCGCCGGCCTGAAACACGAGAGACAGCGCGAGGAGCGCCAAAGAACCAATCAACGTTTTACCCATGCCCCCATTCTACACGCGCCCGGCGTCGCCAAAATACCTTCCGGCGTCTGTCGAGAGTCCGTCGGCAATTGTCGAGAAGCCGTCGGCAGATTTTGAGGAGCCGTTAGCAGAAGTAAAATCCCTGTCAGCACGTGTAAAGTTGCCGTCAGTGCGTGTAGAGAAGCCGTCAGCAAGTGTAAAGTCCGCTTCAGCAGGCGTGGAGCCGGCATCCGCATAAATAAAGTTTATCTTACTCGTAGCAGCATAAATAATATTCATGAAAAGTCGGCTTCAGCAGTCGCAGAGGTCATTTCAGCGTCGGTAGTGATAAGATTCCGGCCTGTTGACGGCGATTTAGGCGGGGCCGGAGCTGTTTGCGGCGGGTGTAGAGCCGCTTTCTTCCTCATATTTTCCGGTCATTCTGGCGCGTAACTCTTTCCCGCCGGTTGAAGAGCGAGCCCGGGCCGTGACAAGGGGATTGCCCCGTCACTCCTCATCTCATCAACACTTAACTTCGGAGAACACTCACATGACCGACCAGGAAATAAGAACGCTTGATATGTTCAAGCGCGTACGCAACTTCGACGCGACGCACGACGGCCTCTTCCCGGCGGGCACACTGGCGCGCGACCTGTTCGACGTTATCGTCGGCTCGGTGAACGACCTTGAGGGGTTCGCCGCCGCGCAATCCTCCGGGCGCGCCGCCGCACGGCTAAGCACCACCGGTAAGGCGGCCGCGCGCGCCGCCCTGCTGGAAGACCTGAGGATCATCCGCCGTACGGCGCGCTCGATGGCCGTCGTCACGCCCGGTCTCGACGACAAGTTCCGCATCCCGCGTAACCCGACCGACCGCGAACTGCTCGACACGGCGCGTGCCTTCCTCGCCGACGCCGAGCCGCTCAAGGCCGAGTTCCTGCGCCGCGAGGTGCAGGAGCGGGTCTTCCAGGAACTCGTAGCCAACGTCGCGGCCTTCGAGTCGGCGCTCGGCGGCCAGTACACGGGTCAAGGGGAGAGCACCGCGGCGGTCGCCTCCATCGACGCGGCCATCGACCGCGCGACAGACGCCCTCCGCCAGCTCGACCCCATCGTCCGCAATAAGCTCCACAACGACCACGCGACCCTCGCCGCCTGGGAGAGCGCCAAACGCACCGAACGCGCCGCGCGCCGCTCCAACCCCGGCACGCCACCCGCGCCGCCCGACCCGAAACAATAACCAACACTCCCCCGGCCGCGCCGTGGGACAACTCTTCAACCGACACGGCCGCAGGGCGCGGGGAATGAAAGCTCCCCGCGCCCTGCGGCACGCCCGGAAAAAAGGGGGGCGCCGTGCCCTTTCGGCAACCCCCTGACCGCCACTGTGAGGCGGCGGTTGCGGCACAACCATCCCTCCGGGTGTGCCGGCATTAATCAGAAACCAGAATCCCCATCGCACACCTCCTGTGCTATATTTCCGCGCGTTCTTGTCTTTGAAAATTACGGTAACGGTCGTATGCGTAGCTCATCCTCAAGAGTGGAGTAATGAGCATCGCCGTTGAGAGGCTCGGACTCACGGCGAAACAGTTACGCAGCTACACTCTAACCGAAACTTCGGTTGGAAGCAACCTTTATCTGTCAGGGGGTAACTCCTGATGGCTAGGGGGGCGCGTCTCAAACCGGAAAGATTGTCTGAAAAGCTTAT
>DASWNR010000074.1:0-9757 GCA_036399155.1 Pyrinomonadaceae bacterium
GACGTGTCCAGGCGCGAGACGAGCGGCGGGAAGGCGTTCGAGGCGAGCCAGTCGAAGTAGGGCGCGGAGACGTGGGCCACGGGCAGGGCGATGATCTCGGGCGTGTCGTATGTGTGTAGCGCGCGCACCTCGCGCTCAAGCTCGTCGAAGCAGGCTTCGGTCGTTTTCACCAGCAGCAGGAACTCGGGCGCGCGGTGCACCTCGCCCTTCCAGCGGTAGATCGCCTCCATCTGCGGCATGATCTGCACGCAGGCCGCGAGGTGCGCCCCGACCAGCATCTCGGCCAGCCGCGAAGCCTCCTCCTGGCTGCCCGCCGTCATCAGCACCACAATCGCCGCCGAACTTGCCACCGCCACGGTTCACCTCCGTCAGGGCGTGAGGAGCGTCTGGTGTCGAGCGATAAGAGCCGCCCGCCGCCTTCTCCCGTCAATCGTCGTCCTCGTCGTCGTCATCATCGTCATCGTCGTCTTCCGCCGCCGCCTGTTCATCCGACTCGGTCGCGCCGGTGAGCGGCGTGATGTCGCTGCCGAAGAAGGAGGCGTACAGCTCGTTCGCGCGGTCGAGGTCGCGCTCGTCCACGAGCACCATCGCGCCGGGCGAGGCCGCCGAGAGCAGCGGCGAGAACGCGTCGGAGCCGCCCGACTGGACGGCGACGCGCACGCCGTTCTGCCCGAGGATGTCGGCGACCATCTCGGCCTCGGCCGGCGAGCCGATGTTGTGCAGCGGGACGAAGCGCGCCTCGCTGTGGTCGCGCTCGGTGTTCTCCGGCGTCAACTCGCCGACCAGCTCCGACCCGTCGTCGGGGCAGGTCGTCACCCCCTCCTCGTACTCGGACTCGCAGACAGGACAGAACATCTCAGTTCCCCCGGGATTGTTTTGATTAAGAAAAGCGCTTGGCGGGAGGATTATACAGCGATTGGTGATAAGTGATAAGTGATGAGTGATGAGAAAAGGCGGGCCGTCGTTTCTCATCACTCATCACTCATCACTTATCGCCAGATTTCTAAGTGGCGCCGGCGGCGCGCTCGAAGGGTATCTCCTCGAAGTGCGTCATGCGCTTGAAGTCGCCGAAGCGCCGGTTTATCTCCTCTTGCGTGAGCCGGCGGACGCGCTCGGTGCCGAACTCCTCGACGTTGAACGAGGCCATGACCGAGCCGAAGATGATGGCGCGGCGCATCGTCGCGTCGTCCACGCTCTCGTGCCCCGCGAGGTAGCCCATGAAGCCGCCGGCGAAGGTGTCGCCCGCGCCGGTCGGGTCGAAGACCGACTCAAGCGGGTAGGCCGGGATGGCGAAGTAAGAGCTTTCGGTGAACATCGCCGCGCCGTACTCGCCGCGCTTGACGACGAGCGCGCGCGGGCCCCACGAGAGGATTTCGCGCGCCGCCTTGATGAGGTTGGGCTCGCCCGAGAGCTGGCGCGCCTCCGCGTCGTTGATGATGACCACGTCCACGGCGCTGATCGCTTCCCTGACCGCATCGGGCACGCTCGTGATCCAGTAGTTCATCGTGTCGAGCGCGACCAGCTCGGCCTCGCGCACCTGTTCGCGCACCTCGCGCTGCAAGTCGGGCTGAATGTTGCCGAGGAAGACCATCCGCGCGCGCTTCGACTCGTCGGAGAGCTTCGGCTTGAAGTCCGCGAAGACGTTGAGCTGCGTGTCGAGCGTGTGCGCGGTGTTGAGGTCGAAGTCGTAGCGCCCGCGCCAGAAGAAGGTCTTGCCTTCGCCGACGCGCTCAAGGTCGTCCGTGTTTATTTGGCGCTCGCGGAAGACCGCCATCTCCTCCTCGCCGAAGTCTTCGCCGACGACTCCGACCACGCGCACGTCCGTGAAGAAGCTGGCCGAGAGGCCGAAGTGGGTGGCCGACCCGCCGAGCATCCTCTCGCGCTTACCGAAGGGCGTCTCGACCGCGTCGAACGCCACCGAACCAACCACGAGCAATGACACCTGTTTGAATTCTCCTGAGCCTGTGTGATGAAAAAGCGACTGACCTACTGCTGCTGCCTGCCGGCGGCCTCGGGCTTGGCCTCGCCCATTCGCGCGAGCGCCTTCTGCGCGTCGTCGCGGAAGCTGCTCTTGGGAAAGTCGTTGACGAGACGCGTCAGGTACTCGCGCGCCGTCACGCGCAGGTTCTCGGGCGTTAGATTCTCCGACTTGTCGGGCGTGGTCGCCGGCGCCTTCTGCTTGCCCTTGCCCTCGGAAAGATAGAGGCTGCTCATGCCGGCGATGTAGAGCACCTCGTCGATCTTGTGGAACTCGGGGTAGCCGGCGGCCAGCTCCTCGCAGCGCTTGAAGGCCGCGTAGTACGCCTTCTTGTTCTTGAAGTAGTGGCGCGCGACCTCCAGCTCGTGCTTCGCGCTCTTGTCGGACTCCACGTCCGTGACGGTCGAAGGGTCGGGGCCCGCCGCCACCGTCCCCGTCTGCGCGCGCGCGGCCTCCGCGCCTAACATGACCGCCAGCGAGACGCCGCAGGCCGTTAGCATAAATCTCTTCATTTCAGAACACCTCACTCGTCACTCCCTGTACTTCTTCACTGCCTGTACTTTTTGATGACGGCATCGAGCTTCTTCGTTGTCGCCTCGGGCCAGAGATCGGGCGGCGTGAAGATGGCGCTCTTGAGGGCGGAGCCGCATTCGCAGGCGCGCCCGGCCGTCGAGAGCCGCCGGACGGCCTCGCGCATGATGACCTGCGCGTTGCGGACGTTCTTGTTGAGGTATTCGACCACGGTCTCGACCGAGACGGCGTCGTGCGCCTCGTGCCAGCAGTCGTAGTCGGTGACGAGCGCGAGCGTCGCGTAGCAGATTTCCGCCTCGCGCGCCAGCTTCGCCTCCTGCAAGTTCGTCATCCCGATCACGTCCATGCCCCACGAGCGGTAGACGTGCGACTCGGCCTTCGTCGAAAACGCCGGCCCCTCCATGCAGAGGTACGTCCCGCCCCGGTGGACGGTGACTTCGGCCGCGCCGCACGACTCCTGGAGCACGTCGCCCAGCTCGCCGCAGACCGGGTGCGCGAAGGTGACGTGGCCGACGATGCCTTCGCCGAAGAAGGTTGACTCGTGCGCCCGCGCGCGCGTGCGGTCGAAGAACTGGTCGGGGATGACCATGTCGAGCGGCGCGTAACGCTCCTGTAGCGAGCCGACCGCCGACGCCGAGAGAATCCGCTCGACGCCGAGCAGTTTCATGGCGTAGACGTTGGCGCGGAACGGCAGCTCGGTCGGCAGAAGTTTGTGCCCGCGCCCGTGCCGCGGCAGGAAGGCCACGCGCTCGCCTTCGAGCGTGCCGACGATGAAGGCGTCCGACGGCGAACCGAAAGGCGTCTCGACCGACACCTCTTCAACGTCCTTCAGCTCCGGCATCTGGTAGAGGCCGCTGCCCCCGATGATTCCTATCTTTGCAGTCGTCATTTCGTCCACCTGTTCAAATCTCGCCCTCACGCCGTTCAGCCCTGCGACTTGCAGCCGGCCGCCGCGGCCGCCATGACGGAATCGGCGAGCCCGCCCGCCTGCTGCTTGACGAGCAGCGCTTCGAGCGGCTTTATCTCCACCTTCGGCTTGGCCTTCCTGATGTTCTGGTAAACGCGCAGCACGCCCTCGACGCCCGCGAGCAAGGTACGGTCGTTGTCGCCCGCCTGTTCGGGGTGCTCGATGAGGAACTTCGCGGTCGAGAAGACAAGCTGCCCCGTGATTATCGACGCGTAGTCGCCCTTGATATTGGAGTGGTCGCCGAGCACAGCCGGGCAGAGGGTGACTTGAATGTCGGGCGCCTGGATGATGAAGAAGAGGAGCTGCTCCCTCAGCTTCTTCGCGTCCTTGTGGAGCGGGTCGTTTTCGAGCAGCGTGGCGGTCTCGACGGCGTGACGGAGCTGCTCGGGCGTGGACGGCCTGCGCTTCTCCTGCGCCCCGGCCGCGCCGGCGCAGAGCGCGAGCGCGACGACCGCCGCGAATAAAGTCAGCGATTTTCTCATCACGTTTTCACCTTCCTTCACTCGCCCGGCGCGGGCGCGGAAAGTTTGCCTCCCTCCCCCTCGACGACGCGCGCGAGCGGCTCATCGGGGTCGTGGTAGAAGAGGCAGAGCCAGCCCTCGCGCGCCGCACGCGGCAGCAGGCGGCGCTTGGCTTCGACCGTCTCGACGGGGTAGAGGTCGTAGCCCATCACCCACGCTACGGGGACGTGCGCGCGCGTCGGCACGAGGTCGGCGAAGCCGTAGAGCGTGCCCCCACCCCGTTCGAGCCGCACGCACTGCATCGTGCGCGAGTGGCCGGCCACCGTCTCAAGGCTGAGGCCCGGCAAGACCTCGTACTCCGCGTCCTTCAGCTCAAGCTGCCCCGACTCCGCGAGCGGACGCCAGTTCTCGGGCAGGTAGCTGGCGCGGTCGCGCTCGTGCGGCGACTCGGCGTGCTCGTACTCTGCGCGCGAGACGAAGTAGCGAGCGTTCGGGAACGCCGCGACGGCGCGGCCCTCCGCGTCGAGCGCGGTGTTGCCGCCCGCGTGATCGAAGTGCAGGTGCGTGTTGACGACGATGGTGACCTCGTCGGGCCGGCGTCCCGTCCGTGCGTGGAGGCTTTCGGCGAGCGTCGGCCCCGGCCCGACGCCGTACATCTCGCGCTGGCGCGGCGACCACTTGTCGCCCATGCCCGTCTCGACGAGGACGCGCTCGCCGGCCGCCTCGACGTAGAGACAGTTGGCGTTGAGCCTGACGCGGTTCTCGCCGTCGGGCGGCGCGACGCGCTGCCAGAGCGAGCGCGGCACGACGCCGAACATCGCGC
This sequence comes from Pyrinomonadaceae bacterium, assembly GCA_036399155.1. Lineage (GTDB taxonomy): Bacteria > Acidobacteriota > Blastocatellia > Pyrinomonadales > Pyrinomonadaceae > QHXN01. The sequence goes on from DASWNR010000074.1 coordinate 4,761, forward strand.
CGCCGTCGAGGCGGAACTCGCCGCCGGGCACGACCTCAACGCGGTAGTCGCCGAACTGCATCGCGCTTTTCGCCGGAGACTACTTCTTCTTGTTGCCCGACGGGCCCTTCTTCGGAGCCCCGCCCTTGTCGGCGCCGCCGGCTTCGTCGGGCGGCGGCGGAAGCTCCTGCGCTTCGGGCGGCGCTCCGCCCATGCCGCCGTGGGGCGACGCGCCCATCGGCATCGGCGGCGTCTCGGGGGCCTTGACGGGGAAGTCCTCGGGCACCTTGATGTTGGTGCGCTTGGCGATCTCGTCGACGGTCTTCTTGGTCTTCTCCTCGATGAGCGCCTCCTTGGCCGTGTCGCGCGCCGACTTCGGCGGGGCGAACGGGTTGGCCGAGGGGACGTTGGGCTTGAAGAGGATGTGGCGGACGTGAACCTGCTCCTCGGCGGCAGCGCCGCCCTCGCCGGGCTGCGTGCGCGTCCCGAGGCGCTGGATGATGTGGAAGCCGAAGGGCGTCTCGACGATTTCGCTGATCTCGTTGTCCTTGAGCGCGAACGAGGCGTCCTCGAACGGCTTGACGACGCGGAACTTGTCGGGCGAGCGCTCCTCGCCCTCGACGGCGCGGCCGAACCACGGCAGGTCGCCGCCGCTGTCCTTCGCGCCCGGCTCCTCCGAGAACTCCTTGGCCAGCGCGCCGAAGTCTTCGCCGCCGCGCGCGCGCTTCAGAACGTCCTCGGCCTTCTGGCGCGTGGCCTTCGGGTCCATCTCGGGGTGCGCGGCGAAGTAAGCCTGAATCTCCTCCTCAGTCGGCTCAAGCTTCTTCGTCAGCTCGTTCGAGTAGATGCGGCTCAAGGCGACGGCCTGCTGGAACTGCACCTGAAGCTGCGTGGCGCGCTCCGACTCGACGCCGGCCTTCCGCCCCCTGTCGGCGAGGATAGACATCGGCGCCCACTGCTGTCGGAACTGCTCCTTGACCTCGTCGGTGATCTTCTGCTCCTCGGGCACCATCCCCATCGTCTTCAGGTCTTCGAGGTACGAGTCGGCCTGCTGGACGTTCTTCGGCTCCTTGAGGAAGGCATCGACCTCCTCGGGCTTCGGGCGGTAGTCCTCGGGCTTGGCGTTGGCGTCGCGCTGCTTCTTGACGTACATCTGCGCGATGACGAGCATCTTCATCGCTTCGAGCTGGCGCTTGACCTCAGGGCGTTCGGCGACGCCCTTATCGCGCGCCTCCTGCGCGACGGCGAGAATCTGCTTGATGTCTTCGGCCAGCTTCTTGCGCTCCTCGGGGCTGGCGGCGAGCTTGGCGCGGTCGGCCGGCGCGAGCGACTCGGCGATGAGCCCCATGTCCTCGGGGCTGAGGCTCGTGAGCGCCGCGTAGGCGCCCTTGCTCCTGACCTGCCAGACGATGATGCCGACGCAGGCGACGACCGTCACCAGCACGACGACGAGCACCTTCGACGTGGCGCTCATCCCGCGGCGTCGCGGGGCGGCCTTCGGCCTCGACGGCGGCGCGGGGGTCGAAATTCTGGCCGGCTCGGGCTCGGCCGACGCGCGCGCTCCGGCCTCCGCTTGCCCTTCCGCCGCGGCCTGCCCTTCGGCCTCGGCCGCCGGGGTCGTCGTCACGTCCGCGCCGCAGCCGGGGCAGGTGGTGGCGTTATCGAGCATCTTCGTTCCGCATTTTTCACACGTATTCATTCTGTCTTCCTCTTTATCAAATCTCCGACGCAGTTTCTAATCTCGGCTTGAATCAAAAACGGAGGCAGGCCGACCGCCCAAGATACACGAAAATCGCCCGCCGCGCATGCCGCCGGAAGAAGGCTCACTGGCCGCGCTTCGCGGGCGGGCGCTTCGTCACGACGGGGCGCTTCGTCGCCGGCTTGGCGGGAGTCCGCGTTTGCGTGCCCGCCTTCGCACGGCCCGCCGTGGCGGCGGCCGGCCCCGCGGGCGCGGGCTGTTCCGCCGCCGCGCCGACGCGGTAGTCCTCCGCGACCTGCACGTTGCGCCGGGCCGCTATCTCGTCGAAGTGACGGTCGCGCCTCTCGTCCTCTGCGGCGGCGCGCGCCTGCTCGCGCGGCGACTGTGGCCGCGCGCCCGGCGTGCGCGGGGCCGCGCTGTAGCCGATGAGGATGTGGCGCGCGCGCACCTCTTCGCCCTGACCCTGCGTGCGCCGCTCGTCGACCTTGACGATGTGGTAGCCGAACTGCGTCTCGACGACGCCGCTGACCTCGCCCTGCTTGAGCGAGAAGGCCGCGTCCTCGAAGGGCTTGACCATCATCCCGCGCCCGAACCAGCCGAGGTCGCCGCCGCGCCCCTTGCCGCTCGGGTCTTCGGTGAACTCGTCGGCCAGCTTCGCGAAGTCCTCGCCCGCGCGGACGCGGCCGAGCAGCCCCTCTATCTTCGCGCGCGACCGCTTCGTGTCGTACTCGGGGTGCGCCGCGACGTAGGCGTCTAGCTCCGCCTCGCTGATTTTGATTTTCGGCCCCAGCTCTGTCGAGTACGCGCCGGCCAGCACGCGCGCCTGCTGGAGCATGACGGCGAGCTGCGTCTTGCGCTGGGCGGCGAGGCCGGCGGCCGTGCCCTTGCGCATGCGAACCATCACGCGGCCGTAGTGCTGCGAAAGCTCCTTGCGCTGCTCCTCCGTGATGGCCGCGCCCCGGCCGGGGCCGTTCTGGCGGTAGTCCTCGACGAAGGCCGCGAACTGCTGCCCTTGCGCGGGCTCCGCGAGGAGCGCGTCTATCTCCGCCTGCGACTCGATCTGCTCGGGCGAGGTCGCGCCCGCCTGCTGCCGCTGCTTGAAGTAGGCCTGGGCGATGACGAAGGAGCGCGCGAGCTCTAGCTGAAGCTTCAGCCCGGGACGCGCGGCATAACCGAGCGCCTTCGCCTCCTCGGCGGCGGCGAGCATCTGGCGCACGTCGTGCGCGAACCTCTTACGCTCGGCAGCGTCCGCCTCAAGCTTCGAGACGGCCGCGGGCGGCAGCTCAAGCCCGCTCACGACGAGCGCCATGTCGGCGGCCGTCAGACGGACGCCGTTCGTAGCGGCGGGCGCGGGTCGCGCCGACGCGGCGGCCGGGGTTCGCTGGGGCCTGGCCGTCCGCGTCCCCTTCGTCTGTGCGTTGTTGAGTGTGGTGGCGACGAGCGTGATGAGTGTTGCGGCGAGAAACTTGCTGACGGTCAAAACTCTTACCTTTCGTGCTCGGTCTGTGGCGCGGCCGCCGCCGCGTGCTCGACGAGTTCGAGCAGCACGCCGCCGGCCGCGGAGGGGTGGACGAAGGCGACGAGACACCCGCCCGCGCCCACGCGCGGCTCCTCGTCTATCAAACGAGCGCCTTCGGTTTTGAGGCGCGCGAGCGCCGCGCGGATGTCCGCGACGCGGACGGCGATGTGATGTATGCCGGGGCCGCGCTTCTCCAGAAACTTTGCGACGGGCGAGTCCGGGCCGGTCGGCTCCAACAGCTCGACGCGCGGCTCGCCGGCGGGGAGCATGGCGACGTTGACGCCCTGCTCCTCGACCGTCTCGGTGTGCGTGACTTCGAGCCCGAGCGCGTCGCGCCAGAAGCCGAGCGCCTCCTCGATGCTGCGCGTGGCGATGCCGATGTGTTCGACCTTCATCTTTAAGTGTGCCCGTTCAACAGTTCTTCCACGGCGGAGTACGGGTCGCGCCGCTTGGCGGCGACTTCGCCGGCGAGCGATTCGAGCCGCGCGCGCGTGCCCTCCGGTTCGAGCGCGCGGGCGAGCAGGCGCTCGCGCAACAGTTCTAAGATGCGCCAGCGCGCGACCGCGCCGCGCCGGCCGTCCGCGCCCGAAGAGGTTTGCTGATACACCCGATAGCTCTCTATTGCGGCGGCCAACTCTTCAAGCCCCTTGTTCTCGGTGGCGACGGTCTTGACGATGGGCGGCGACCACATGTCGGGCCGGTGCGCGAGCGAGAGCAGGGCTTCGAGTTCCTTCTCGGTGCGGAGCACGCCGTCGCGGTCGGCCTTGTTGATGACGAAGACGTCGCCGATCTCCATGATGCCGGCCTTGATGGCCTGGATGTCGTCGCCCATGCCGGGGACGAGCACGACGACCGAGACGTCAGCCGTCTTCACTATCTCGACCTCGTCCTGCCCGACGCCGACCGTCTCGACGACGACCTTCTGATAGCCGGCGGCGTCGAGGATGGCCACCGCGTCCACGGTCGCGCGCGCGAGGCCGCCGAGGTTTCCGCGCGTCGCCATCGAGCGGATGAAGACGCCGGGGTCGAGCCCCAAAGCCTGCATCCGTATGCGGTCGCCGAGGATGGCGCCGCCCGAGAAGGGGCTCGAAGGATCGACGGCGACGATGCCGACTCGCTCGCCGCGCGCGCGGTAGAGCCCCGCCAGCTTGTCCACCAGGGAAGACTTCCCCGCCCCCGGCGAGCCGGTGATGCCGACCACCAGCCCCCGCCCCGTCCGCGGGAACACGCCCCTCATCAGCTCGGCCGCGCCCGCCGTCCCGTCCTCGACAATCGAGATGGCGCGCGCCACCGCGCGTGGCTCGCCCCCCAAAACTCGCTCGACTAGCTTCTGAATCTCCATCAATTCTCAGGCGGCCGGGAGACGCCTCTTGACCGTCTTTATTTCCGTGCGCATGTCCAACAGCTCAGCCGCGACGGCGTCAAATTTATCGTCCACTCTTTCAAGTCGCGTATCTATGCTGTCAAGCCTCGAAAGCACGGACTCCCAGATGGGACGCGTATCGTGCAGTCGCGCGTCTACCTTCTCTTCCAGATTGGTGAGACGAACTTCAAGTCTGTCCATACGCCGTTCAAGGCCGCCCAGACGTTGATTGATGTTCGCCAGCTCTTGCAGCACGCGAATCTCAAACGGTGTGCCGCCCTCAAATCTCTCTGTTTGCTCTTCACTCATCGGAACCTCCAAGGTTGCGAACGTCCAGGGTCAAGGGCAAATGATGGGCAGCCGACAGTAGTTTAGGCGTTGCTGAGAATCTGTTTGGCGATGATGAGGCGCTGGATTTCGCTGGTGCCCTCGCCGAT
>DASWNR010000075.1:0-10106 GCA_036399155.1 Pyrinomonadaceae bacterium
GCATCTACTCGGTCACGGACGACGGCCGCGACACGCTGCTCTTACAGTCGAGCGAAGACCAGATTTCGTCGTTCGTCGTCCGCGGCTCCGACGTGTTCGTGGCCTCGTCGAATCAGGGCAAGCTGTTCCGGCTCGGCGGCGAGGCGCAGGCCGAGGGGACTTACGAGTCGCCCGTGCGCGACGCGAAGTTCGTCGCCTCGTGGGGGCGCGTCTGGTGGCGCGGGCGCGGGCAAGTCGAGTTGCAGACGCGCACCGGCAACACCGAGCGCCCCGACATGACTTGGAGCGACTGGAGTGTGCCCTACCGCGACCCGGCCGGCGCGGGCGTCGCGAGCCCGCGCGCCCGCTTCATACAGTGGCGCGCGGTGCTGCGCTCGGCCGCGGGGTCGGACGCGCGCGTCGAGGGCGTCAGCGTCTCGTACCTGCCGCGCAACGTCGCGCCCGAGGTCTTGCAGATTCAACTGCTGCCCGTCGGCATCGCGCTCCAGCCGGCGATGCAGGTGCCGGTCGACCCGAACATAGAGGCTTCGGGCATCGACCCCGCGCTCATCGGGCCGCAGCCGCAGATACCGCCGCGCCGTCTGTTCCAGCGCGGCGCGGTCTCGCTCCAGTGGCAGGCCGAAGACCGCAACGGCGACCAACTTCTATACTCGGTCTACTACCGCCCCGTCGGCGAGAACACCTTCCACATGCTGAAGGAGAACGTGCGCGACAACTTCTTCTCCATCGACGGCGCGACGCTCGGCGACGGGCGCTACGTCTTCAAGGTCGTCGCCTCTGACGCGCCCGAGAACTCTCTGGGGCAGGCGCTTTCGGGCGAGCGCGTGAGCGAACCCGTCGAGGTGGACAGCACGCCGCCCGTCGTGCGCGCGGCGGGCGAGCCGCAGGCCGGGCCGGACGGCCGCGCGCGCGTGCGCTTCACGGTCGAGGACGCGAGCGGCCGTCTACGCCGCGCAGACGTTTCGGTCGACAGCGGCGAGTGGCGCGTGGTCTTCCCCGAAGACGGCATCGCCGACGGCCCGCGCGAGTCCTACGCGCTCGACGTGCCGCTCTCGGGCGCGGGCGAGCACACGGTCTCCCTGCGCGCGATTGACGGCAGTGGCAACGTGAGCAGCGCCCGAGTAATCGTAAGACGTTAGAAAGTCGCCGAAAGGCGTTGAGAATCGGGCGGGCTGCGGGGCGCACCCTTTACGTACACGATACGGTGCGACCCCCGACCATACGGTGCGAGCGGCCTCAACCCCGCTCCCGAAAGGCTTGTAAGAACGGCGCGGCCGTGCGTGGCACTGGCCTTGCACACTTGAGCGGGTGAGACTCGCGCGTCTCTCCTTCTCCCTCCCGTGCGCGACCGACGTACATGAGGAGGCAAAGGTTGGAACCATGAAGTTTTTCAAGCAGCTCATCATCACGTTCGTTGCTTCCAGTGTGCTCGCCGCCGGCGTGATGGCGTTCGAGCCGCAGAAGGAGCAGAAGCCCCCGCCGCCGCCCAAGGAGAAGCAGGACGTTCCCAAGCCCCCGAAGGAGAATCCCCCTCCGCGCGGCGGCAACGACAATAAGGGCGGGGGTGACAAAAAAGGGGGAAAGCCCTGAGGCTCCCCGCGTCGGGCTTCGCGGCGGCGCCCGGAAGGGCGAACGAGGCGAAGCCAAACGCGGGCGACAAGAGGCGTCCCGGCCACGCGAGGCGTGGGGGCACAGACAAAAAGGCGCGCCGGCGGAGGCGATAAAACCCCCGACCGACGCGCCTGTACTTTTTCCGCAAGGGGGACTTGAAAAGGTGATGGGAAAAATTCTGAGGGCAGCAATTTTCACGCTCGTGCTGTGCGGCGCGTTCTTCTCGCCGCTCTCGCCGCTGGCGGGCGAGGCGCGTGCTCAGTGGAGGCGTCGCGCCCCCGTCGTCCAGCAGACCGCGCGGACTCGGGGCGCCGACCCGCGGCTCGTAGCGCAGGCCGAGCGAGTCGCGGGCGACCGCTTCCAGTTCGAGGCGCTCTCGCCGCGCGGCGTGCGCGTCTACTCGGTGGGGCGGCCCAACCCTGCGACGCTGCGCGCCATCGACGGCGGGCTCGCCGAGCTTTTCGCGGCCGCGCAGCGTCGCGGCTACAGGCAGCGTCTGAGCTACTCGGACTACACGGTCTTCATCGGCCGCGCCGACCGCCAGCGCGACTCGGCGGGCGCGTACTCGCCCGACATCGCCGTGGGCGCGGCGCAGTACGCCGGGAGCGTCTACGACAAGGGTGGCTACGTCTTCGCCGCAGGGATGGTGCTCTCGATGGAGCCGGGCGCGTTCCTCATCGCGGAGCACGAGCGCGACTTCAACCGCGTCGCCAACGTCGCGCGCTACGAGGGCGAGCACATCATCCTCTATCACAACGACCGTCGGCTCTACCAACAGACCTACGACCACAGCCGGGGCGGCAGCCACCCGATAATTCAGTAGGCGGTAGTAGACAGCAGCCGTTAGAAACCATCGGCGGGCGTCGGGTTTATAATCCCCGACGCCCGCCTACGTTTTTCTGCCGGCCGCCGTCCACCGTCTCGCCCTTAAATTTCTCAGACCAGGCGCGGGCGCTCTTCGTCCAAACGTGTGTCGTCAACTCTCCTCTGGCGGCGGATCAAATCACGGACGAGGAGGAATGTAGAGATGAGGAAGTTAGTGTCAACCGTCTTCGCGCTCACGTTAATAGGCGGCTCGGCGGTCGTCGCCGAGGCGCACGGCAAATGCGGCACGCACACGCACGGCGTCAACCGACGCCAGCAACGTCAGCAGCACCGCATCGTGCGGGGCGTCCGCTCGGGCGAGCTGACCGCGCGCGAGACATGGCGGCTGCACAGGAACGCCCACGAGATACGCCGGGACGAGCGCGAGGCGAGGGCCGACGGCGTCGTCACGGCGCGCGAGCGCGCGGAGCTGCACCGCGACCTGAACAGGGAGAGCCGTCTCATTTACCGCGCCAAGCACAACGAAAAAGACAGGAACTGAAGGAAGTAGACAGAAGTCGGTAGACGGTGGTCGGTAGAAAACGTCGGCGGGCGCCGCGGGTTAAAGACCCGGCGCCCGCCGACGTTGTTTTCACCTGCCGTCTACCGACTTCTGCCTACCGACTACCTGCTCGTCCCGGCCGAGACGATGACGACGACGCTCTTGTCGGCGATGCTGGTGGTGCCGGCGACGACGCGCTCGCCCTCGCGCATCGAGACCGAGTTGCGGAAGCCCACGTCCTGGTAGACCATCTTGTCGCCGCCGAGCCAGAGCGGCACCTTCAGATCCATGAAGAACTCCTCGACCTGCACGCGCGGCTCTCCGCCCGAGCGGTCGATGGAGACCGAGCGGAGGTTGTAGCTGTAGTAGATCGGGTTCTTGTTCGCGGGCGTGTCGTTGGCCATCTTCAGGTCTGCGACGCCCTTGTTCGAGTTGTCGGCGCGCCCCTCCTTGCCGCGCACGATCTGCGCGCCGATGAGGTTGAAGTTCTTGTAGCCGAGCGACGACTGTAGCTGCTTGACGACCTCGGACAGCTCCGCCGGGTAGTGGCTCCCCGCCGCCTCGTCGTTCGAGGCAACGAGCATGTGGACGCGGAACTCGATGGACGGGCGCACGACCTCGGGCGTGTCGAGACGTCGGATGGCCTCCTCGATGACGGCGATGTTCTCGGGGAAGTCGCGCACGGAGATGGTTCGGAAGTCCGGGTTGGGCGAGACCGTCGCGCCGCGGAAGCCGCTGGTGAGCGGCGCCAGCACGCGCGAGAGGCTGATGGGGTCACGGTTCTTGATGTCGAACACGCGGTTGGCGAACATCTTCTGGGTGACGAAGTTGTCCTGCTGCTTAGGCTGCTCGGACTGCGCCCGCGCGGCGCCGGCGGCGCACAGCGTGAGGGCGAGTGCGAGAAATAATCTGCGTCTGACTGAAAGCATTGTCTCTCCTTCTCCTGACTTCTTGGTTCGGCCGACCGACGCACGCCAGCCTTTCACGCGCGCCCGCGCGAAAGGTTGCAGAAGAATTTTCCCGCGGGTTAAAAGTGGTGGACGCGGTTCGGCGCCGCACGTACAATGCCCGCGCCGGGGCCGCTTCACCAACCAACTACGAAAGGACTTTTGAGTCTTAATGTCGAAAGGACGTTTGATGCGCGGAGTCGTGTGCGCGGGGCTGGCCCTCGCCGCCGCGTTCGCGTTGTGGGAGCGGGCCGGGGCCGTAGGAGAGTAGGCCGTAGACGATGCGACGAATCGATCTCACCAAGGCGCAGGCCGCGCGATCTTCGACGATCCGGGACATCAACCGGCAGTTCGTCCTCAACTACATACGCGACCGCGAGCCCATCTCGCGCGCCGAGATTGCGCGCTCGACCGAGTTGCAGCGCTCGACCGTCTCGACCATCGTCGAGGAGCTGAAAGCCGAAGGGCTCATCGAGGAGATAGGCGCGGGCGCCTCCACCGGCGGCCGACGCCCGACCCTGCTCCGGCTGCGCGCCGCCGGCGCCACCGCCATCGGCATCGACATCACCCCCTCGTCCACCACCATCGCCACCAGCGACCTCGTCGGGCGCGTCCTCTCGCGCGAGAGCTTCGAGAACAGCCCGCGCCCGGAGGAGTTGGCCGCGCAGGTCATCGAGCGGCTGCGCGAGATAGCCGCGCGCGAGCACCAGGGCGCCATCGCCGGCGTCGGCGTCAGCCTGCCCGGGCTCGTGGACACGGGTAACGGACGCGCCATCTACATCCCATACTTCCGCTGGCGCGACTGGCCCATCGCCGAGGAGATAGAGCGCGCGACGGGGCTCAAGGCGCGCGTGGACAACGACGCCAACGCCGCCGCGCTCGCCGAACTCTGGTTCGGCCGCCCCGAGGTGAGCGAGTCGCGCGACTTCATCATCGCGCTCGTGGCCGAAGGCATCGGCACCGGCATAGTCTTCGACGGGCAGATTTACCGCGGCGAGCGCGGCGCGGCCGGCGAGTTCGGCCACATGATAGTCGCGCAGAACGCGCCCGTGGCCTGCTCGTGCGGCAGCCGGGACTGCTGGGAGGCTTTCGCCTCGGAGCGCGCGGCCGCCGCCCGTTACCTGAACAACTCGGGCGGCTCCGCGCCCGTCGCGTTCGCCGAAGTGGTCGAGCGCGCGCTCGGCGGCGAGCAGGCGGCCATCGACGCGCTCACGGAGACGGCGCACTACCTCGGCATCGGCATCTCGAACCTGATAGTCGGACTCTCGCCCGAGGCCGTCGTCGTCGGCGGACAGATCACGCGCGCCTGGCCCATCATCGCGCCGTCGCTCGAAGAGACCATCCAGCGCAGCATACGGCGCGGCCTGCCCTCCGCGCGCATCGTCGCCTCGACCCTCAGCGAGCCGACGATGATGGGCGCCATCAGCCTCGTCCTCGCCGGCAAGTTCGGCCTCGCCGAAGCCTGAGACAATGCGTACAGCCGAAGTGGTCATCGTCGGGGGCGGGGTCGTCGGCGCGAGCGTGGCGTACCACCTCGCGGCGCGCGGCGTGCGCGACGTGCTGGTGCTTGAGCGCGGAACGCGGCCGGGCGCGGGGAGCACGGGGCGCGCGACCGGCGGCTTCCGCGCTCAGTTCGGCACCGCCGTCAACGTCCGCCTCTCGCTCCTCTCGCGCGAGAAGCTTTTGCGCTTCCGCGAAGAGACGGGCGTTGACCCGGACTTTCGACAGCGCGGCTACCTCTTCATCGCCACGAGTGAAATCGAGTTAGAGGCCCTCGTCTCGGCTCAGTCCGTACAGCACGCGTGCGGGCTTCTGGAAGCGCGCGCCGTGACGGCCGAAGAGGTCGCGCGGCTCAACCCGGCGTTGAGCGCGGAGGGAATCGCGGGCGGCGTCTACTGCCCGACGGACGGCTTCGTCCGCCCGCTCGAAATCATGCGCGGCTACGCGGAGGCCGCCGCGCGGCTCGGCGCGAGGTTCGCGTACGGGGTGGCGCTCGAAGGCTTTGAAGTGAGCGCGCACGGCGTGGTCACGGCGATTCGGACGAGCGACGGCGAAGTCTCGGCGGGCGCCGTCGTCAACGCTGCGGGCGCGTGGGCGGCGGAGGTCGGGCGTCTTGCCGGTGTGGAGATTTTGGTGACGCCGCTCCGGCGGCAGGTGGCAATCACGCGCCCGACGAAGCTGCTGCCGGAAGAGATGCCGATGAGCATCTACGCTGGCGACGGCTTTCACCTGCGCGTGCGCGACGGGCGCGTGCTGCTGCTGTGGCCGGACGAGCCGCGCCGGGGCGCTGACCCGTTCGGGGCGTCGGTCGATGAAGAGTGGCTGGCGGCCGTCGTCTCGAAGGCGCACGCGCGCGTGCCGTGTCTCGGCGCGGCGGAGATCGAGCGCGCCGCGTGTTGGGCCGGGCTCTACGAGATGTCGCCGGACAGGCACGCGCTCCTCGGCCGCGCGCCCGGCCTTGAGAATCTTTATCTCGCCAACGGCTCCTCCGGCCACGGCGTCATGCACGCGCCCGCGCTCGGCCAACTCCTCGCCGAACAAATCCTCGACGGCGACGCACACACCTTAGACGTTCACGCCCTCCGCCACGCGCGCTTCGCCGAAGGCCAACCCAACGTCGGCCCGGCTTTGCTTTAGCGACGCGCCGGTGACTCGGCCGCGGTCTTACCTGATGCCTTTGCCCTGCGTGAGCGTGACGGTCTTGTCAACGGCGGGGACGGGGAAGGTTTCGGCGGAGCCGTCGGGCCAGCGGACTTCGAGCTTGTCAACTTTGGCGGCCGCGCCGAGGCCGAAGTAGAGACAGGGGTCGTTCTGCGAGGAGTAGCTGCCGCCGCTCGTCGCGTCGGCGCGCTGGCGCGTGCGGCCGGCCGTCAGGTAGACGGTCGCGCCGGTCGCGTCGCGCGGGCTCTTGCGCGCGGGGTCGCCGACGAGGCGCAGACGCAGCCAGTGGTTCTTCGCCGACGTGACGCTCGTGACGTTGCGGAGCAGGGTGGGCGGCGCGTCCGTGTTGTTGAGGACGAGGTCGAGGCGGCCGTCCCCGTCGAGGTCGGCGACGGAGAGGCCGCGGCTGGGCCATGCTTCGGCGAGGCCGGAGCCGGGGGCCGCGCCGACGCGCTCGAACCTGCGCGCGCCTTTCGCGGCCTGCTGCGCGTCCGGGTGCGCGACGTTTCGGAAGAGCAGAGGCTGCTGCGCGTAGGACGTGCCCCACTGCTGCCCGTCCACGATGGGGTAGACGTGGCCGTTGGCGACGAACACGTCCTTCCAGCCGTCGGCGTCGTAGTCGATGAAGGCCGCGCCCCATCCGAGGAACGGGATGGTCGGCTCGCCGTGCCCCGCCTGAAAGGTCACGTCGGTGAAGTTGCCCTCGCCGTCGTTGTGGTAGAGCGTGTTCGAGTCGTCCGAGAAGTTCGTGATGTAGAAGTCGACCAGCCCGTCGTTGTCGTAGTCGCCGACGCCGAGCCCCATCCCCGCCTGCTCGCGCCCGTTCTCGTTCAGGGCCACGCCCGAGGGGTAGCCCGTCTCCTCGAACGTCCCGTCGCCCCTGTTGATGTAGAGCTGCTTCGGCGTCGAGTCGTTGACGACGATGAGGTCGAGCAGGCTGTCCTCGTTCACACGCACCCACGCCGAAGAGAAGCCGTAGTAGCGCGGCTCGTCGTTGACGCCCGCCTTGTCGCTCACGTCTTCAAAAGTCCCGTCCGGTTTCTGGCGGTAGAGCGTATCGGCCTCGCCCTTGAGGCCGCGCGGGCCGCACATGACGGGGACGCCGCGGAACTGGCAGAAGTTCGGCGCGGCCTGCCCGGGGCGGGCCGCGTCGGAGGGCGCCGCGGGGAGGTTCTGCATGTCGAGCGCGACGTAGCCGGGGACGAAGAGGTCGAGGCGGCCGTCGTTGTCGTAGTCGCCGAAACTCGCGCCGGTCGACCAGCCCTTGCGCGCGACGCCGACCTTGGGCGCGACGTCGGTGAAGGTGCCGTTGCCGTTGTTGCGGTAGAGGCGCGAGGTGCCGAAGTTGCCGACGAAGATGTCCGCGAAGCCGTCGTTGTCGTAGTCGCCGACGGCGACGCCCATGCCCCAGCGCTCGTTGGCGACGCCCGCGCGCTCGGTCACGTCCTCGAACTTCCAGCCGCCGAGGTTGCGGTAGAGCGCGGCGCGCGCGGGCTTCTCCCTCCCGCGCTCGGCCGCCATCGTCGAGCCGTTGAGGAGGTAGATGTCGGGCAGCCCGTCGTTGTCGTAGTCGAAGACGGCGCAGCCGCCCGAGGTCGTCTCGACGATGTAGTCCTTCTTGAGTCCGCCCGCGACGTGGCGGAACTGCGCGAGCGCGGTGCGCGCCGTCACGTCCTCGAAGACGGCGGGCGCCTTCGCGTCCGTGATGCCGACGGTGCGCCGCGTCGCCGAGACGAGCCCCGCGCCGGTCGAGACGCCGCCCTGCGGCGTCCGCGCGGGCTGCTGGCCGGACTGCGCGGGGAGTCGCGCCGGGAGCAGAAGGATTGAAGCGAAGGCCGCGAGGGCGAGCGCGCGCGCGGCGCGCGGGGAAGGGGACGGGCTTTTCATCTGCGTTACTTCGGAATTCAAATCAGAAGGCGTCCGCCGCTCAGGGCTGCTGGCGGACGGTGTGGTATGTGTCCGGCGCGGGGGAGTTGAGCGTCTGCACCTTGCCGCCCGGCCAGCGAACCTCGACCGAGCGGACGCCCGTCCTGTTTCCCAACCCGACTATCAGGCGCGCGTCGTTTGATGAAAGATAACTGCCCGAAGCCGTCACGTCAAAGACCTGCCGCGCGCCGGCCGAGTCGGTCACGACGACGCGCGCGCCGAGCCCCTGACGGTTGCCCCTCGCGCCCGCGAGCGAGAGCCCGAGCCAGTGGTTCTTCGCGCCCGAGTTGCGCAGGACGAGCGCCGCGCCGTCGGTCTGCGCGACGACGGCGTCGGTGTCGCCGTCGTTGTCTATGTCGCCGAAGGCCGCGCCGCGCGCGGCGAGCGGGCGCGCGAGCCCGGCCGAAGTCGAGACGTTGACGAACGCCCGGCCGGTGTTGCGCAGAAGGAGCGGCGGCTGTTTGTAGGCGACGAAGCCGGTCGTCTTCTCGATGGTGTCGAGGACGTGACCCTGCGCGACGAAGATGTCGCGCAGCCCGTCGGCGTCGAAGTCCGCGAGGCGCGCGCCCCAGCCGGAGAAGGGGACCGTGATGGCCGACAGTCCCGTCGTCCCCGTCGCGTAGGAGAAGCCGAGGTCGCCGTCGTTGCGGAAGAGCGGGTAGGTCTCGTTGGTGAGAGCGGTGACGAAGATGTCAACGCGGCCGTCGCCGTCGAAGTCGCCGGCGTCCACGCCCATCCCCGCGAAAGACTTCCCGTTCTCGTCGTAGCCGACGCCCGCCGGGAGCGCCACGTCCTCGAACGTGCCGTCGCCCCTGTTGCGGAAGAGGAACTGCCGCGCGTTGTCGTTCGCCTGAAACACGTCGGTGCGGCCGTCGTCGTCGAAGTCAGCGAAGACGACGCCGAGCCCCTTGCCCTCGGGGTCGGCTACCCGCGCCCGCACGCTCACGTCTTCAAAAGTGCCGTCTGATTTTTGACGGAGGAGGACGGGCGAGGCGCCCTTGAAGTTGTCCGGGTGGCAGTAGGCGCGCACCTCGTTCGAGCCGCAGTAGAGCGAGCCGGCGCGGAAGTCCCACTCCATGTAGCGCGCGACGAAGAGGTCGAGGCGGCCGTCCGCGTCGTAGTCGAACCAGCCGGCGCTCGTCCCCCAGCCCGCGACCGCGGCGTTAGACTTCCGCGTCACGTCCTCGAACGTGCCGTCGCCGCGGTTGCGGTAGAGCCGGCCCGCGCCGCCGAGCGCGGCGACGTAGAGGTCTGTGCGCCCGTCGCCGTCGAAGTCGCCCGCGGCCGCGCCCATCGAGTAGCCCTCGCCTCGAAGACCCGCGCGCTCGGTCACGTCCTCAAAGCCGCCGTCCGACTTCTGACGGTAGAGCCGGTTCCAGAAACGCGGGTCGCGTTTGTCGGGCGCGGCGGCGTCGGGCATCGGGTCGGCCAGCAGGGCGCCGTTGGTGAAGAAGATGTCGAGGCGTCCGTCGGCGTCGTAGTCGAAGAGAGCGACGCCCGCGCCCATCGTCTCGGGCAAATACTTCTGCGAGGTCGGCGACGCGGCGTGTCGGAAGCCGACTCCGAGCCGCGCGGCCACGTCCTCGAAGGTGACG
>DASWNR010000076.1:0-1691 GCA_036399155.1 Pyrinomonadaceae bacterium
GCTGGTCGTCGTCATCCACGCGGCGAACAACCCTTCCAACGCCGGCGCGATGCTGCGCGTGGCGGAGGCGGCCGGCGCGACCGCCGTCGTCCTGACCAAAGGCTCGACCGACCCTCTGTCGGCGAAGGCTTTGCGCGGCTCGATGGGCTCCGCCTTCAGGCTCCCGCTCTGGACGGGGCCGACGTTGGAAGAGGCGCTTCTGTGGTGCGCCGCGCGCGGCATCAAGACGGTCGCCACGGCCGCCGGCGCGACCGTCCCGCACACGGAGGTCGACTGGACGCGCCCCTCGGCCGTCGTCGTCGGCCCCGAGGCGGGCGGGCTCTCCGACCAGGAGGCGCGCGCGGCCGGCGGGGTCGTCCGCGTCCCGATGCGCGAGCCGGTCGAGAGCCTGAACGTCGCGGTCGCGCTCGCGGTCGTGCTCTACGAGGCGGCGCGGCAGAGGGGCTTTCGGTAAAATTTGAGCCACGGCCAAAACAATTTCAGACTTCAAATTTGAAATTTCAAATGCTCACGGCCGCCCTAATTGTCCGTTTCTTCTCGCCTTTTCCTTTAACTTTTTACAACGCTTCCGCCGGGCGGCTTTTTTCGGCTAGAATGGCTGTAGAGTACCCAGGCGAACAAATCATCTCCCCCTTGCTCTCAGGACTTTTGCCGCCGGGCCCGCCCCGGCGCGGCTCGCGCTTACGGACGCCCCATATGAGCGGAGAGAAAGAGAAGAAGCGTGACGAGGCGCTGGTCGAGCGGCTGATGCGGCGCGTGCTCGAAGGCATGGGCTCGGTCGTCGACCGCAAGCTCGGGCGCGAGGCCGACACGCAGTCGGGCTTCACCACCACCAAGCTCATCGAGCGCATGAAGCACCTCATCGACGAGCGCGCGCGAAACGACGCCGAGGGGCGGCGAATCGCGCCCCACCTTTTTAAGCTCAAGGTCGAGTGGGGCACGCACTCCGAGGCGCCGCCCGAGTTCATCAAGGACCTTGAGCACGAGGTGCTGGCCGCCGCCATCGACTACGTCAACGACCGGCGCTTCCGCACGCTCGCGCCCATCAAGGTCGAGACGAGCGCCGACATCTTCACCTCGGGCATCGCCGTCGACCCGACCTACGGCGAGTTCGAGGAGGAGCTGAAGCGCGCGGACGAGGCGGCGCGGCTCAACCTTGAGCTGGCCGACGCCGTGCCCAAGGCCAAGACGCTGACGACGACCGACGTGTCCGTCGTCGCGCGCGTCACGGCGCCCGACCGCTCGTTCGAGAAGCCGCTGGCGTTCCGGCCGGGCGGGCGGCGGATGAACGTCGGGCGCGTGGCCGACAACGACCTACAGCTTGAGCACGGGAGCGTCTCGAAGATTCACGCGTCGCTGGTGATGAACCGCGAGGGCACGCTGCTCGTCGCCGACACGGGCTCGACCAACGGCACCTTCATCAACGGCCGCCGCATCGCCTACGGCGAGGCGCGGCAGGTCGAGGGCGGCGACGTGGTCACCTTCGGCGACGTGGAGGTGAGGTTTAAGAGGACGTGACGGGTGGTGGGTGACAAGTGATAAGAGGAAGACGAGTCCCTTTCATTCTTTCTCATCACTTACCGCCCAACACTTATTACTTGTTGAAATTATGTTTCTTCTAGCAGACATTCCCGAGAAACAGCCGGCGCTGTTGAGCCTCGTCTACGTGGCCGGGCTGGCGCTGGCGGCGC
>DASWNR010000077.1:0-11409 GCA_036399155.1 Pyrinomonadaceae bacterium
CGTGTTCGGGCAGCTGACGCCGTTCCCGGCGACGCCGCTCTACGAGAGGCTGGAGAAGGCCGGGAGGCTGGCGCGTCCGAAGCACTGGCTGGAGTTCGCGCCGTTCGTGATGGCGCACGCGCCGCTTAAGATGACGATCGAGGAGGCGCGCCGGGAGACGAGGAGGGCGTGGGAGAAGTCCTACAGCCCCGAGAGGAACGCCCAGGCCGTCCAGGCGATAAAAGACCACGACCTCCAGTACCGCATCAGCATGCTGGTCTCGCGCCTCTTCTTCCGCGGCATCTACTTCCCGCAGATGAACAGGCGCGCCTGGGCCAGGCTGGTCTACGAAAACCGGCGGACAATCTACTCGCTCGTGCGCGAGGGCTTCGCGAAGTACCGCGAGTCGCGCAGGCGCGGGTCGGAGGTCTCCGGGGCGGTGACCGCGCCCTGAGTAGTTTTTGAATCTCCCCCATCGAGCTTCCCCCGCAAGTCGGATGTTGTCGTGCGCAAGGTCTTTGTGGACGTCGCCGTTGAGGAGGTCGCGAGATGAAGGTTCTGCTGGTCTACCCGGAGTTCCCGGAAACTTACTGGAGCTTCCGCCACGCGCTGAAGTTCGAGGGCAAGCGCGCGCCCTTCCCGCCGCTCGGGCTGCTGACGGTCTCGGCCATGCTGCCCGAGAATTGGGAGCGGCGGCTCGTTGACCTGAACGTCCGGCGGCTGAAGGATTCCGACATCGAGTGGGCCGACCTCGTCTTCTGTAGCGCGATGATCGTGCAGAAGGATTCGCTTGAGGGCGTCGTCGGGCGGTGCAAGGCGCGCGGCAAGCGCGTCGTCGTCGGCGGCCCGTACGTCTCGACGAGCGCGGAGCAACTGCCCGCGGCCGACCACATCTTCGTCGGCGAGGCCGAGGCGACGCTCCCGGAGTTTATCGCCGACCTCGAACGCGGCGAGCCGAAGCCGGTCTACCAGGCCGCCGAGCGGCCCGCGCTCACCGCGACGCCCGTCCCGCACTTCCAACTCGCCGACCTCGACCGCTACAGCGCGATGAGCATCCAGTATTCGCGCGGCTGCCCGTTCAGCTGCGAGTTCTGCGACATCATCGAGATTTACGGCCGCGTCCCGCGCACGAAGACCAACGAGCAGGTGCTCGCCGAGCTGGACGCGCTGCGCGCGACGGGCTGGCGCGGGCTCGTCTTCATCGTGGACGACAACTTCATCGGCAACAAGAAGAGCGTCCGCAAGCTCCTGCCCGCGCTCGTCGAGTGGTCTGAGGCGCACGGCCGCCCCTTCTCCTTCATCACCGAGGCGAGCGTCAACCTCGCCGAAGACGACGCGCTGCTCGAAGACATGCGGCGCGCGAACTTCCGCCGCGTCTTCCTCGGCATCGAGACGCCGGTGGAGCAGAGCCTGAAGGAGGCGCAGAAGGGGCAGAACACGCGGCGCGACCTGCTGGAGTCTGTGCGCAAGATTCAGTCGTACGGGATGGAGGTGATGGCCGGCTTCATCGTCGGCTTCGACAACGACCCCGAGGACATCTTCGACCTCCAGATAAACTTCATACGCGAGAGCGCCATCCCGCTCGCGATGGTCGGGCTGCTCACCGCGCTCCCCGACACGCAGCTCTGGCGGCGCCTGAAGAAAGAGGGGCGGCTGCTCAAGGAGAGCGGGGGCAATAACGTCGTCACCGAGTCGGCCCTCAACTTCGTCCCGCGGATGGACACGGCGCGCCTGCTCGAAGGTTACAAGCGGATACTCTCGACCATCTACAGCCCGGCCGAATACTACCAGCGCGCGCTCGACTGCCTGTCGCACCTGACGCAGGGGGCGGAGCCGCGCCGGGGCCGCCTGTCGCGCGACGTGGCGGCGTTCGCGCACGTCGCCATCGTGCTCGGCGTGATCGACTCGGCGCGGATGGAGTTCTGGCGCTACATGAAGCGGACGCTCACGGAGCACCGCCAGAACTTCCCGCACGCCGTCACGCTCGCCGCGATGGGCTACCACTTCCGCAAGCTGACGCGCTCCTACGTGGAGTAGGCCGCAAGCGAAGACCTGGAAAGTTCAAAGGAGCGCGGGCAAGTTGTCCGCGCTCCTTCGTTTATTACCGCGGGTTCGGCCGGTGCGTGGCCGCGACCCGGGATGTTAGGATAGCCGGACAAAAAAACAACGGGGGGAAATTTCTTGTCTGAAGAATCATGGGGGATGACCGAGCGGGAGATGCGCGAGCGCGTAATCAAGCTCGCGTTCGGGGGGGACGAGCGGCGGCTCGAAGAGTTCTGCGACGTGGTTCGCGTGGCGATACCCGAAGGGACGGCCGTCGTGCTGCGCGGCAGCTCCGTGACCGGCGAGCGTTACGACGACGGCGCGCCATTCGACGCCGACGGCCCCGGCACGAGCGACCTCGACCTCACGCTCGTCGGCCCGGAAATCCTCGGCGAGTACATCCTCGACGGCTTCTACCTGCCCGGCGTCCACACGAAGCCCCTGAGCGACAAGGACCCCGACATCGCGCCCAACCTCGTGCCGCTGCGCGACAAGCTCCAGGCGATGGTCAAACGGCCCGTCAACATACAGGCCACCCGCGACATCTGGATGAGGATACGCGGCGACTGGCTCGGGCAGCCCTACCTGACGCTCATCGGGAAGGTCGGCGAGTGATGACGCTGCGGCTCCTCAGCTACAACGTCCGCTTCGGCGGGACGGGTCGCGAGGCGCAGCTCGCCGCGTCGATACGCGCGGCCGACCCCGACATCGTCGTCTTGCAGGAGGCGACGCGGCCGGGCGTCGTAGAACGACTCGCCGCCGAGACGGGGTTAAAGATTTGGGCGGCGCGCGCCGGCTACTCGCTCGCCTACCTGAGCCGGCTGCCCGTCGCGCGGCACGAGTGGCACAGGCCGCGCGGCTCCAAACGCCACTTCGTCGAGATAGAGCCCGACGGCATGGGACTGCACGTCTACGGCGTCCACCTGAGCGCCGTCCACTCGTTCTTCACCGAGCGTCGCCGGATGCGCGAGCTGCGCTCGATGCTGGCGTGGACGGGGAAGCGCGAGACGGACTTTCACGTCTTCGTCGGCGACTTCAACACGCTCGCGCCGGGCGAGCTGCTCGACGCGCGGAAGCTGCCCATGCGTCTGCGCCCGATGGTCTGGCTGAGCGGCGGGCGCGTGCGCTACCAGACGATTCAGATCATGCTCGCCTCGGGCTACCTCGACGGCTTCCGCCTCCTCCACCCCGACCGCGAAAAGGAGATCGGCTACACCTTCCCGACCTGGGACCCGCACGTCCGGCTCGACTTCGTCTTCCTCCCCGAACGCTTCCGGAATCGCATCAAGGGGTGCAGCGTGCTGACCGACGCGCCCGTCTTGAAAGAGGCGTCCGACCACTTCCCGCTGCTCGCGGAGCTGACCACCTGAAAAAGCCTTGACCCGGCCGCGCACGGCCACGAACTACGCTAGGTGTGCGCGCGCGGGGCTGGGTTTGGTAGAGTAGCGGCATGAGGTTATCGCGCGGAATGTGGGCGGCGTTGGCCCTGGCGTGGACTCTGTGCCTCGCGCTCGCGGTCTGCCCGGCCGCCGCGCGTCCGCAGAAGAGGTCGCGCGCGCAAAGTAAGTCGCGCGGGGCGGCGTCGAAGGCGAAGCCGGCCGAACAGCCCGAAAACGAGCTTGCGCGGCTGCGCGCGCAGTTCATAGAGGCGACGAATGAGCTGAAGGAGAGCATCGCGCGCGAGCTGGAACTCTACGAGAAAGAGGTCGTGCGCGCGGACGAACGCGTGACGAAGACGCTGGAGCTGTACCGCGCCGGGCTCGTCTCGAAGCGCGCACTTGAGGGCGACGAGGCGAAGGCGCAGGAGGCGCGCGCGAAGGTCGCCGTCCTCCACGGGCAGTTGAAGAACGCCGACGTGCAGATAGCCGAGACGCTCGTCGAGGCCGAGGCCGAGGTGGCCGCCGCGAAGGCTCTGGCGAAGGCGAAGGCGGCCGGGGTGCGCGCGCCGGGCGCTCTGTTGACGACGACCTCCTACATACGCTTCGGCGGCACGCGCGCCTGGACGCTCGCGGGGGCCGGCGCGGTCGGTCAGTTCTACGCGCGCAGCTTCGGCCGTCAGCTTCCCGTCAGCTCGTTCGGTCAGTCGCCCGTCCACGACCGCTGGGGCTACGCGCATCACAACGCGATGGACGTGGGCGTCAACCCCGACAGCGTCGAGGGGCGCGCGCTGATGGATTTCCTTCGCGGCGCGGGCATACCCTTCACGGCCTTCCGCCACGCAATCCCCGGCACCGCCACCGGCCCGCACATACACATCGGCCGACCCTCACACAAAATCACCCCGCGCTGAAGTAAGGAAAATGTTGTGGCCGGCCTCAGGCCGCGAGCGGCAGGCGCAGCTCGACGAGGAGGCCGCCGCCCGGCGCGTTCGACGCCGTGACCGTGCCGCCGTGGAGACGGACGGCGCGCTCGGTGATGGCGAGCCCGAGGCCGGTGCCACCCGTCTCGCGCGTGCGCGAATCGTCGATGCGGTAGAAGGGGCGGAAGATGTCTCTGAGCGCCTCTTCGGGCACGCCCGCGCCCTCGTCGCGCACGGAGACGAGGGCCTCGGGGCGGCCGCCCTCGCCGCACTTGAGCGTAATCTTGACGGCCGTGCCCTCGGGCGTGTAGCGGACGGCGTTGCGGACGACGTTCTCCACGGCGCTGCGGACGAGGTCGCGCGTGCCGCGCATCTCGCACGCGCCCGACTCGTCGAAGACGACCGAGCATCCGCGACCCTGCGCCTCGAAGTCCGCGTCCGAGGCGACCTCGCGGACGAGCGCCGCGAGGTCGAACGTCTCAAGCCGCGCGCCGCCCCCGCCGCTCTCCCATCGGCTTAGGGCGAGCAGTTGCCCGACCATCTCGTTGAGGCGCTTGGCCTCGCGCTCGATGCGGTCGAGGTCGCCGGCCGCCGCCGCGCCCGCGCGTTTGCGCGCGAGGTCGAGCGCGACCGAGAGCCGCGCCAGCGGCGACCGAAGCTCGTGCGAGATGTCGCGCAGCAGACGCGTCTGCGCGCCGACCAGCGTCTCGACGCGCGAGGCCATCTCGTCGAAGTCGTGACCCATCGCCGCCAGCTCGTCGCGCCGCCGGCCGAGGCGCGGGCCCACGCGCGCGGAGAGGTCGCCCTCCGTCACCTGCCGCGTCACGTCGCGGAGCTTGACCACGGGCGCGACGATGTAGCGCGCCAGCAGGTAGCACAGGGCGCCCGCCGCAAGTATCGCCGCCAGCGCGCGCAGCAGCAGCGCCGAAGTGTTGTCCTCAAAAATCCCGAACGGCCCGTGCAGCGGCGGCGGGTGGTGCGGCCCGTGCGGCCGACCGTGCGGCGAGCCCGGCGGCGGCCCGCCCGTGTTCATCGGCGTCACGAAGACGTAGACGCCGCCGTCGCGCGCCGGCACCGGGCGCGCTTCGAGCATCCCGGGGCGCAGGTTGCGGAAGACCGGCTCGCCCGTCCGCGCGACCTGCTTGGCGGCCTCGCTCACAAGCGCGGGCGCGCCGTGGCCGGTCAGCTCGCGGCCGTCCGCGTCGAACAGGTGCATGCGTATGTCGGTCTCGTGCTCGACGCGGCGCAGGTACTCTTCGAGCGCCGCAGCGCCGCCCGTCTCGTAGGCCGAGGCCGCGCCGCGCCCGTAGTTCGTGAGCACCATCTCGACGATGTGCGGCGGGCGGAAGGAGGGCTCCGGGCGCGTCAGGTGCGTGGTCAGCGTGAAGACGCCGATGACCAGCGCCATCGCGAACCAGAACCAGAGGAAGACTTTTAAGAAGAGGCTGCGCAAAGCTGTTGGCTTTTAGCTGAAGGCTTCCGGCCTCCGCTCAGGCCCCGATAGACGCCGAACGCGCGTAGACGTAGCCGACGCCGCGCACGGTCTTTATCCGCTCGGCCTCGTCCGCCCGGTGCCCGAGCTTCTTGCGGAGGTGGCTGATGTGCATGTCTATGCTGCGGTCGAAGACGGAAAGCTCGCGGCCGAGCACAGTGCGCACCAGCGCCTCGCGCGTGACGACGAGCCCGGCCGAAGAGAGGAGCAGGACGAGTATCTCGTACTCGACGTTGGTCAGCTCCACCGCCCGACCCTTGAGCCAGACCTGGCGCGTGCCCGTGTCCGCCTCCACGTCGCCGACCGAGAGGCGCCGGGCCCCGCGCGCCTCCGAGGGTTGTGCGGCGGCGGCGTCCTGCCGCGCGGGGCGCACGCGCCGCAGTATCGCCTGGATGCGCGCGATCAGCTCGCGCGGGTTGAAGGGCTTGGGCAGGTAGTCGTCCGCGCCTATCTCAAGCCCGACGATGCGGTCAACGTCGTCGCCGCGCGCCGTCAGCATCATGACGTGAACGTCCGACCCCTGCGCGCGCAGACGGCGCAGCACCTCGAAGCCGTTCATCCCGGGCATCATCACGTCCAGGACGACGAGCGAGTGCTCGCCCGAGAGCGCGCGCTCAAGGCCGCGCTCGCTCCGGGTCGCCACCTCGACCTCGAAGCCCTCCTCGCCCAGAAGCTCCGCGACCAGCTCGCACAGCTCACGGTCGTCGTCTACGATAAGCACACGTTCCATCCACACGCCCCCCGTGAAAAACACCCGACCGGCCACACATTCTACCCCGCCCGCCCGGCGCGCGTCCGTAAAGAAGTGTCGGCGCGTGGCCGACAAAACTTTACCCGCGGTTGACCGACTCTTTACACACGGGCGGGCGGCTTTCGCGTAAAAGTAGACTGAGAACAAGAGGGCGCGAGACGCATCTCGCCGGACGACAATTCGGACGAACATGATGAGGAGATTAACGATGAAGAGGAAGAGAATGATCGGCGGCGCCGTGGCGTTCGCCGCCGCTTTGCTGATGTCTGTCGCCGCGCTCGCGCAGCACGGCGGGCCGGGCGGCCACCGCGGCGGCCCCGGGGGCCACGGCCACCGCGGGAACCTGCTCGGGCACTTCACGCGCGAGCTTAACCTGACCGACGCGCAGCAGGCGCAGGTCAAGCAGCTCACCGACGCCTTCCACGAGAGCAACAAGGCTCAGCACGAGCAGTTGATGAAGGGCGGCCCCGGCGGCGGCCCGTTCGAGGGATTGAAGGACGGCGCGTTCGACGAGGCGGCCGTGCGCGCCGCGGCGCAGGCGCGCGCCAACCTACACGTCGAGATGGAGGTCGCGCACGCACGCCTGATGTCGCAGATTTACGCTCTGCTGACGCCGGAGCAGAAGGCGAAGGTCAACGAGCTGCGCCAGCACCACGAGCAGCGCCGCGGCCAGAAGCCCCCGCCGGGCGACGGGTTCTAAATCCGGCTAGTGCGCTCGTCGAAACTTAATACCCGGGGGGCCGCATTCATCTGGGCACATCGGCTCCCCGGCCCGGGGAGGCCGCCGGCGGGTCGGCCTCCCCTTTCTCTACCCGCGATTTACAAAACTTTACACAAGGGTGACGAACTTTTCACGCCTCCGGCCGCCCCTTTGACATCGAAGAAGGTCACAAGATTTCATCCTCGGAGGCGGCGGCAAACATGAGACGTTATTTCTTCTACTTCGTTCTGGCTCTCTCGGTCTGGGGCGCGTTCGGCGCGAGCCCCGCGCGCGCGCAGGTAGTGCCAAAGGCGGTGGCGGACGCCGGCCCGGCCCCGGACGTGGAACGCATCGTCCGCGCCTTCACCGCGAAGGAGACGCAGTTCCGCAAGGCGCTCAACGGCTACACCTTCACGCGCGACGCGCTGATTCAGACCGTCGGGTTCGGCGGGCAGATTACGGGCGAGTACAACCGCGTCTCGGCGTTCACCTTCAACGACGCGGGCGAGCGCTTCGAGCGCATCACGCGCTTCCCCGTCCCGACGCTGACCGAGATAAGTTTCACCAACGAAGACCTCGAAGACCTCGGCGGCGTCCAGCCGTTCGCGCTCGAAGCGTCGAAGATAAACCTCTACAACTTCACCTACGCCGGCCGCGAGAAGGTGGACGAGCTGGACACGTACGTCTTCGACGTGGCGCCGAAGGTGACGCCGAAGAAGGTCAGCGAGCGCTTCTTTCAGGGGCGCGTCTGGGTGGACGCCGCCGACCTGCAAATCGTCAAGGTGAAGGGCAAGGGCGTGCCAGAGGGCAAGCAGCGCTTTCCGACCTTCGAGACCTACCGCGAGCAGATAGACGGCATGTACTGGTTCCCGACCTACACGTACGCCGACGACCAGCTCGTCTTCCCCGGCGGTCAGACCGTACACGTCCGCATGAAGGTTCGCTACGCGGACTACAAACTCTTCAAGGGGCGCGTGCGCGTCATCGAAGAGGGCGAGCCGGGCGATGCGCCCGAGGGGCCGCGGGATTAAATCGGCAGAGACATAATGCAAGCTGAAGCTGTTCTGAACGGCCCGCGCGCCGACGCGCGCGCGGCCTCCCCCGAGACGACGGCCGCGCGCGCCTCGGATTACGAGCTGGCGCAGCGCGCCGCCGCCGGCGACATGCAGGCTTTCGAGGAGCTGTTCCGCAAACACCGGCGCCTCGTCTACGGGCTCAGCCTGCGCATGACGCAGGACGTGGCCGAGGCCGAGGACATCACGCAGGAGGTCTTCGTCCTCCTCTTCCGCAAGGTCGGCGGCTTTCGCGGCGAGGCCAACTTCACGACGTGGCTCCACCGCCTGACGGTCAACCAGGTGTTGATGCGCTTCCGCCGGAACAAGTCCCGGCGCGAGGACTCGCTCGAAGACGAAGAAGGGCAGCCGCGCGAGCCCGCGAGCCCGGCCGCCCCCAGGTCCGCACAGCTCATCGACCACATCGCGTTGGAGAGCGCCATCGCGCAGCTCCCGCCCGGCTACCGCGCGGCCTTCATCCTCCACGACATCGAAGGCTACGACCACGAAGAGGTCGCGCGCCTGCTGGGCTGCGCCGTCGGCACGAGCAAGTCGCAGCTCCACAAGGCGCGCACCAAGCTCCGCAAGATTCTCGCCTCCCGCCAGTAGCGGAAAAATTCCGCGCGGTACGGAAACGGGCGCGCGACTCATGACAGTCGCGCGCCCATTCCTGCTTAATTTTCCCATGAGAATCACGCCCCCGCCGCGTCCACCCGCGCGAAGTTTGTCCATTTAAAAGTATCGTTGACGGGGCATGTAGTGCTCAGTAATATATTGCTATGGCATATATCGGGTCGGACATTCTCGCGCGCGAGCTGAAGAAGGGGAGCGCCGAGCTGCTCATCCTCTCGCTCGTCGAGGATCAGCCCCGGCACGGCTACGACATCGGCACGCTCATCGAGCAGCGCTCGGGCGGGCTGCTCCGGTTCAACGTCGCCTCGCTCTACCCGCTGCTCTACCGGCTTGAGCGGCGCGGTTGGATTCAGGGGCGCTGGGTGGAGCGCGACGGCCAGCGCCGCCGCCGCTACTACCGCCTGACCGCGGAGGGGCGCAAGGTTCTGGCCGCGCAGCGCGACACCTGGCGCGAGTTCGTCGAGGCCATCAGCCGCATCACCGGGATAGAACATGCCTGACTGGAAGAAGGAGGTCAGGGCGCGCCTCTCCGGCCTCAGGCTTACGCCGACGCGCGAGGCCGAGATCGTCGAGGAGCTTTCGCAGCACCTCGAAGACCGTTACGAGCAGGCGCTCGCGGGCGGCGCGCCCGAGGAGGAGGCACGCCGCGACGTGCTTCAGGAGTTGACCGAGGGCGATCTGCTCGCGCAGGGGCTCGGGCGCGTCGAGCGCCCCCTCGGCCGCGAGCCCGTGGCGTTCGGCTCGCCGAGGAGGATGGGAATGCTTGGAGACTTCGGTCAGGACTTGCGCTACGGCGTGCGCGTGCTCTGGAAGAACCCCGGGTTCACGGCGGTCGCGGTCATCGCGCTGGCGCTCGGGATCGGCGCCAACAGCGCCATCTTCAGCGTCGTCAACGCCGTGCTCCTGCGGCCGCTGCCTTACAAAGACCCCGACCGGCTGGTGATGGTCTGGGAGGAGAACGCGAAGAGCGGCTACCCGAAGGACACGCCGGCCGCCGCTAACTTCGTTGACTGGCGCGGCCAGAATCAGGTCTTCGAGGGCATGGCGGCCGTCGCCGAGCAGGACTTTAACCTGACGGGCGCGGGCGAGCCGGAGAGGCTCTCGGGGCGGAGCGTCTCGGCCGAGCTGTTCCCGCTCCTCGGCGTCGCGCCGCACGCGGGGCGCGTGTTCACGCCGGAGGAAGACCGCCCCGGCGCGAACAGGGTCGTCGTCATCAGCCACGGACTGTGGCAGCGCCGCTTCGGCGCTGACCAGGGTGTGTTGGGCAAGACGCTCATCCTGAACGGCGAGGCGCACACGGTCGTCGGCGTGATGCCCGCGCACTTCCAGTTCCCGAGCCGTCTGGACGAGCTGTGGGTGCCCATCGCGTTCACGCCGCAGCAGGCGGCCAACCGCGGGCGGCATTACCTTGAGGTCGTCGCGCGTCTGAAGCCCGGCGTCGCGCTGGAGCGCGCGCAGGCCGAGATGAGCACCATCGCCGCGCGTCTACAGCAACAGTACCCCGAACAGAACACGAATCTCGGCGCGGCCGTCGAGCCGATGCACGAGCACCTCGTGGGCGACATACGTCCGGCGCTGCTCGTGCTGCTCGGCGCGGTCGGCTTCGTGCTGCTCGTGGCGTGCGCGAACGTCGCCAACCTGCTGCTGGCGCGCGCGGCCTCGCGGCAGAAGGAGATCGCCGTGCGGACGGCGCTCGGCGCGAGCCGCCTGCGTCTGATACGACAGTTTCTGACCGAGAGCGTGCTCCTGTCAGCGCTCGGCGGCGTGCTCGGGCTGCTGCTCGCCGTGTGGGGCGTGAGCCTGCTCGGGGCCTTCACGCCGGAGGAAATCTCGCAGGTCAAGGACATCGCGGTTGACGCGCGCGTGCTCGGCTTCACGCTCCTCGTCTCGCTCCTGACGGGGCTCGTCTTCGGGCTCGCGCCGGCGACGCAGGCCGCGAACTTTAACCTCAACGAGACGCTCAAGGAGGGCGGGCGCGACTCCGCGTCGGGGAGCCGCGGCAAACGCATCCGCAGCGTGCTCGTCGTCACGGAGGTCGCCGTCTCGCTCGTCCTGCTCGTCGGCGCGGGGCTGCTCATCAACAGCTTTCTGCGTCTGCGAAGCGTCGACCCGGGCTTCAAGGTGGACAACCTCCTGACGATGAGCGTCGTGCTGCCGCGCGAGCGCTACCCGAACCAGGAGCGGCGCACGGCCTTCTACAGAGACCTCCTCGCGCGCGTCGAGGCGCTGCCCGGCGTGCGCTCGGCGGCCGTCACGAGCTGGGTTCCGCTGGCCGCGTCGCAGGGCGACTCCATCAGCGTCAGCGCCGAAGGGCATCCAGACCCCCTGCCGGGTCAGGGCAAGCGCCCGAGCGTCGTGACGCGCGTCGTCAGCCCTCAGTACTTCGGCACGATGGGCATACAGCTTCTACAGGGGCGGGGTTTTGAAGACGGGCGCGACCGCGCGGAGTCGCCGGCCGTG
>DASWNR010000078.1:0-10957 GCA_036399155.1 Pyrinomonadaceae bacterium
CAGAGGTACTCGGAGACCACACGGTCGCCGACGCCGCGCGCGTCGGGCTCGAACGCTTCCGGCTCGTCTTCCGCGCCGCGCGGCCGGAGGAAGTTTGGGCGTCCGCCCCCGTCTACGAGCAGCGTCGAGCCGTCGGGCATCGTGACGAGCGCGGCGTCGCCCTGCCCCACGTCGAGGAAGTCTATCCGCAGGCGGCCGTCCGCTCGCGGCGCGCCGAAGGGGTGCGCGACGATGACGAGGGTGCTCGCTAACGAAATGAGCGCCGCCGCCTTCAACAGCCGAACCCGCCGCGCGGCGGTGCGCTTTTCGAGGGCGGCGCCTTCGTCAACACTCGACCGGCGTGAGACGGCGCCGCCCCCGACTCTTTCCTCGACCTTGTTCGCGCGCGGCGGCGAGGCGAGCGGCCGCCAGCGCAGGAGCGCGGCCGCGAGCACCGTGAGCGGCGCGTAGTGTAGAAAGTAGACGGCGCGCGCGACGCCCGTGAATTCGGGGAGCCTTACGCTCGCGACGCCCGCGCGCGCGAACGGGTCGACGCTGTGGACGAGGAGCGAAGTCGTTATTTCCGTCAAGCCTATGAAGGGCGCGGCAAGCTGTGAACTCAACTGAGAGGCGGCGAGCGCGGCGAGCGCTGCGAAGGCATGGACGACCATCAGCGCGCCGACGAAGAGGTTGAGCAGCACGGAGGCCGGCGTGAGCCTGTGGAAGTAGACGGCCAGCGGCGGAAGGAGCACGAGCTGCACGACCGCCGAGACGAGCGCCGCCGCGAAGGCGTAGCGGAGCGCCGGCTGCACGCGCCAGCGTTCGAGCCGCGCCGCCCACGGCGACTTGAAGAGGCGATAGCCGTGCGTCGCGCTCGACGACTCGGCACGCCACGCGCGCTCGCGCCAGTAGAGCAGCTCCGCGAGCGAGCGGAACCAGAGGGGCGAGGCGGGCGGGTACGGCGTCGCGCGCGTCGGCCGCCACCCGCCGACATCCTTCAGATTCGAGAGCAGCGGCAAGGCGCCGGCGACGATGGCGAGCACCGAGAGGAAAGTCAGTTGGAACGACGGGTCGAAGAGGTTCGCGGGTCGCCACACGAGCAGCGCGATCGCGGCGCCGCCCGTCGCGTTGAGCGCCGACGAGCGCCGGCCTAGCGCGGGCGCGAGCGCGGCGAGCGTGAACGTGAGCGCCGCGCGCACGACCGAAGCCTCCGCGCCGACGCCCACGGCGTAAGCCCACACGAACGCCACCGACACGCCCCAGCGCGCGAACGCCCCGCGCGTGAAGCGACCCGCGACGCCCCACGCGAGCCCGCCGACGAAGGCTATGTGGAGGCCGCTGATGACGAGGACGTGGAAGGTGCCCGCCTCGCGGAAGCGCTCGGCCGCGCCGCGCGAGAGGCCGTGCCGGTTGCCGAGCACGGCGGCCTTGAAGACGCCCGAGGCGTCCGTAGAGAAGGTGGCGTCCGACAGGCGCACGAGCCGCGCGCGCCACTCGTCGAGCAGCGCGAGCGGGAGGAAGACCGGCTCGTCGTCAAGGCGTTCGACGAGCAGCGCGCTCTTGAGCGTCCCGCGCGCGTCCGCGTCGCGCAGCTCAAGAAAGTCGCCCAGCGTCTCGACGCCGGGGTTGCGGAAGTCTCCCTCGCGCGTGAGCGCCGCGGCGAGGCGGACGCGCGCGCCGCGCCTCAGCTCAAGCGACCCGTAAGCTTCGGCCGCGCCCGCGTCGCGCACGGGCGCGAACAGCTCGACGCGCCCGTCGCAACGGCTCTCTTCCGACCTGTGCCGCACGGCCTCGACGCGCAGCGCGAGCACGAGCCCGCCGGGCGCGGACTCCGGCGCGCGCTCGACGACGCCCGTCAGCTCAACCGGCGCGCCCGACTCTATCAAGCCGCGCTCGTAGAAGCTTCGGAGTCGCGTCCCCGCGCGCGAAGCCTCCGCCTCAAGCGACGACAGTGCAGCCCCCGCGCAGGCGAAGGCCAGCACGACGAGGAGCGCGGCGGCGCCGTCCCTCTTCTTCCAGGACGCGAGGAGGGCCGCGAGCGTGGCGAGCGCCGCGAGCGCGACGCACGGGGTCGGCCCCGCGCCCGAGACGCGCACGAGCAGCACGCCCGAGGCGAATCCGGCGGCTAACGACGCGAGCGGGTACGCGCTGAAATCAGACTTGTCGGACGCCGTGCTCATCATGTTCAGGGCCGGGCGCTCCCGGCTTAAAGAGACGCGAAAAGAGAGGGCCGCCCACCCCTATGCCGAGGGTGGCGGCCCTCTCTTTTCGCGTCCTTAGATGTGCTTCGCCTACCTGCCGCCTTGCAGCAGCGCGGTCGCGCGGTCGATGTGCGAGGCGATCTGCCGGAGCGTCTGTGCGGCGAGCGCGACCTGCTCGGCGGCCTCCTTCCAGTCGTGCTGCTCGACGGCCTCGCGCACGCCGGGCAGAGTCTTGACGCCGTAGCCGGTGTAGAAGCCCGGCGCGTAAATCTGGTGCTTGAACCAGGGACGCCGCGGCAGCCCCGCCTCGCGCGTCATCGAGCGCTCGGCGCTCATCAGCACCTCGTCTAGACGCGCCTGCGCTTCGGGCGACCGCAGGCGCTCGCGCGCGGCCGGCGAGTCGAAGGCCGCCTGATAGTTCTTCGCGCTCTCCTGAAGCCGCGCGAGCGCCGATTGAAGCGGCGCGAAGTCGAGCGCGGGCGCGGGCTGTTCGGCGCGCGGCATCACGTAGGTCTCGGCCGGGTCGGAGACGGCCTTGTAAGTCCCCTCTTCGATGCGGCGGTTCTTCTCCGCTATCTCTTCGCGCGTGTCGTCGGCGAGCTTCGACACCTCGCGGACGTAGCGCGCGACCGTGTCCGTGAAGTTGCCGAACGTGAAGGGCAGCGTGTCGGCGTCGGCGAAGCGGAGCGTGACGCGGCCCGCGACCTGCGCGAGCGCGACGCCGTAGTCGAAGCCGGGGTCGCCGAAGCGCGTGTAGTGGTCGAACGAGTCGTAGACCGAGTGGTACGAGCCGCCGCCGTCCTCGCCGCCGAAGCCGACGTTGAGCGACGCGACGCCGAGGTGTTGCAGGAACGGCGTGTAGTCAGAGCCCGACCCGAGCGCGGAGATGCGAAGGTCGGCGCGCTCGCGCGCCTCGCGCCGCTCGTCGGCGCTCCCGTCGATAATCCTCTGCGCGCGTGCTCGCTCCCGGACGGAAATCTTCTTCCGCGGGTCGGTCACGTCGCGCGCCACCTCGTTGACGAACCTCTCAAGCGTGTGCGAGCCGCCGACGCCGAGGAAGCCGCGCCCGTTCGAATCGGAGTTGAGGTAGAGCACGGCCTTGCGGCGCAGCTCGTCGGCGTGCGTCTCGGCCCACTCGGTCGAGCCGAGGAGCCCCGGCTCCTCCGCGCCCCAGGCGCAGTAGACGATGGTGCGTTTGGGGCGCCAGCCCGTCTTCGCCAGCTCGCCGACGGCGCGCGCCTCTTCGAGCAGCGCGACCATGCCGCTCACGGGGTCGTCCGCGCCGTTGACCCACGCGTCGTGGTGGTTGCCGCGCACGACCCACTGGTCGGGGCGCTCGCCCCCCTTGAGCCGCGCGATAACGTCGTAGGCGGGCTTGGTGTCCCAGTTGAATTCGAGCTTGAGGCGGACGGTCGCAGGCCCCGGCCCGAGGTGGTACGTCAGCGGGAGCGCGCCGCGCCACGAGGCGGGCGCTACGGGGCCGCCGAGCGCGCGCAGCAGCGGCAGCGCGTCGCCGTAGGAGATGGGCATCACCGGAATCTTCGTCAGCGTCGGCGCGTCCTTCAGCGCGAGCCGCTTCGCGCCCCTGACCGAGCCCACGCCGGGCGTCAAAGGGTCGCCCGGGAAGACGGGCATGTCCGCGACCGAGCCGCGCTGCGCGCCCCACTCGTTGCGCCACGCGCCCTTCGGGTAAACGTCGCCCTGAAAGTACCCGTCGTCGCGCGGGTCGGAGTAGATGAGACAGCCGACCGCGCCGCGCTCGGCCGCCACCTTCGGCTTGATGCCGCGCCACGAGCCGCCGTAGCGCGCCAGCACTATCTTCCCCTTCACGTCGATGCCGCGCCGCTCAAGCTCCTCGTAGTCGCGCGGCACGCCGTAGTTGACGTAGACGAGCTGCCCCGTCACGTCGCCGTCAATCGAGTAGGCGTTGTAGACGGGTAGCTGCTCGGACGCCTGCGCGGAGGTCGCGTCCTCCGCGAGCGCGGGCTCCGAGAGTCGCGCCGTATGACGCACGGGGGTGGTCATCTCAAGCACGCGGACTTTCGGCGTGGGGAAGAGCACGTCGAACGTCTCTATCCGCGCGTCGTAGCCCCACGAGCGGAAGAGGCCGGCCATGAACTCCGCGTTCTCTTTGTCGTGCGGCGAGCCGACGTGGTGCGGCCGCGCGGATAGACGACGCATCCACTCGCGCAGATTCTCCTTCTTCAAGAGCGAGTCGAAACGCGCTTCGAGCGCGCGCTGCCGCGCCGCGCCCTCGGGCGTAAAGCCCGTCAGCCCCCTCTCCTCTGCGGGCGGCGCGGCCTGCGCCGACACGAGCGCGCTGAGCAGGACGAGTGCGGCGAGGGGGCGCAAACGAAGAAGACGCATCAAGACCTCCGAAAGAATTTTTGGCTGGATTGATTGACCTGCGGCGTGAGGACTTTATTACAGGCCGCGCGGCCGGGGCAAGGAATAATTCGGAGCCGATGACGGCGCGGGCGAGTCGGACTGTCGGGCCGGCGGGTCTGCGCGGGCGGCCGCCGAGTCGTTCTCGCCCCCACGTGACTCGTGTACAATCGCCGCGCAGGCCGCGAAGAAAGAGTCTCCCTCCCCTCAAACTTCCGGGCGGGTTCGCCCGAAGGAGTAAAGTCATGACGCCCCGGCTGACGCTCAGGTCGCTCGCGCTCTCGCTGCTCTTAATCACGAACAACGTCGTCGCGCAGCTCCCGCCGGCCGCGCGGGAGTCCGAGGAGGAGAAGGCGAAGGCGCGGAAGGAGCTTGAGGGCAAGGCGCTGGCGCTCCTCGAAGAGACGTTGCAGGGCGTGCAGACGCTCAAGCTCGCCGAGAACCGCGCCGCCGTACGCGTGCAGGCCGCCGACCTGCTCTGGGCGCGCGACGAGAAGCGCGCACGCTCACTCTTCCGCGACGCGGCGGCAGACTTCGCCACGGCGCGCGGCGAAAGCACGGGGCTCGACCGCAGCGTGTGGATGCTGACGCAGCTCCGCTCGCAGATGCTCAGAACCGCCGCCGCGCGCGACCCGCAGCTCGCGCTCGAACTGCTGCGCGACTCGCGCCCCGCGGCGGACGCGGAGGCGGAGGCGGAGCCGGTCACGGCCGACACGGAACCGGGGCTTGAGCTGAGGCTCGAACAGTCCATCGTGGCGCAGGCGGCGGAGTCGGACCCGAAGTCCGCGCTACGGATGGCCGAGGAGAGTCTCGACAAGGGCGTCACCTTCGGCGTCCTCGGCGTGCTAGACAAGCTGCGGCGCAGGGACCCCGAGTCGGCTACGAAGCTGGCCGGCAAGATCCTCCAGAGGCTGCGCGGCCATAACCTCTCCAGCGTGGGCGAGGCGTTCTCGGTCGCCATCTCGCTGCTCAACATGGCGTTGATGCCGCAGGCGGCGCAGCCCTCCTTCTACGTCGCGCAGACGACGGCGGCGAACCGACAGACGGAGAAGCCGAAGCCGCTCTCGATGGAGGACTCGGACGTGCGCGAGCTGGCCGAACTCGTGTCGGTCGCGGCGCTCAAGGACTCCACGGCGATGGACGGTTACGGGCTGGTGACGGCTTTACGGCCGCTGCTCCCCGAGTTGGAGAAGCGCGTGCCGGCGCGCGCCGCGCAGCTCCGCGCGAAGGTGGCGCG
Source organism: Pyrinomonadaceae bacterium (assembly GCA_036399155.1). Classification (GTDB taxonomy): domain Bacteria; phylum Acidobacteriota; class Blastocatellia; order Pyrinomonadales; family Pyrinomonadaceae; genus QHXN01. The sequence continues at coordinate 5,803 of DASWNR010000078.1, forward strand.
GTTGGACAAGGCGCTCGACCCGCGCGCGAAGGCCTGGATGGAGTTCGACTCCCTGATGAGCAGGCCGCCCGACGCCATCCTCGAAGAGGCGGCGAAGGTGCCGGCCGAGATGCGCGGCGAGTTCTACAACGCGGCGGCGCTGAGGCTAGTGCAGGCGGGCGAGGTCGAGCGCGCGCGACAGGTCGCGGCCGGGCACCTGCGCGGCGAGCAGCGCGAGCGGGTGCTCGCCTACATCGAACGCGCGGAGGTCGCCCGCGCCGTCGAGCGCGGCGACACGGAAGAGGCGAAGGCGGCGGTCGGGCGCATCAAGGCGAAGGAGCGGCGCGCACGCGCTCTGGCGGAGGTGGCGACGGCCTTCGCCCTGAAGGGCGACAAGAAGGCCGCGTTACAGTTGCTCGACGAGGCGCGCGGGCTCGTGGAGCGCCGGCCGGACAACGAGCGCGAGATAGAGGCGCTCTTCGAGGTGGCGCGCGGCTACGCGCTGGTCGAGCCGGCCAGGACGTTCGAGATGATCGACCCGCTCATCGACCACGCGAACGACCTGCTCACGGCGGCGGCGCTTCTTTCAAAGTTCGGCCAGGGGGGCGGCGTCTTCCGCAAGGGCGAGATGGTCATGTCGATGGGACTCGGCGAGCTGGGCGGGGCCTACGCGCGCTACGTCAAGGCGCTCGGCGAACTCGCGCGCGTGGACTTCGAGCGGACGAAGGCGTCGGCCGACCGCTTCAACCGCGACGAGGCGCGGCTGATGGCGCGCCTCGTCGTCGCCCGCAGCGTCCTCTCGGACCGCCACGGCGACGCCGGCCCGCCCTCACCCGGCTACCACTTCGGCGACGGCATCATCGTCGAGCATTAAGCCGCTCTCAGGCTTCGTAACGGCTGACCAAAAAAGCGGCGGCCGCGATGAACAGACACAGCGGCGAAAATAACATCGTGTCCCAGCGCGCGAAGTCGGTGCCGGAGACGCTTTTGAAAAAGCCGACGTACCGGAAGTCGCCGATTGTCCGCAGCAAAAACAACACCGAAATCACCCACGTCCCCACGTAGAAAATCCAACCGGGGACAACCGCGCCCAAAAATTTAAGTCGCCCGAGCACGACGAGCGCGGCGGCGAAGAGTGCCGCCGCCACTAAAATAGTCCCGAAAGGCGAAGGGTTCAAAAGGCGTACGCCGCCGCCGCCGGTCGGAATGGCCACGCCCCGTCCGAACCTGCCGCCCGCCGCCCAATACACATGAAGAAAACTCAAAAGCGCGAAAATTACCGCCAGCACAACCCCCAAAATGCGAATCATAAATATCTCCCTGCGCGGACTTATGTTTTTAGGAATCGGTGCGAAAAACAGAAGTCGTTGCGACCGGAGAGGCTGAAAACCACCGATTTGCACAGAAGTGCTTGCGAACATATACAGAAGTGTCCGCAACGAGTTTGGGGATTTACAGAAGTGACTGCGATGAGTTTATGACAGGTGAACATAGCACCGGCGCCGATAATCGCATTAAGACTTATGTTGAGGAAGCAACGGCGCGCGTCGCGGTTTATTCTATGGACGAATGGCGCACTTCGGATAGTCTGTGTAATGGCGTCGCACGAAATCTATGTACCCGGAGTTGGGAATGCCGCTCGGATAAATCAGCCCCTCACTTTTTAGCCTATCGAATTCGCTATTGTCCGCAAACTCATAATAGCCCATGGTTGCGTGTAGCTTGTCAGTATGTACCTTGAAGCGTTGGGGTGGGAAATCCAAAGGGTTTTGCTCCTCGACTATGAGTTGTAGATTAAGCAAAGGGGCTTCATAAAAATCATCCCTGATCTTGCGGGTTTCGTTTTTGAAAAAAGCAAAGGCGAAATCCCTAGAGTGACGCGCCGATGGGTAGACTACACCCCTCTTTTTTTCCTCCCGCAGCCGATCTGAAATATGGTGGAGAGGGCCATAGATATCATCTGGGAAGACCACGGTCGAACTTATAATTCTTGCGTCGTAACTTTTTGCGCCGATTGAATCGACGTAGACTAACTCGTCAATTTTTTTGACGGAGAAGATTGCAAGTTTGTATGTTCGCAGAGTCCACATATCCAGATGTTCCCGCGGCTGATTGTCTTCTACCTGCTTCAGAAATTTGCGGTACATGTGGTAAAGGATTTCTGACATACAAACAATGACATTATTGGCGCAGTAGGAGGCCGGTTGATGGATGGTATGAAAGCGCCCCTTCGATTCTACTTTCATCGTCCCCACGCCGGAGATGACGTGCTGCTGTTTCCAGTGGCTCAGCGAGGCGACGCGGTACAACAATGCTCCATCCCTTATCGCAGCGTCAGCCTCCTGCCGCTCAATTTTATCAATCAGGTAAAGTCCCGGGTCGTATGTGTACATGTCAGTGACTCCTGATCCAATGGAGGGCGTCCTCAATGCCCGCCACGCCCGAACTCTTCAGGTATGCGGATAAGCCGGAAGTATCCCACGGAGGGCTGCTCAGACTAGCATCAAAGAGGTTCGTTACCGTCCAATAGTGAGACATCAACTCTGGCTCATAACGAGAAATGCGCAGCAAATAAGCGAGGATTGATAACATCTCATCCGCGCTCTTTTCAAGTTTATTGCTCACCTTATTCTCGTTAAGAATCTTTTGGGCGTCGATCAGACTACATTGAAAAATTTGATTGACATCCCCCGCCCTTGCTCCAACATATTGAAACAACAAGGCCAACTGCTCTTCCATCGGAAGATTAGAATAAGACGCGACATCAAAAGACATCCACCATCCACGGCGTTTGAGAAGTTGAATCAGTTCATCGTCCTCGCCGGCGAGCGCTTTAGCCTTCGCTGCTTGCCGGGCTTGCGCACACAAAACGGCCAACTGTTTCTCATCTTTCTCGTCAAATGTAATGCCCGTAGCTAACGGGAAACCGAGTTCGTCGAGCCTCCTGAAGATCTGACGCGCGATACCCAACCTCGCAACTTCTTCAACTTTTATTCGATACTCGTCATAGTTTGACCCTATCTTTTTCAGAACTGCGTCTGCCCCTCCTTCAATCGCTTCGTTCACGATCCGGGGTTTATTGACATGCACGGAATAGACGACCTTCCCCGCATCCCTCTCGTACCTCTTGATCAGCGAAAGAGCAATCGCGCCGACAAACCTGTCACCAATATCCCAATCAATCGAGCAAACATCGAATCTATCTGCCCCCTTGATGATGTTTTCAAAATCATCCAAAGTTTTAGCCCAGCGGACTATTTTGCCATCCCTTTGTAGCTCTTGGCTGATAGAGACGGCGGTCTCGACATGATCCTCAAGCAATGCTACGTTGGCCTGAACGGTGTTTGAGTTGACAGAAATTCCGCTCTCGATCACTTGGTTTCCTCCCACAGTGGTAAGGTCAGTTGAAAGGTAACGCCCTTGAGTTGCTTGGTGTTTTTGACTTCCAAATCGCCGCCCGCCTCGCGCGCCAAGCGTCGTGCGACGAAAAGTCCGAGCCCACTGCCCAAGTTGGTAGGCTTGGTTGTGTAGTTGGCCTCGAAGATATCATCAGGTTTGTCCGTAGTCAGTCCGATACCGTCGTCGGAGGTTTCAAGACAAAACGCCGACCTGATTATATCTTTCTTCGTCGGCTCATTCTTCTGTACCTGTACGTCTTGGCAATTATAGGTCTTGATCTCGATATTCTTGGCATGCGCCTGCACCGAATTGACCAGCAACACGGCCAGAATTTCTCTGAATGTTTGATGTGGAATTTTACAGAAAGCAGAGGCGGCGTCGAGTTGCGGTCGAAGAATCTTGCAATTGTGTCCGCGGACGTAGTTATACCAAGTTGATATCGTGGCCTGAATTTCCGGGTGCATATCGCGAGCTTTTGTGCTCGCCTCATCGGAAGGCGCACGCACAAAGGTGACAATGTCGTTGAGTTCCTGTTCCAGGCCGTCGAGAATCTTTCGCCAGTCTTTGAGCGTGTCGAGCAAAAACCTGTTCTCGCGGACCTCACGTTTTTCCAAGTCGTCGTGTAACTGCTTATTGATATCCTTAAGCTTATGATGTACTGAATGGACTGCCATGGCGGAAAGAGTCTCCGCCATTATGAAGCGCGAACTCACCATGATGCTGTTGGTCAGTTCAAATGTTTGATGAATACTTCTTAGACGAGAAATAGCAATTGCGAGGTGGCTGGCGAACGCCTTGAGGATCAGCCTCCGCCGATCATTTAGTTTCAATGTCTCCACATCAAACTGCAAGGTCCCGATCAGTTCGTCCTCTAGCCTGAGCGGCAAGACAAACTGTTTGGAGAATAGCCGTTCGCGTTTAGGAGTCTTGCCGTCATCTAAAATGAGGTCTTCGATTCTTTCCTCGTTGTCCCTCAAGACCTGCGCTCTGATGTCATCATCATCAATGTGACACCTATACTGTTGTGCCGGTTCTTCCCACGTATTGCCCAGCACCTGCTTGCCAATGAGTTGACCCGTTTGTGCGTCGTAGAGGGACAGCAACATCCCGACAATTTCTACGTCCGTCAGAGACAAGCTGACCGAGAGAATGGCATCTTCTTCATTCGCCGCTTTCTGTATTTCAAGCGAGGTGTTAGCTAAAGAGGTAAATTGCTTTAACCGTTTCTCTTCCTGCTCGTGGTTTTGAATCGCATAGGCAAGGAAACTGGATAACACCTGCGCGATCTGGATGTCTTCGTCGGTATAGTATGGATCGGGGTGGGCGTTTGACTGAACTACATTTGAGACTTTCCAGACTCCTTTGACCTTCCCGTGAATTACTATCGGAACGCCCAAAAAAGTTTCTTTCTGATTCGGTCTGTCCCCCCATATTTCTTTGTCATACTTACCCGCATATCTCGGATGGGCGGTCAACTCTTCTCTGGATTTGAAGTGGAGCACCTCGCCTTCCGCAATCGCACCTGTTATCCCCTCGCCGATCTCGTAGACGGCTTTTTCAACCAACTTCTCATTAGAGCCTTTGGCGGCCAGCATCTCAATAATATTAGTTTCACCGCGCCGCAAGTAGATCGACCCGACCTCCGAATTGAGGGTGTCGACAATGGTTTCAATAGCATTCTGAAGATTTTTGCTTAAATCATAAGACTCAACCATCGAATCAGAAACTGTTTTGATGGTCTTAATCATCCGGCCTTCTTGGCGACAGGCGAGGAAAC
>DASWNR010000079.1:0-4452 GCA_036399155.1 Pyrinomonadaceae bacterium
CCCGGCCTCTGGTGCGGCGTGGCGGCGCCGCGGCCCGAGAGCCTCCGCCGTCTTCACCGTCTAGGGGCGGCGTTCGTCGCGCGCCGGCGCGTCCGAAGCGTTCGGCGGCGCGGCGCGCAGGCCCGAGGCGTAGTCCTCCAAAAGTTTCTGCGCGCGCGCGGCCGGGCTGATGAGCGCGACCTTGCGCGTCGAGTCGTAGCCGCTGAAGACGCCGACCAGCTCGCCCCGGCCGTTGTAGACGGGGCTGCCCGAGAAGCCGTCGCGCCCCTCGATCTTCGCCGACAGGTACTCGTGGCCGCGGTACTTGTAAAGGCCGGAGAAGGCGCCGCGCTTGACCATCCTGCCGCCGGCGCCGCCGTTCGGGCGCGCGATGACGTGGAGCATCTCGTCGGGCGCGGGCGCGGGCTGGAAGGCGAGCTCGCCGACCTGCTTCTTCGTCCCGCACACGCGCAGGAGCGCGAGGTCTGCGTCCGGGTCGATCTTGATGACCGTCGCCGCGCAGCCGTTGACGTAAGCCTCGACCTTGAGCGGCTCGTCGTGCGAGAAGCCGAGCAGGTCTCTCTTCTGCGCGCTCAGGCCGCCCGAGACGACGTGGTAGGCCGTCATCACCAGCCCGTCGCCGACGACGAACCCCGTGGCGTACGCGTTGGGGAAGCTGCCGTCGAGCATTTCGAGAAAGCGTTGCAGCGAGTCGGGCTTCTTCTTCCTCACCTTGAGGTCGAGCGAGACGGCGCGCCCGCCGCGCCTGAGGACGGCGCTCAGCGGGTCTTCCGCCGCGACCGTCTCGACGGACGCGAGCGTGTGGGACACGAGGGCCGCGAGGACGAGGACGCAAATTCCCCTCTTCATATTCACCTTTCGTCTGTAAGAGCGGTGCAGTTGGCGAGAACTGTGTTGCGCCGACCGGGGCGGCGCCGGGCGTCCGACTTTCGACCCGGGCCCGCCGGCTGAAGCGAGGCATCCGCCCGCCGCACGGCCCGTCTGCTGGCCGCGCATTCTAACACTTCCCCGCGGGCTGTGAAGAATTTTTCCGTGGGTGATATAAGGGGAGAATAATGCGCGCGCACGCCGCCGACTGGCTCCGCCTCCACGGCTTCGCAAAATAGTAGACAGTAGACAGTAGAAAGTAGTCAGTAGCCGGTAGAAAGAAACAGGCGGCGCGTCTCAGCCTTCGGGCCGGGCGGGCCGCTTTGTATTCCTACTGACTACTGTCTACTGTCTACTTCCTCAATGCGTCGTCGCCTTCTCCGCGCCGAGGCCGGTGTTGGCGCGGACGGTGAGTTCGGTGTACTTGGCCTCGGCCGACGGCTCGCGCCCGGTGAGCGCGCCGAGGAAGGCCGCGAGGAAGCCGAGCGGGATGCTCAGTATCCCCGGGTTCTCAAGCGGGAAGACTGGGTCGGCCTGAATCAGGTGGCGCGCCGCGCCGGTCACGGACGGCGGGTCTACGGTCATGATGCTCGGGCTCAGGAGGATGAGCACGATGGAGGCGAGCAGCCCCACGCCGAGCCCCGCCACCGCGCCCCGCGTGTTGAAGCGACGCCAGAAGAGCGAGAACACGATGACCGGCAGGTTGGCCGACGCCGCCACCGCGAAGGCCAGCGCGACGAGGAACGCGACGTTCGCCGTCGGCCCCAGAACTATCGCGATGAGGATGGAGACGCCGCCGACGACGAAGGCCGTCACGCGCGCCACGCGCACCTCCTCGCCCGGCGCGCGCTCGACGCCGCGGTGGATGACGTTCGTCCAGAAGTCGTGCGCGAACGAGGTCGAGGCCGAGATGGTGAGGCCCGCGACGACCGCCAGGATGGTCGCGAACGCGATGGCCGCGACGAAGCCGAAGAACACGTCGCCGCCTAGCGTCTGCGCGAGGAGCGGCGCGCTCATGTTCGTCCCGCCGTTCCGCGCGATGGCGTCCCGGCCCACGATGGTCGCCGCGCCGAAGCCGAGGAAGGTCGTCAGGATGTAGAAGACGCCGATGATGGCCATCGCCCACACGACGCTCGCGCGCGCCGTCTTCGCGTCGGGCACGGTGTAGAAGCGGACGAGGATGTGCGGCAGCCCTGCCGTCCCGAAGACGAGCGCCATCCCCAGCGAGAGCAGGTCGAGCGCGCCGTAGGGCGGCTTGTAGCGAAGGCCCGGCTGGAAAAAGTCCTGCGTGACGGGCCGCCCGTCCGCGCCCGTGTAGGTGACGTGCGCGACGGCGTCGAAGAAGGCCGCGAAGCTGAAGCCGAAGTGCGCCAGCACAAGTACGCTCAGGAGAATCGTCCCCGCCATCAGCAGAATCGCCTTGACGATCTGCACCCACGTCGTCGCCAGCATCCCGCCGAAGACGACGTAGACGATCATCAGGATGCCGACGCCGACGACCGCCGACTCGTACGTGACGCCCGAGTCCTTCAGCAGCAGCGAGACGAGCGCGCCCGCGCCGACCATCTGCGCGATCATGTAGAAGGTCGAGACGGTGAGCGTGCTAAGGCTCGCCATCGCGCGCACGGGGCGGGGCTTGAGTCGGTAGGCGAGCACGTCGGCCATCGTGTACTTGCCGGCGTTGCGCAGCGGCTCTGCGACGACGAGCAGCACCGTCAGGTACGCGACGAGGAAGCCGACCGAGTACATGAAGCCGTCGTAGCCCTGGAAGGCGATGATGCCGGCGATGCCGAGGAAAGAGGCGGCGCTCATGTAGTCGCCCGCGACGGCCACGCCGTTCTGCCAGCCCTTGATGGAGCGGCCGGCGGCGAAGTAGGCCGAGGTGCCCGTCGAGCGCCGCGCCGCCCAGTAGGTGATGCCGAGCGTGACGGCGACGAAGGCGAAAAACATCACGAGCGAAGTCGTCACGTCGTTATTCCCCCCTCCGCGATTTGCCGAGGCGCTCGATGATGCGGCGCGCCGTCTCGTCCCAGCCGCCGGCCGCGCGCACGTAAGCGGCGGCCACGGCCCACGCCATCAGGAACTGCGAGAGCGCGAACAGGTAGGCGAGGTTGAGCGGGCCGAACACGCGCCGCCGCATCAGCCCCGGCGCGTAGCCGACCAGCAGCGGGAGCGCGAAGTAGTAGACGACGAAGAAGATCGTGGCCGGCACGATGAAGCGCCGCTTCGAGGCGAGCAGCCCCTTGAACTCCTCCTGCGCCGCCACGCCGTCCCAGTCGGCCACGTCCAAGTCCTCGTCGGCGGTCTGTTCGTGCGCGGGCTTCGCGCCCGAGCGCCCGAGCGGCGCCACGTCGGTCGCCGACCCGACCTCGGGCGTCTGATCTCCCGGCTCCGGCTCCGTCTGATTCTTCGGCGGCATCCATTTCTCCTTACGGCATCTGCCTGAGAAGTCGTTTCATCTGGGGGTACTGCGCGTAGGCGCGGTCGAAGCGCATGCCGCGCGCGGCGCGTCGTCTCTGCGCAGAGGCCGGCGCGGGCGCGTTCAACTGTAGCAGCAGTGCGAGCGCGCAGAGTGCGGCGCGTAGTCTCAAGCGTTGCCTCTCAGACTCCCCCGCCGGCCGCGAGAGTGGTGCTAAGACTTCGGGGCGAAGGACAGCGGGGCTTTCGTCTGCTCGGATTGCGCTGAAAGTTTTCTGCATTAAACTACACGCGTGCGGAGGGGGACAAGCGACAGATGAGATTCGGCGTGAGCAGGCGCCGCGCGCAGCCACGCCACGCCCGACACGGGGCTCGACAACCTCGGCTTCCGCTGCGCGCGACGCCTCGCCCGGCGAGACGGGCGCCGCCGCGTCGCCGTGATATTCTTACGGGCCGCCGGCAACTACCTCGACGCCCCGGGCCGACCGCGGCCCGATTTTGATTCGCTCTCCTTAGAGGTGCCCGGATGAAAAGAACAGTCCCGCGCGCTCTTACGCTCGCTCTGGCCGCCGCGCTCTTACAAACTGCCGCCCCCGCGCAGACTCCCTCACCGACAACGCCCGCGCAGACCTGGCCTCCGGCAGCGCCGCCGACGATGCAGACGCCGCCCGCCGAGCGCGACGTGGACGCGGACGCGGACGACGTGGTGCGCATCACGACCAACCTCGTGCAGCTCGACGCCGTCGTCACCGACAAGCAGGGGCGGCAGGTCACAGACCTCAAGGCCGACGAGTTCGAGGTGCTGGTGGACGGGAAGCCGCAAGCCCTGACTCACTTCTCATACGTCTCGAACGTCGGCGCGACTCGGCCGGCGGCGGCGGCCGACGCCGCGCCCGGGCCAGGCGCTCCGCCCGCGCGCCTGCGCCCCGAGCAGGTCAGGCGCACCGTCGCCTTCGTCTTCAACGACCTACAGATGTCGTGGGAGAGCGTCCACCACGCGCGGCGCGCCATCAAGAAGTTCGTGGACGAGCAGATGGAGCCGGGCGACCTCGTCGCCATCATCCCGACGAGCGGCGGCAGCGGCGCGCTCCAACAGTTCACCTCCGACAAGCGTCTGCTGGGCGCCGCCGTCAAGAACCTGCGCTGGTACCCGCAGTTCGGCGGCAC
>DASWNR010000080.1:0-13844 GCA_036399155.1 Pyrinomonadaceae bacterium
GGGGAACTCAAGCATGTTGCGGTGGCTCGCCCCGCGGAACGAGTAGATGGACTGGCACTCGTCGCCGACGACGGCCACGTTGTCGTGCGTGGCCGTCAGCAGCCGCACGATGCGCGCCTGGAGCTTGTTCGTGTCCTGGTACTCGTCGACCATGATGTGGCGGTACTGTTCGGAGAGCTGGCGGCACAGCTCCGGGCTCGCTTCCATCGCCTCGCGGAAGCGCACGAGCAGGTCGTCGTAGGTCAGGAGGTGTCGCGCGCGCTTGAACTCATCGAAGGCGCGGTACATCTCTTCGAGCGCCGCGCGCTCGCCGAGGAAGTGCGGGTAGGAGGCTTTGAGCACGTCTTCGAGCGAGAGCACCTTGTTGACCATCGTGCTGAAGATCGAGCAGATGGTGCGCTTGCGCGGGAAGTGCCGGTCGCGCGTCAGGCGCAGCGGCCGCCGCAGCAGGTCTATCAGGTCTTCGGTGTCGGACGGGTCGAGCACGGTGAAGTCGCGCGAGACGCCGGCCGCCTCGGGGAAGCGGCGCAGGACGCCGTGGCCGAGGCTGTGGAAGGTGCCGCCCGAGACACGCTGGCAGCGCGCGTCGGCGAGACCCGCGGCGCGCGCGAGCATCCCGGAGGCCGCGCGCCGCGTGAAGGTGAGCAGCAGGACGGACTCGGGGCGCGAGCCCGACTCGATGAGCCGCGCCACGCGGTAGACGAGCGTACGCGTCTTCCCCGTCCCCGCGCCGGCGACGACGAGCAGCGGGCCTTCCGTCGTCGTCACGGCCCTGTACTGCGCCTCGTTCAGCTCCTTCTCGTAGTCGATGCCGCGCGCGCGCGGCAGGGACGTGACGCGCCTCAGGACGAGCCTCGGCTTGACGGCCTGCTGCGTCGTCGCCGCCTGCCCGAGTTCGAGGCTGCGCTTGAAGGCTTTTAGCTCGGCCGCCATCTCCTGCATCGTCCGGTGTCGGTTCTTCGGCGCGCGGTCGAGCGCCTTCGTCAGGAGGGTCGCGAGCCCGGGCGGGAGCTTCGACCGCAGCGCGTCGCGCAGCCGCGGCTCCTCGTGCAGGATGGCGTGCATCGTGTCGATGTGGTTGTCGGCCGCGAACGGGCACGTGCCCGTCAGCATCTCGCAGAGGACGATGCCGAACGAGAAGACGTCGCAGCGCAAATCCACGCGCTGCCCGAGCAGTTGCTCGGGCGACATGTAGTTGACGGTGCCGAGGATGGTGCCCGACTCGGTCTTGACGCGGACGAGCGTCTTCTGCGCGCTGTCGGCCGAGGCGGCGCGCGTCTTGCGGGGGAGCAGCTTGGCGATGCCGAAGTCGAGAATCTTGACGTAGCCGTCGCGGCTGACCATCAGGTTCTCGGGCTTGAGGTCGCGGTGGACGATGCCGGCCTCGTGCGCCTTGGTCAAACCTTCGGCTATCTGTATCGCCACGTCGAGCGCGTCGCCGAGCTGTAGGGCGCGCGCCGCTATCTTCTGCCGCAGCGTCTCGCCCTCGACGTACTCGGTCGCCATGTAGGGGCGGCCGCCGTCCTCGCCGAACTCGTAGACGGTGAGGATGTGCGGGTGGTTTAAGGCCGAGGCGGCCTGCGCTTCTTGCAGGAAGCGGCGGCGGCGGTCTTCGTGCGAGATGAACTCGGGCGGCAGGAGCTTGATGGCGACGAAGCGGTGGAGTTTTTCGTCGTACGCCTTGTAGACCGCGCCCATGCCGCCGGCGCCGAGCGCCTCCATGATGCGGTAGTGTGCGACGGTGCTGGTCTCGGGGATGACTCGCATAACCTCGGGGCGGCGCCCGCGGGCGCCTCTGGCAGTTTAAGCAGACCTTGAGTGATGTACGAAGAACCGCGCGCCGTGGGTGCGCCGAATCGCGTCCGAAACGCCCTTAATGTATCACGGCGGGCGCGGCCACGTCCGGCGCGCCCGCGCGTGACAGGAATCGGCGTGATGGGTTATCCTTTGCCGCGGCCGGCGGTCAGCCTTCAGCTTCCAGTTTAGCTGAGTGCTGGCCGCCGTTTGATGAAAGTTTTGCGGAGAGGTGCAGGAGTGGTTGAACTGGCAGCACTGGAAATGCTGTGTACGGGAAACCGTACCGTGGGTTCGAATCCCACCCTCTCCGCCAGATAAAAGTTGCGAACGGCAAAGCGAGACGGCCGACGGGAATCACCCCCGCCGGCCGTCTCGCTTTTTGTCTTCGAGGTCGCCGGGCGCTCAGCGGACTTCCGCTGAGGTCAGGTCTTCGGGCTCCTCAAAAGTTCTTGCCGCCGTCGCCCGGCGCTTCCATCGAGTCGGTGTCGTCGCCTCGTACAAGAGTGTCGCCGGTGATGACTCCGTCGCCCGTTATCACGCCGTCGCCGGTGATGACCCCGTCGCCGAAGACCCGGCCGCCCGCGACGCCCGTGCCGCCGTCGGCGAAGAGCACGCCCGCCGCGCAGAACGGGTCGCCGTCGCCCGTGATGACGCCCGCGCTCGTCATGACGTGGTCGCCGAAGAAGATGCCGTCCGACAGCAATCTGGCGTCGCCGGTGATGACGCCGTCGCCCGTGATGACCCCGTCGCCGAAGAGGAAGCCGAGGCCGTAGACTTTCTGATACCTGACGACGAGGTCGGGGCCGACCGCGTACGTGTAGTCGAAGAGCAGCCCGCGCGACCAGTTGAAGGTGTGGAAGGCGACGGTCGTCTGCGGCTCAGGCGGCGCGGCGACGAGGAGCGGCGCGCCGACGGGCGTCGAGTTCGACAGGTCCGTGCGGACGAGCTTGGCGAGCCTGACCGCGCCCTCGACGTTGAGCTGCCCCATGCCCTGCTCGAAGTAGTTGAAGCCGGCGAGCGGCTGCGCCGTGTACATGAGAATCATCTTGACCATGTTCGGCGTCAGACGCGGGTTGGCCTGGAGCATCAGCGCGGCCGCGCCCGCCACCGCAGGCGTCGCCATCGAGGTTCCGCTCAGGCGCATCATCCTGCGCGACTCGGCGGAACTCACGCCCGCGTCCAGCTCCGGGTGCGCGGTGACGAGGAGGTTGCCGGGCGACTGGGCCGCGACGAGCTTGTTTCCCGGCGCGACCAGCTCGGGCTTGACGAGGTTGTCGTAGTGGCGCGCGCCGAACGCGTCCACGCGGAAGCCGCGCGTCGGCCCGCGCGAGCTGTAGGTCGTCACCGCGTCGTCCGAGCGCGCGTCGGTGCCGAAGGTGTTCGACGCGCCGACCGTGATGACCGAGGGCTCGACGCCGGGCGAGTGCACGCGGCCGTAGACCTTCTGCCCCGCGCCGTCCTTGCCTTCGTTGCCGGCGGCGGCGACGACCACCAGTCCCGCGTCCACAAGCTTGCGCGCGGCCCTGCACAGAGGGTCGTCGCGGTACGAATCGACGGCGGCCGTGCCTAAGCTAAGGTTGACGACGCGTATGTTATAGGCGGCGCGGTTGGTCAGAACCCAGTCGAGCGCGGCGAGCAGCCCGGAGGCCGTGCCCGCGCCGCGCGAGTTGAGCGCGCGCAGGTTTATGACGTTCGCGTTCGGCGCGACGCCCGTGTAGGCGCCCTTCGAGACGCGACCGTTGCCCGCGGCGATTGAGGCGACGTGCGTTCCGTGCCCGTACGGGTCGTCGGTGCGACCCTCGCCCGTGAAGTCTTTACTGAACGCGACGCGCACGCGGTTCGACTTGTCGAGGAAGGAGCGGTGCCCCGCGTAGACGCCCGAGTCGATGACGGCGACGCCGACGCCGCTGCCGTCGGGCGCCGGGGGGGAAGTCCCCGAAGCCTCTCGCGCGGCATCCACGCCGGTCGTGGCCGAGAGGTGGCCGAGCAGCCGCACGGGCCGGTCGGTCGAGACGAAGGAGACGAGCGCGCTCGCGGCGAGCGTGAGGACGTTACCCGCTGGGATGTCCACCGCGCGCGCGTTGAAGTTCCGGTAGACGTGTGTCGTGCGGGCGCCGAGCGCGAGCAGCAGCAGGTCGAGCGTGAGCCCCCACACGCCGCCCGACTGCACCAGCACGCGCACGCGCTGTCCGGAGGGCGCGCCCGCGACGAGCCGGAGCAGGTCGGGCGAGAGCTTGACGAGCTGCGTCACGCCCTGCGTGGTCTGCGCGAGCGTCCGGGTCGTCGTCCGCGTGAGCCCCGAGAGGAGCTGCGCGCGTGCGGGGCGCGCGCCCGCAAAGCTCATGCAGAGCGAGAGGAGAAGCGCGAGCGAGACGAATCGCTTCGTCGCGGGGTGGCGATTTATGCCCATTAAAAAACTCCCATCCCGTGTGCGAAATAACGCGCCGCGGCGCGAACCTGATTTGTGAGAGAGGCAGCTTCGCACTGGCAACGTCCGTGCCGGCCGCCGCGCCGCACGCCGGTTCTCGATTTTCGGGGAAAACTGAGTCGGACGGCGCGAGCGGTCAGTCGAATCGGTCAGCGTTCGGGTCAGGTTGAAAGAGTTCGGTCAGTCAGATTGAGAGCGCGGTCGGTCGGCCGGTCAAACAGTTAGCCGGAGATTGGGCTTTGTGCCAACACACGCGGCGACGTTTGCGGCGGCGCGGCGGCGGGTTGTAAAGTCTCGGCCGTCGTCGTCAGAACCTTCCCATGAACGGAGCCCGAAAGCCCCATGCGTAAAGCTCAAGTCCTGTCCGTCGTCATCATCGGATTAATCGTCGCGGGCGGCGCGGCGGCGCAGAGGAGACCCACGTCGCGTCGCCCGGCGGCCGTCTGCGGCGACCCGACCGCACGCTGCCGCACGACGGTCGAGTTCCAGCCGCACCAGTTGCCATTCGTCATTCCTTCCGACGGCGTCATCTGGGAGTCCGAGCAGTTCTACGCCGTCATCCTCAAGAGCGTGCGCGACGCGTCGAAGGGCATGGACTGCGACGTCTTCGTCCCCGAGCCGGAGCGCGTGGCGGCGCAGGCGCTCTTCCCGCGCAAGAAGGTCTTCGCCTCGCGCTGCTCCGAGCCGGGCGACCTCTTCTACACGGGCGTCGCCGAAGGCACGCAGTTCATGGCCGTCTACGCCGGCCGCACGCGCGCCGAGGCGCAGGCGACGCTCGCGAAGGTCAAGGCCGCGGGGCAGTTCCCCGGCGCGAACCTGCGCCGCCTGCGCACGGGCTTTAACGGCACCTGAAGCGGAAAAGGACGCGGGGCGGGGACGGCCCTCGAACCGCGCCGCGCGTTTGCCAAGCCGCGCCCGCCGGGTTAAAGTCTAAGACGAAGGGTTGGCGGCTAACGGCTGACGGCCAACAGCTATTTCCCAACTTATCAGGCTTCGGGCTCCGCACAACGCTTGCCCCGCGAACCCCGCCAGGCCGGGAACGGAGCAACGGTAGTGGCGGCGGCGTGTGTTGCGGGTCGGTCCGGAGCCTGGCCACATCTGAAAAGAGTTGCCGCGGGCAGAAGGCTTGCCGAACCGCGCCGCGTTGGAGCACAATCCAGCGTCGCCGCACGGTTCGGACGAAAGCCCCCGCGGCAACTCTTTTTCTCTTTGAGTCCCCGCCCGCACGCGCGAGATGAAGAACCCTTCCCACGTCCCGAAGCTGTTGCTGCTGACGCTCGCGGTCGCCTCGGCGCTCGCCTCCGGCATTCAGTTTCCGCGCGCCGTCTCGCAGTCGCAACCCTCGGCCGTGGCAGTTATGTCGGGCGAGCGCGAGCCGCACCCGCTCGATGCGCTCGACCGCGCCGTCCAGAAACGCTTCCACAACGTCATCGGCTTCGGCATGGCGCGCATCGCCTCCGAGAGGAGGTTCGAGCCCACGACCGAGGAGGAGAAGGAGGCCGTCGCGGCCCTCAGGCGCGAGGGCTACAGCGTCGGGCTCTACCTCGCCGGGCGCGGCGTGCTCGCCGAGGTGCCCGTCGAGAAGCGCGTCGCGTTGAACAGCTTCGGCGGCTGGCCGGGGCGCGCGATTGCCGGCCCCATCTACGTCAGTTCTTCGTCCCTGAAGAGTCTGCCCGGCGCCGTCCCGCTCTGGGACGGGACGCGCCGCGCGTTGGAGTCGTTCGCCTCGGGCGGCGGGCGCCACGAGTTCACGGCCGGCCTGTGGCGGGTCGAGGCGCGACCCGTGCGCGCGAGCGCCGAGTCCTGCATCGAGTGCCACCGCGCCCGCGCGGGCTTCGAGATTAAGCCACTGCCGTCGGGCGTCGGCGCGCCGGTCGCGGCGGAGGCGGCGAAGGACGCAGACCTCAAGGTCGGAGACCCGCTCGGCGTGCTACTCTACGCGTACCGGAAGGGGCGCTAGAGACGCCGGCGGGGCGCGAGAACGATGAAGGTGATTTTCAAGAGGCTCGACCACGTACAGGTCTGCATCCCGCGCGGGGCGGAAGCAGACGCGCGCGAATTCTACGGCCGCCTGCTCGGGCTCGAAGAGGTCGAGAAGCCCGACGCGCTGAAAGGTAACGGCGGCATGTGGTACAACGTCGCCGGCGTGCAGCTCCACGTCGGGGTGGAGGACGTGGTCGCGCCGTCGAAGCGCCACCCGGCCTTCGAGGTCGAGGACGCGGCCCGCGTCAGGACTTATCTCGAACAGAGCGGCGTGCGGACGAAGGACGAGCCCGACATCCCCGGCGTCGTCCAACGCTTCTCGCTCTTCGACCCCTTCGGCAACCGCATCGAGCTTTTAGAGAAGACGAACGGCTAACGGCGAAACGGCTTCCCAATGTCCTACCAAGTCATCGCACGCAAGTGGCGCCCGCAGACCTTCGAGGAGGTCACGGGGCAGGAGCACATCACGCGGACGCTCCGCAACGCCGTCGAGCACGAACGCCTCCACCACGCCTACCTCTTCTCGGGTGCGCGCGGCGTGGGGAAGACGACGACGGCGCGGCTTCTGGCCAAGGCCGTCAACTGCCACAAGTCCGACCGGCCCACGCCGACGCCCTGCCGCACGACCGACGCCGACGCCTGCCCCTCCTGCCGCGAGGTGGCCGAGGGGCGCTCAATCGACGTGCTTGAGATGGACGCCGCCTCGAACCGCGGCATCGACCACGTCCGCGACTCGATCATCAACACCGTCGCCGTCCACCCCGCGCGCGACCGCTACAAGGTCTTCATCGTGGACGAAGTCCACATGCTGACGCCCGAGTCATTCAACGCGCTCCTGAAGACGCTGGAGGAGCCGCCTCCGCGCGTCCTCTTCATCATGGCGACGACGCACCCGCACAAGGTGCCCGAGACCATCCTCTCGCGCAGCCAGCAGTTCGAGTTCCGCACCATCGCGCCGTCGAAGATAGCCGAGCGGCTGCGCCACATCGCCGACGCCGAGAAGATAAAGGTCACGGACGAGGCGCTGCGCGAGGTGGCGCGCGCCGGCGAGGGCTCGATGCGCGACGCGCAGTCGGCCTTCGACCAGGTCATCTCTTTCAGCGGCGGCAAGATCGAGGCGTCGGACGTGGAGGCGGCGCTCGGGATTGCGGGCAGGGAACTGCTCGCGCGCGTGATGCGCGCCGTGGCCGCGCAGCAGCCGGCCGACGCGCTCGCGGTCGTGGACGAGCTGACGACGCGCGGCCACGAGCTGCGCAACTTCTGCCGCGACATGCTGGCGCACCTGCGCGACCTGCTCGTCGCCAAGGTGGGCGGCGACGCGGCGCTGGCCAACGCGACCGAGGCCGAGCGGAAGGAGCTTCTCGAAGAGGCGCGCGACTTCTCGGAGTCGGACCTCGTGCGCTTCTTCCACAGCCTGACCGAGACCGAGGCGCGTCTGGGCGGCGGCGCGCACCCGCGCTACCAGTTGGAGGTCGGGCTCGTGAAGCTGGTCGAGATGCGCCGGCTCGCGCCGCTCGGCCAGATCGTCGAGCGCCTGAACGCGCTCGAAGAGGCCCTGCGGACGGGGCGCGCGCCCGCCGGCGGCGCGGGGACTCCGTCGGCTCCGCCTTCATCGACGCCGCCGCCTTCGTCTACGCCGCCGCGCCGGGGAATGGCCGGCGGGGGCGGCGGGGCGTCCTTCTCCGCGCCGGAGCCTCCGGCGGCCTTCGACATCGCCACCGCGCCCGCCCCGCCCGCCCCGCCGGAACGTCCCGCGCAGAGGCCGGCCGAAACCAACGGAACCGCGTCACACGCGCACGCGCCGGCCGCCGCGCCCCCGCGTACAACACCCAACGCGACGCCTCGCGCGACGCCCGCCGCCGCGCCGACGCAGCCGTCGCCGGGACTGAAGCTCGTCCCGCCGCCCGTCCAGTCGGGCGGGTCGGCCTCCTTCGCGTCGGGCGCGGCCCAGCGCGCCGCCGAAGCGCCTTTCCCCGTCTCGGACGGCGCGCCGCCGAACGGACTCTTCGACCAGCCGCGCCCCTTCGTCGAGGGCGCGCGCGCGGGCGAAGACCGCGTCGGCACGCCCGTCTCGCTCGTCACGACGCCCGGGCCGGACGCCGCGGCACAGGCCCCCGCACAGACCCCCGCGCCGGACTTACGCGGCAGGGAAGTCGGCGGCATGGGCTTCGGCCCCGAAGACGACGCGTCGCGCTTCAAGCGCGGGCTCGAAGGGCGCGGCAAGCCTCTGCTCGCCGTGGCGCTCGACGGCGCGCGGCGCGTGTGGGTCGAGGGCGAAGAGGTGCGCGTCGAGTTCGCGCCCGAGTCGAAACATCTGTACGAGGCGCTGAGGAAGGCGGAGAGTCAGAAACTGCTTCACGAGGTCTGCTGCGAGGCACTGGGGCGCGGCGTCGGCATAAACATTAAGATGAGAGCGCCGGGCGAGGAGGAGGACGAGCAGCGCACGGCCGAGGACGAGTCGCGGCGCGAGCAGCGCCTCCTGCGCGAAAAGGTGGAAAGTCACCCCGTCGTCCAGCACGCGCTCAAGACCTTCCGCGCCGAGATAGTTGACGTGCGCCGCACCGACGCCGCGCCGCCCCCGCCACAGCCGACTTCGCAGCCGCCGCAGTGAGTCCGCGCGCGAGCCCCTTCGGGCGAACAAACGCGCGGGGCCGGGCGTATAGGAGCGCGGAGGTAAATCGAACGATGCGCGACCCTTTGATTGCTGGCTTCCTCAGTCTTCTCGTCCCCGGGCTCGGCCAGATTTACAACGGCCAGGTGCTGTGGGGCATTCTCTGGCTCATCCTGACCGGCTTCTCCTGGATCGGCACCGCCGGCCTGTTCGGCTGGGTCGCGCACCTGCTCGCGGCCTACTTCGCCTACACCTACGCCAAAGAGCACCCCGTGCGCTACTAAGTCCGGCCGAGCCGCCGGTTAAAACAACAAAGCCCCGGGGGCGCACGTCCGAGCACGAGAGTCGTGCTCTTCAAACGTCCGCCGCCCCCGGGGCTTTGTTGTTTTTGTCTCCCGCCCACTTCCTGCGGCCGCGACGCGCGCGGGGCTTCGGCGGCTCCTGGTTCGCCGAGTCGTCGTCGTACTCGTTCTCGAAGTTGAAGACGGCGGAGGGAAAGCGCGCGCGCAGACTCTTCTGCTCGACAAGCGTGAGCCTGTTGTTCCCCATGAAGATTTTCAGCCCCTTCAACCCCGCGAGCGACTGAGGCAGCCGCGCCCCGCCGTTCGCGTTCAGCGACAACTCTTCGAGGTTCTTCAAGTCGCCGACGAAGGCCGGCACCTCGCGTATGTCGTTATAGTCGAGCGACAGCTTTTTTAAGCCGCTCAGCGAGGCGACCTGCGGCGGCACCGAGCGGATGCCGTTCCTGCCGAGGTCAAGCTCCTCAAGATTCCGAAGGCCGGCGAGCGTGTCCGGCAGAGGCTTGGCCCGCGCCGCGCGCGCAGAGTCTTCCGCGCCGACGTCGCGGCCGTCGAGCGCGCCGTAGAGTCTCAGCACGCGCAAATTCTCCAACTGACCTATCGAGCGCGGCAGCGAGACGTTCATCGAGCACCCGTTGCCGTTGTCGATGACCAGCTCGCGCAGCCGTCGCAGCCGCCCGATCTCTTCCGGCAGGTCTTCGAGCTTCTCCAGGCAGGCAATCTCCAGAGCCTCAAGGTTGACCAGCGTGCCGAGCCCCGCGGGCAGGTGCTTCAACTCTTGGTCTTCGCTCTGTAGGGCGAGGCGGCGCACCTTCTCGGGCGAGCGGAGCGCGCGCTCCAAACTGTCGAACGCGCCGTCCTCCTGAAAAACTTTGGCGGCCGCGCCGTGCGGCGCGGCGGCGTTCGACGCGCGCCGGGCGTTGAACTCGCACACGCCCGCCGCGAAGACGCAGAGGGCCAGGAGCTTGACGGTGAAACGGGACAGGGGTCTGCTTATCAACTTTTCTCCTCCGTTGACTTGATGGAAAGGGGTTCGTGAATTAAGGCCTGGGCGCGGGCTTGAGCCTCGGCGGCGTGGCGCGCGGGATGTCGTCTTCGAGCGCGGGCGCGGCCGCGTCCGACCCGTCTTCGGGCCTGAGTTTGGGCGGCGTGTTGCGGAGCGCGGGCGGGAGTTTGGGGCGCGGGATTTTGACGGTGGCGACCGCGTCTGTGCGCTTGAGGATGGCGCCGCCGCGCCCCGCGACCCACGCGTCCGAGCCGCCGTGGTAGGCCGCGCCGAACAGCGCCGCGCTCGTCAAGGTCGGCATCATCTCCCACACCTCGCCGCCGTTGCGGGTCTGGAGCACGCGCCCCTGGTCGCCCACCACCATCACGTCGTCGCGCGCGGCCGCCGCCACCGAGAAGAGATTTATCTTGAGCCCCGCTTCCTGATCCTTCCACGTCTTCCCGCCGTCGTCGGTGCGCAGTATCAGCCCGCGCTCGCCGACGACGTAGCCGCGCGAGGCGTCGGCGAACGTGAGTCCGTAGAGCCACTCGCGCGCGTTCAGCTCGACGCGCTCCCAACTGCCGCCGCCGTCGGCCGAGCGCAGAAGCGTCCCGGCCGAGCCGACCGCGACGACCGTCTTCTCGTCGGCGTAGGCGACGGCCTCAAGCCAGCTCTGCGTCCCCGAGCGCACGGCGTCCCACGTCTCCCCGCCGTCCTCGGTCTTCAGAATCCGACCGCGCGCGCCGACCGCGAGGCCCCGCTTCGCGTCGAAGAGGCGGACGCCGAAGAGGTCTTCGCCCGCGTCGGTCGGCACCGTTGACCACGTGAGCCCGCCGCTCGTGGTGCGGAGCAGCGTCCCCTTCTCGCCGACGACGAAGCCGAGCGTTTCGTCCACGAAGAAGACGCCGAAGAGCCGCGCCGTCGTCCCAGAGAGTCTGAGCGCCCAGCGCTTGCCGCCCGAGCCGGTGTAGAGGATGCGTCCGCGCGAGCCGACCGCCCAGCCGCGCTCCGCGTCGAGGAAGTAGATGTCGGCGAGGTCGTCGCGCCCGCCCTCGGTCAGACGCCGCCAGTCCACGCCCCCGTCGTCGGTGCGAAGTATCAGACCGTCGCGCCCGGCGGCCCAGCCCGTCGTCTCGTCCGCGAAGTGGACGGCCGTCAGGCGCGGCCGCGTCTTGATGCTCACGGGGAACCACGTCTCGCCGCCGTTGCCCGTGCTCAAGACCTGCCCCTCGTCGCCCGTGACCCAACCGTGGCGCTCGTCGGAGAAGAAGACCGAGAGCAGGTCTGTGCGCTGTAGGTTCTCGACCGCCGCCCACGTGTCGCCGCCGTCCGGGCTGCGGTAGATGAAGCCGCCCAGACCCACCGCCACGACGATTTTGCCGCCGCCCGCGAACGCGACCGACGTGAAGGCCGCCCCCGTCTTCGCCGAGCGGTCGAGCCAACTGCCGCCGCCGTCGTGCGTGACGACGAGCGCCCCGTCGGCCCCGACCGCCACGCCGTTCGAGGCGTCGGCGAACCCGACCGAGAAGAGGTGCGCCCTCACGCCCGAGACCTGCGCCGCCCACGTCCGCCCGCCGTCCGCCGTCTTCACGATTTCGCCGTAGCTCCCCACCGCCCAGCCGTTCAGGCCGTCCGGCGCGAAGGCCACGCTGTAGAGGTGGTTCGAGCCTTCCTTCGGCGCGGCCGCGCCCTTCGCGCCGCGCGCCTCTTTCGGGTTGGTCGGGCGCAGAGTCCAGCGCCGCCCGCCGTCCTCGGTCGTCACGGCGAGGCCGCGCGAGCCGACCGCCACCGCGCGCTTCGCGTCGCGCACGTAGAGCCCGTAGAGCGGGACGGGCGCGGGCGCGTGCTGCTCCTCCCAGCGGAAGCCGCCGTCCTCCGTGTGGAGGATGACGCCGTCGGCGCCGACGGCCCACCCCGTCCGCTTGTCCGCGGCGAAGCGCACGGCGTAGATGGCGTTTCCCTGCGGCAGGGGGTTCTGCCAGACCCACGCGCGCTCGGCCTGCGCGGCGACGCCGCCCGCCGCCCACACGCACGCGAGCGCGCCCGCGAGGCACAGGAGCCACGCGAGCCTTCGCGCCGTCATTTCACGTCTGGCACTCATCGGAAAACTTCTGGAACGGTCGGGGAGAGGAGATTCTAGCCCGTGGGCGCCCACTTGGCTAACGTGCGGAGTGAAACTGGCGGCACTCTCAAGGTTACGCCGCTGCGCGGCCGGGCTTCGGCTCAATCCGTCGTCTCGTCGGCGACGGTGGCGGCGGCTTCGCTGAGGGCGGATTCGTCGGCGTGGCCGGCGGCGGCGATGGCGCGGGCGGCGCGGTCGACGGCCTCCTGCGCGACGTGGCCGGCGTGGCCTTTGAGCCACTGCCATTTTATCTGGTGCGGGCCGGCGGCCTTGTCGAGCCGCGCCCACCAGTCGTGGTTCGACTTGCGGCGGAAGCGCCCCGACATCGTCTCGACGACGTAGCGCGAGTCCGACAGCACGGTCACGCGGCACGGCTCGCGCAACTGTTCGAGCCCGATGGCGGCGGCCGCGACCTCGGCCTGCTGGTTCGTCGCCTCGCCCAGGTACTCGCCGAACGCGCGCCACACGCCGCGGAAGCCTAGGAGCGCGACGGCCGCCGCGCGCGCGTCGCCGCGCCCGTTACCCAAACTCGACCCGTCGCAGTAGATGACGACCTCCTTCGCCGGCGGGCTCACGCGGCCTCCCCGATTGTCTCGCGCGTGACGGCGACGACGTGGTCGACGCTCTGCTCGAAGGTGTCGTCGTGCGAGATGACGAAGAGCTGGTCGAAGTCCCTGACCTGCCCGATCTGCTGCGCGAGCCGCTCGCGGCGCTCGGCGTCCATGTTGACCGTCGGCTCGTCGAAGAAGGCGACGCGGATGTCGGAGAGCTGTTTCAAGAGCGCGAGGCGGACGGAGAGCGCCGCCACCATCTGCTCGCCGCCCGAGAGGTTGATGAAGGAGCGCTCGTGCCCCTCCTCTTCGAGCAGGATGTCGTAATCTTTCGACCAGCGCAGCGCCCGGCCGCCCTCGCCCGTGATCTCGCGGAAGAGCTGGTTGGCCTCAATCGAGATGTTGTAGAGGTAGCTCTCGGTGACGAGCGGGCCCGCCTTGCGGAGCGTGTCGCGTATGAAGTCGGTCGCGGCGTAAAGCTCTTCGAGCCGCTCGCGCGCGCGGAACTCCTCGCGCATAGACTCGCGCACCTCGTCGAGGCGCGCGACCTCGGCCGAGAGGGCTTCCGCGCGTTCGCGCGCGGCTTCGAGCTGCGCCTCGGTCGCCGCCGCGCGCTCGCGCGCGAGGGCGAGTGCGCCGCGCTCGGTCGCGTGGCGCTCGCGGTCGTAGGAGGCGAGCGCGCGGTCGTGCTCGGCGCGCGCGGCTTCCGATTGCAGGGCGGCTTCGGCGGCGCGCGTCTCGGCCTCGGCCGCCTCGCGCTCGCGCGCCGAGAGGTGCTTGCACTGCCCGCGCAGGACGTCGAGGCTGGCGTCCTCGCCCACGCGGCGCTCCTGCTCCCCGTCGGCGGCGTAGCGCTTCAGCAAGCGGTGCGCGATGAGGTCGGGGTAGCGGCGGATGGGGCTCGTGAAGTGGCTGTACCACGAGAACCCCAGCCCGAAGTGCCCGATGTTGTCCGGGCTGTAGACCGCCTTCGCCATCGACTGGATGGCGGCGGTCTCCACCACGAGCGACTCCGGGTGCCCCTTGAAGTGGAGCAGCATCCGGTTGAGGTCCTCGCGCGTCACGACG
>DASWNR010000081.1:0-8972 GCA_036399155.1 Pyrinomonadaceae bacterium
ACCGCGTCCGCATCGGCGACGTGCTCAACATCCCGAACGGCGGCGCGGGCGCGTCGGCGCCCACGCCGCCGGCGCCGGCGCCGACGCCGACCCCCGCGCCGGTCGTCACACAGCCCGACCCGGCAACCCCGGTCGAGACCCAGCCGCCGATTCCGCCGCAGCCGCAGCCCGCGCCGGCGCAGGTGCTCGGCAAGCTCTCCGAGCGTTACGAGACGGGCGGCCGCGGGCCCGGCGTCGTCTCGACGGGCGCGGGCGACGCGGGCGGCGCGTCCTACGGCTCGTACCAGATGACGAGCAAGCCGGGCGGCGGGACGGTCAAGCGTTTCGTCTCGCAGCCCGACTTCCCCTTCCGCGCCACGTTCGCGGGTCTCGTCCCGGGCACCGCGCAGTTCACCGCCGCGTGGAAGCAGCTCGCGCTCTCCAACAGGGACGAGTTTCAGGCGAGCCAGCACGACTACATCAAGAAGACGCACTTCGACCCGCTCGTCAAGAAGATCATCGACGACAACGGCGTCAACGTGCTCACCTGCTCGCACGCGCTACAGGATGTCATCTGGTCGACGGCCGTGCAGCACGGCCCGGGCACGAACGTCCCGGGCGTCGCGCTCCGCAACATCAAGACGCGCCCCGGCGCCCCGAGCTTCGACAGCGACTTCATCAAGGCCATCTACGGCGAGCGCGGGCGCAAGAACCCGAACGGAAGCCTCGCGCGCTTCGGGCGCAACTCGCCCAAGGTGCAGCAGGGCGTCGCCCAACGCTTCCGCGACGAGCAGCGCGACGCACTCGCCATGCTCGCGCAGGAGCAGAAGGGCGGCTGACTCGACCGTACGCCACGCCCGTCACTTTAAACGCTGAGACGAAGGGACACGGCTTGAAGTTTTATAGCTTCAAGCCGTGTCCCTTCGTCTCAGCGTTTAATTCGTCTTAACGCGCCCGCTCAGGGGCGGTGGAAGCCGCGCTCGATGTCCCGTTTGGCGAGGCGGAGGATGGCGGGGCGGCCGTGCGGGCAGGTCGTGGGCGAGGAGGTGAGCAGCAGGCGGTCGATGAGCCAGCGCATCTTCTCCTGCGTGAGCGGCATGTTGACCTTGATGGCGGCGTGGCAGGCGAGCGAGGCCGCGATCTCGTCGCGCAGAGTCTCTCGCGCCCGCCCGCGCTTCTCGGCGTCCACCGTGTCGAGGATTTCGGCGAGCAGGTTGCGCGCCTCGGCCGGCGGCAGGTCGGCGGGCACCGCGCGGACGGCGACCGTCCGCCCCGACAGACGCGTCAGTGAGAAGCCCAGCCACTCAAGCTCGTCCGCGACCACGTCGAAGCTCACGGCCTGCGCCGGCGTGAGGTCGAAGGTCTCCGGCACGAGCAGGTTCTGCGACTCCGGGCGGCGCGACTCTTCGAGGCTTCGGTACTTGTCGAAGAGGACGCGCTCGTGAGCCGCGTGCTGGTCGATGAGCAGCAGCCCCTCCGAGTCGGTCGCCAGGATGAAGCTCTCTTCGAGCTGACCGAGCGGGCGTATGTTGGCGTCGAGCGAGTCGGCCGCAATCCCTTTCATTATCCCCGCCGCCGAGTTGAGCGGCGGGAGCGCGACGCCGCCCGCGCTATCTTCGCGACGGACTCGGGCGACACTCTCGTCCACTTCGCGCGTGCGCGCGTCCGGCGCGGCCGATGCGGAAGAGGGCGCGCGCGAAGTTGACGGGGGGGCGTCGGGAGCGAGGCCGGCGCTTCGCGCGACCGCTTCGAGCGCGGACTCGGAAAGCCGCCGCCGCTCTCCGGCCGCGCCGCCTCCCGCGAGCGACTCGCCCGGCGCGGGCGTCCATCCGAACTCGATGGCCTCCTGCCTCGGCGCGACCTCGTCACCCTCGACGGGGGGCCCGACGCTCGCGCCGGCCTCCGCGTTCAACGTCAGCCCCGCGACCGAAGACGCGTAGAACTCCTCCGCGCCGAGACGGACGGACGGCGGCTCGACGTTGACGGGGGCGTGCGCCGCGTCGCTCTCGTAAGCGCCCGCGCCGAAGCCGACCGAAGTATCTTCCGGTCGCAGGTAGCCGCCGGCGTAGAGCGCGGCGCGCACGGCGTCTCGCACCGCGTCGGCCACGGCGCCCGCGCGCCGGAAGCGCACCTCGGTCTTGGCCGGGTGGACGTTCACGTCAACCTCCTCGGGCGCGACTTCGAGGAAGAGCAGCGCCGAAGGGTAGACGCCGTGCGGGAGGACGGAGCGGTAGCCTTCTGAGAGTGCGCGCGAGACGAGGCGGTCGCGCACGAAGCGGCCGTTGACGAAAAGGTATTGCGAGTCGCGGTTGGTGCGGCGCGCGCGCGGGGCCGAGACGTAGCCCGTCACGCGCGCGACGCCCCGCGCGTCTCCCTCGACGCCGAGCAGGCTCTCGATAAACTCGCCGCCGAAAATCTGGTACGCGCGCTCGCGCAAGTCCGCGGCCGGCGCGGCGCGCAGAATCTCGCGCCCGTTGTTCGTGAGCGCGAAGCTCACCTCCGGGTGGGCCAGCGCGTAGTGCGTGACGAGGTTGGTCAGGTGAAAGCTCTCGGTCGCCTCGGAGCGCAGGAATTTGCGGCGCGCGGGGACGTTGAAGAAGAGGTCGCGCGCCGCAATGGTCGTGCCCTTCGGCCGCGCCGCCGGCGACACGTCGCGCATCCGCCCGCCTTCGATGAGGACGCGCGTCCCTTCGGTCTCGCCGTCGCGCTGCGTGAGCAGCTCGATGCGCGCGACCGAGGCGATGGAGGCCAGCGCCTCGCCCCGGAAGCCGAGCGTCGAGACGCGTTCGAGGTCTTCGACCGAAGTGATCTTCGACGTGGCGTGGCGCTCGAAGGCGAGCACGGCGTCGTCGCGCGTCATCCCCTCGCCGTCGTCCGAGACGCGGAGCAGGCGCCGCCCGCCCGCCTCCACGTCCACCTCGACGCGGCGCGCGCCGGCGTCCACGGAGTTCTCGACAAGCTCTTTGGCGACCGACGCGGGGCGCTCGACCACCTCGCCGGCGGCGATCTGGTTGGCGACGTGGTCGGAGAGGACGCGGATTTTTGACATCGGAATTTTAGCTTTTTGATTTTCGATTCGAGGGCGGCCGGCCGCTCGGTCCGGCGGCCGCCCCGGGTTCGGAGTTTACCGACTCGGGCGGGGTTCAGGCAAAAGGCGTGTGAGGGCGGCGCTTACTTTCGCTCTCCACGATCTATGACTTCGACGCCGAGCAGCTCGGTGGTGTGATCCGTGACGCTCGCCGGCAACGGCTCCACCGTGTTCTCGTGCAAAAGTCGGCCGGTCGCCGCCGCGCCCTCCGGCACGTGCCGCGGCGGCGCGGGCGAAGCCTCGGCCGTCGCGTCCGCACGCATCGACGAGAGGACTGTGACCAGCGAGAACATTACGCCGAGCAGCGTAATCACAGCGCCGACGGCCTTGAAGGCGGTGCCCGGCAGGAAGCGCAGCATCAGCATGCCGAGCAGGAAGACGAAGACGCCGGCAAACAGCCCTTTCGCCATCCGCCGCGTGCCCCTGCGCGACGCCTCGCGCGCGGCCGCCGCGGCCGCCGCCGACGCGCCGCCGTGCGAGAGGTGCGCGGACACCGCCTGTGAGACGGGCCCGAGGTTCATGCCGCAGTTGCGGCAGAACTTGTGAGCGTTGGTCGTCTTCGTTCCGCAGTTCGGGCAGAGCATGTGGCGTGCGTCTCCTCTCGCGCTTGTCGAGAATCTATACGGGGGGCGCGGGGGCGCGGTTCGGGCGCGGCCGGCTTTAGAGGTAGACGACCTGATGGTCGTTGGACGAGAGGTCGATGGCGTCGTGAATCCACCCGACGAAGTAGCGGCCGTGGCGCGCGAGCAGGGAGGCGACGTTGACGTGCCGCTCCTGCAAGCTCTTCTCCGGGTAGAGCGCGGTGGCGGCGCGCTCAAGCTGGCGCTGGACGGCGCGGTCGCGCTGCATCTGCGCGCGGTGGAAGCGCGCGCGCAAGCCTTCGAGCTGGTGCGCGATCTTCCTGCGCCCGCCGTCGAGCGCGTCCGCCAGCGTCGGGTCGAAGTCGCGCAGCCGCACGCGCAGCTCGTCGAGCGCGCGCGCGACCGACGCGTCCGTCTCGGAGAACGCGCCGGCCACCTCCGTCCCCAGGTGCTCCTCGACCACGCGCGCGATGACGGGGTCGAGCCCGCCGAAGAAGTCTTCGAGCCGCAGGCCGTAGCGTTCGAGCGTGCGACCCGTGCGCCGCTCGACGACCGTCAGGCTCGCGCGGTGGAGTATCGGCGTCGCGGGCCGGCCGAGGACGCGGTAGCTCTCGGCGGTCTGCGCGAAGTACGCGACCTCGGCCGCGCCGCCGAAGTACGCGATGGTCGGCAGGAGGTAGTCCTGCACGACCGCGCGCAGCGTGACGTTGGGGCTGAGGCGTTCGGGCTGCTCGGAGGCGAGCGCCGCGAGTTCTTCGATTGTCCACTCGCGCGTCGTGCCCTTGACGAGGTAGCGCCCCTCGCGCGTGCGCGTGAGCGCGCGGCGCGCGCCGCCGTCGTCGATGAGGAAGAGCGGGAAGGAGTCGGGCGAGGTGTGAACCTGCGCGTGGTAGCCGGCCTCCCGGATTTCTCGCGAGCGCGCGTCGGTCGCCGAGGCTATCTCCGCCCCGAGCCGCGCGGCCTCCGCGTAGAGCGGCGCCGCGAGGCGCTTCAAAGCCCCGTCGGTCGGGTCGAGGAGCACGAGGCCGTAGTCGGACGTGAGCGCCGAGAGCATCCGCGCGAACGCCTCGCCGTAGGTGCGGCCCGGCCGGTACGCGTCGCGCACGACGCGCTCAAGCTCGGGCAGGAACTCGCTCGAAGGGACGAGGTCGAAGAGACGCCGCACGGCCTCCTCGACGCTCCCGTCGAGCACGACGCCGCCGACCGGCTCGCCCCCCCTGTGCAGCCCGTCGGCGACCGAAACGTCCGCGAGACGGCCGTCGCAGGCGATGACCTGCGCCGTCTGCACCTCCTCCCAGTCGTGATCCTCGGTCGCCATCCAGAAGACGGGGACGGCGGGCGTGCCGCGCGAGGTCAGACAGGCCGCCAGCTTCACCGCCGAGAGCGCCTTGTAGAGCGTGTAGAGCGGCCCCGTAAAGAGCCCCGTCTGCTGACCCGTGACGACCGCGACCGAATCGGGCGAGCGCAGGCGGCCGACGTTCGCCAGCGTCTCCGGCCCGGCGCCCCAGCGCGCGTTCGACTCGCCGAGCGCGTCGCAGAGCGCGGCGCGGTCGCAGCGGTGGTTGTCGAGCACGCGCCGCCGACGTTCGGACAACTCGTAGTGGAAGCGGACGGCCTCCGGGTAAAAGCGCCGCAGCCGCGTAGGGTCTTCGAGGTATTCGAGGAAGAGGCGCGACTGACCGGGGACGCCCCCGAACGGCAGGCGCTCGACGCGTAGTGCGGCGCCTTCGGGCGTGCCCTGACATGCGGGTTCGGTCGTGGTCACACGCTTCTCGGCTCCTGTCACGCGCGGGCGCGCCTCGCTCGAAGATACGTTCCGTTTTGACGGGGCATTATACCGACCGGCTCCGAGCGCGCGCAAACACCGGCCGCCGCCGGGCTCGCGCCCAATCCTCCCGGCGGGTGAAAGATTTTGCCGCCGCGAGTCATTCATAGTCGGGCGGCGCGCGGAAGAATGTTATTGACAACGGCGCGGCGCGGGACTATTTTTGCCGACGTTTCTCGCAGGCACTCCAGGCCGCCGCAAGCCCTACCGCGCCCGCCCGCACGCACGCACTTTGATTCCCTTTCGACGGAGTGAGCGGGCGCCGCCGCCGCACCTCCCTTCGGACAGAACATGACCCCAAAGTCTCTGACCTACGAAATCCCGCTCCACCTCTGTCAGGTGCTCGAAGAGGAGTTCGAGAGCCTGCACGAGACGCTCGACTGGAACGAACAGGGCGACGTGCTCCGGGTGAAGGAGGGCGGCCGGACGGTCTCCGTCACCGTCAAGACCGACTGGGACTTTCACTTCAACCACGCGCGCCTCACACGCCTCGCCGCGAGGCTGGGCGAAGCCTACGCGCGCTGGAAGCAGACGCACCCGGCCGGCGCCGAGCCCGTAGACCGCGAGCGCGACGACGGCCCCGCGAGGCGTCGCGCCGCCGAAACTTCTTGGGTCGAGCCCGACCTCGCCGCGTACCTCGCGCACAGGCACCCGGCGCTGCTCGGCGCGAAGACGGAGGACGAGCTCGCCGCCGCGCTCAACAAAGTCCTCGACGACGACGAGGTCTTCGAGCGCTGGCGCTTCGAGCGGCTGACGACGATGCGCGAAGAGACGCGCGGCCTCTTCGAGCTGGTCTGGGAGGGTGAAGGCGGCGGGCTGTCCGCCGACCGGGGCAAGGACAGCGACCTGCGGCGCTTCCGCCGGCTGCTGCTCGAAGACGCCTTCCCCGAAGAGATGCGGCGCGCCTACGACCTGCGGCTCGCGCGCGTCATGCGGAGGGTTCACGGGCTGCGCGCGGGGCGCTCGGCGCTCTGCCTTTCGGGCGGCGGCA
This sequence comes from Pyrinomonadaceae bacterium, assembly GCA_036399155.1. GTDB lineage: Bacteria > Acidobacteriota > Blastocatellia > Pyrinomonadales > Pyrinomonadaceae > QHXN01. Next base: position 6,465 of record DASWNR010000081.1, read on the forward strand.
TCCGCAGCGGCACCTTCGCGCTCGGCGTCATCCAGTCGCTCGCGCGGCGCGGCTTCCTCGAACGCTTCGACTACCTCTCGACCGTCTCGGGCGGCGGCTACATCGGCGGCTGGCTCTCGGCGTGGATTCACCGACACCCCGAGGGCTTGCGCGGCGTCGTCGCAGACCTCGACGGCGAGACGCGCGCCTCCAAGCTCGAACCCGAGCCCGAGCCGCTGCGCCACCTGCGCGACTACAGCAACTTCATCACGCCGAAGACGGGGCTGCTCTCGGCCGACGCCTGGACGTTCGTCACCATCTACGTCCGCAACCTGCTGCTCAACTGGGTGGTGCTGGTGCCGCTGCTGGCGAGCCTTTTGATGATACCGCGCGTGGCCAACGCCGCCGTCCTCGCGAACGGCGACTGGTGGACGCTCCTCGGCCTGTTCGTGGCCGCCGTTGTCGGGGCCGTGCTGCTCAAATTGAGGCCGCTCAGGGTCTTCAGGGCCGCCCTCGACAAGCGTAGCCGCTGGTACGTGCTCCTCTTCGTCATACTGCTGATGCTCGCGCTCGTCGGCGTCGTCGTCGCGGTCGATTACGTCTGGCCCGACCGGGAGGTGCTCATGGCGGCCGGCTTCGCCACGCCGAGCCTTGCGCTGTTCGTGTTCGGCACGCTGCTGAACGGCTACGCCCTCGCGTTCATGCGGCTCAACCGCCCGAGCAACAGCGGCACCATCCGGCCCGGCAGCTTCTGGGACAAGAGTCGCGACCAGAGTTCCTTCCTGCGGCTCTGCCTCCTGCCGCTCTGCCTGTCGGCGACGCTCCTGACGACCTACTGGGCGTGGTACACGAGGGCGCTGCCGCACCGGGACGCCCTGCCGGAGTTGGTCGGCTTCATCCTCTTCGGCGCGCTGGCCGGGCTCGCGGGGCTCATCTTCTACGGGCTCTTCGTCAGGCAGACGTGGAAGGGCGACCCGGCCGAGCGCGAGTTGGAGGAGTTGCGCCGTCTGCGCCGCCGCGCCGAACGTGGCGGGGGGGCGACCGCGCCCGACGACGGCTCGCGCGCCAAGGAGGAGCGGCTCGCCAAAGAGGTCGGCGCGCGCAAGGCGGCCGTCCGCGAGAGCCTCTGGCGCGAGGGCAGGGTGATGTTCGTCTCGAGCGTCGTCGGGGCGTTCCTGCTCTGGGTGGCGGCGACCAAGATTCCGCCCTTCAGCGGCCCCGTCGCCGCGACCGAAGGCCCCGTCATACACTTCGACGGCGTCGCCGGGATAGACGTGAGGATGGAGCTTCTGCCCTACCCCGCGTGGTGGGGCGCAGAGCTTTACACGATGCTCGCCTTCCCCGTCTACCTGCTGGTCATCTTCCTCGGCGTCACGCTCTTCGTCGGGCTCACCAGCCGGCGCACGGAGAGGGCGCCGAGGGAGCGCGAGGCCGCGCGCGCGGCGAAGGTCGGAGGGGGCGACGTCGACGAGGCCAGAGACTCCGTCCTCAGCCACGGGCGCTACTTCATCGAGGACGAGGACCGCGAGTGGCTCGCGCGCGCCAGCGCGTGGCTCTTCATCGTGATGTCGGCGTGGCTCTTCTTCTGCGGCCTCGTCATCTTCGGGCCGCTCGTTTACTTCGCCTTCCAGAAGTGGCTGCTGGCGGCGGGCGGGCTCTCGGGCCTCATCGCCATCCTCGGCGGCCGCAGCGCGAAGACGCCGGGCAAGTCGAAGAAGGAGGGCGAGAGCGACTGGGTGGGCAAGCTGAGGTCGGTAGGCGTCAACGTCGTCGTGCTCGCCTCGTTCGTCTTCTTCGCGTGCCTCGTCCTCGCGGTCGCGATGCTGACGGGGACGCTCATCGCGTGGCTCGGGCAGTTCCTTTCGGGGCTGCCCGAAGTGCTGCGCGGGCCGCTCTACGGCGCGCGAGGCGACGAGTTCGCGGGGATGTACCCGCTCGCGAGCGCGCAGAACGCCTTCCGCGTGGCGCACTTCCCGACGTGGCTCTACCTGGCGCTGCTGGCGCTGGCGCTGCACGGGCTCGGGCGCTTCGGGTCGCGCGTCATCAACCTCAACAAGTTCTCGCTCCACGCCGGCTACCGCGACCGCATCATCCGCGCCTTCCTCGGCGCGTCGCGCCCGCGCGGCGAGCGGCAGGCGAACCCCTTCACGGGCTTCGACCCGCGCGACAACCTCTTCATGGACGAGCTGCGCCCGTGGGTTCTGCGCGAGTCCGACTTCAAGGGGGCGGACGGGCTGGTCGCGTTCGTCGCGGCGCTCGCAGGGGCGGAGGCGCCCGGGAGTGCGGAGGCCACGCAGAAGTCGGAGGCGACGGCGGCGGCCGCGCTCTTCCTGCGCTCGGAGATCAAGAACGTAGACGGCCAGTCGCTCAGCTACTTCACGCGGATGGACCCGCCCGAGAGCATCGGCACCAACCCGTCTTTCCGCACGGCGCTCTTCGCCGACCTGAGCCGCATACTACAGGTCAGCCACCTTGAGCGGGCGCGCGAGTTCGAGCCGTACCTCGCGGGCGCGCGCGAGAAGTACGCGG
>DASWNR010000082.1:0-14412 GCA_036399155.1 Pyrinomonadaceae bacterium
GTGGTGATGGAGAAGTAAAAGCCGCGCCGCGAGCCGTCGAGGACGGAGCGCCCAGGCTGCTCGGCGGCGCGCTGGTAGTTGTAGCCGAGGCCGAACCGAATATCGGGCGTGGCCCAATAGCCGACCTCGGAGGCGACGCCCATGCGGCCGGTGCCGGTCGAGGGCTGCGCCAGGTAGCGGGACTCAAGGCCGAAGTCGAAGCGTCTCGTAAGCAGGTACTCGGCGCGGCCCTGTAGGAGATAGGTGAAGTTGGCGGCCGGGGCTAAGTCGGCGCGGGAAGTGTTCTGGCTACTGACGGCGGCCTTGCCGAAGAGGGCGAGCCGCCTGTTCGCCTGCACGAACGTATCCGCGCTCAGGGTGTGCCGCGTTTCGAGGGAGCGGGAGCCGCCGAAGTCTTGCGAGAGGTTGCGGTACTGATAGTTGAAGAAGGCGGCCGTGCGGTCGGACTTGCGCGGGCGGACGGCCACGCCGAACGAGCCGTATGCGCCGCGCCGGTCCTGATTGCCGAACGACCCTTGCGACCACTGGAAGCGGCCGAGCGCCGTCACGTTGTCCACCGGCTTGCCGGCGAAGCCCGCCGAGATCAGCTGGCCCGCGCCTTCGCGGTCGCGCCACTCGTACCGCGCGTTGCCGATGAAGTCCTCACTCGGCTGCCAGGTGACGCCGGAGGTCAGGCTGTTGTAGCCCTTGCCGTTGCCCGTCAGGTGAAACGCGCGCTCGAAACCGGCGTCGAGGGCGAGCGTCTTAGACAGCTTGAGCTTCTGCGCCAGCCCGAACACCGCGAAGCCGTCCGCGCCGTTCTCGCCGTGTTCGAGGCGGTAGCCGCCCGTCAGGGAGGTGTCGCGGAAGAGTTTGGTTTCGATCCCCGTCGTCAGTTCGCGCCGGGACTGAGAGAACGAGAAGCCCGCGCCCGTCATATCCGAGATAGGCGTTATCGGAGCGGAGGCGAGCCGCTGGGTGAAGAAGAGGCGCGACACGTCGTTGAGCCTGTAGAAGCCGCTGAACACCGTCTGGTTGGGGTAAGTCGGGTCGGCGTCAGTCAGGTTCTGTTCGCGCCTCGCGGAGAGCGTGAGCCGGTCGGTCGGCTTCCAGTCGAGGCCGGCGGTAATCATGTGCGAGTCGAGCGAGCGCCTTTGCGAGTCGCTTTCGTCGTCCAAGTGCCGGTAGTCGTAAGCGAGCGTGCCCGTAAACTTCTCGCCGAGGCGCTGCGTCCACGTCACGCCGAAGGTCTGACGGTCATTCTTCACCGTGTCCGTCTCGTTGCGCTCGTCCGTGACGCCGAGGCGAAGGCGGGACGTGGGGGAGGCTTGCAGGTCGAGGCTCGCGCCCGCGCGCTGAGTGCCCCCGATCATCGAGGAGCCGAAGGGGTTGAAAAAGCCTTCGCTCGCGCGCCGGAAACTCATTTGCAGGCGCGCGTGACGCCATTTAAGCGGCTGGTCGTAGAGGGCGAGGAGCGCGTTGCCGTCGTGCCGCGTGCCGGAGCCTGCGCCGCCGCCCCCGAAGTAGTTGCCGAAGCCGACAAGGTTCCCGACCGAGGCGGCGACCTCAAGGCGCAGCTGGCCCTTGTTAGGCATCTCCTGAGTCAAGTAGAAGCCGCCGAGGGTGTAGTTGTCGGCCGACGACGCGCGCCCCTGGTGGTTCAACGAGAATCCGAAACGCCCGCCGTCGCCGAAGCCCCTTGAGGCGTTGAGCGTGTAGACGTTCGACGCCGCCCCGACCGACTCGAATTCGTAGGCGACGACTATCTGTTTGAGATTTAAGTCGGGGTCGAAAGCCTGTATCGGACGGATGAAGAAGATTTGCCCGGTGTCGCTGTCGAGGTTGTAATCGGCCCCCCTCACCAGCTGCTCGCGGCGGACGAGCAAATCGGGGTTGCGGCGGTCGCGTATTTCGAGCGTGACGGTCTCGCTGCCGGGAATGACGCGCGAGGATGAGAGGCGCACCAGGCCGAAGACGCCGCCGGGGAACACGTCGCGGCCGTAGCTGCTCGACGGGCGTGCGCCGCCGACGCTCACGAAGTCGCCGCGGCTGTTCTCGAAGTGGAGTTGAACGCCGGTCAGCTTGCGGTTGTAAACGGCAAGCTCAACCCCGCGGGTCTCGGGGACGAAATCGCCGAAGAGGGCGTAGGAGCGGCCGAGGGAGCGCGAGAAGTCGAGGCGCGCGTAGAGCTTCGAGTTCGAGGGCGCGGAGTTGAAGCGCGTGCTCGAATCGCCGAACACGAGGTACGTGTTATCGAGCGGGTCGAGTTGAAACTGCCTGTCCTGCGCGTCGAGGCGCTGTAGCGGCCTCTGAGAGTCGTAAGAGAGCGTCAGGAGGTTGTCGCGCCACAGACGCCCCTTGTAGAAGAACTGCATCGAGCCGCGCACCGTCTCGTCTACGCCGCGCAGGCCCATGACCGGCGCGGCGCGGCCGATGGTCAGGTTGCCGTAGCCGACCATCATGCGGGGCGCGCTGTCCTCCGGCCGGAAAAGAATCTCGGCGCTGGCCGCCGCCTCGCCGGTGTTGGCGGCGAGCCGCGCCGTGCCCGGCGCGTCCGGGGCGACGAACTGGACGCGCGCGACGCCGCCGACGAGACGGACGGCGCTTTGCTGATTGACCTCCGCGGGGTGAGAGACGAGCAGCGGCGAGCCGCCGCGCGTGACCGTCGAATCCTCGCGCGCCACTTCGAGCGACTTGGCCTCACGCCGCCCCTCGAAAGTCCCCAGCGTCGTTGAAAGCGCGACCTCGCCATCCTGCGCGGGGTTGCCCCAGCTGTCGTATGCGCGCACGACGATCTCCGTCTCGTCGCGGCGGCCGGCGGTAAGCTCGGAACGCGGGGATTCGATAACGAGCCGGGCGGCAGGCCCGCGCCCGTAAACGACGACCTCGCGCGAAGCGCCCTCCACCCCTTCGGGTGACACGACCACCACGCGCAGGCGGTTAGGACCAGCGGCGAGGTTGAGGCCGACGAAGGTAGCTTGCTCGGTCTGAGAGGCGCGGTCTAAGACGCGCTCGCCGATGCGCGACGATTCAACGGGAGTCCCGTTCACCGTGAGCCGCACGTCCCAGCCGAGGGCGTAGCGCACCGGCACGTCGAGGCCGGGCGTGAGCAGCACGGAATTCTCTTCGAGGCCGATTACGATTGCGCCCGGCTCCACTTTGGGCAGGCCGGCGTGAGCGCCCGCGGGCGCTGTGGCCGCCCCGTCAGAGGCGGGGGCGGCCGAGGGCTTCGCGCCGCCCGCCGAGAGCGACACAGGGACAATCTGCGCGGAGGACGTGGGAGCGGGCTGGACGGACGGCGCGGCCGTGTCTGCCGTGGCCGCCGAGTAGGAGACGCCGGGCGGCGGCAGAGGCGTCGCCGGCATCAACTGTGCGCCGTCAGGCGCGGGCGCGTCGGGCGTCGGGGAAGGGGCCGGCGCGGTCGAGCTTACTATCTGCGCCGAAGAGTCCGCCGCCTTCGGCTCCGAATGAATAACATCGCCCGCAGCGGAATAAATGACGATAGGCGTAGCGGAAGGTTTCGGAAGGGATTTCGCATTGGTGTCTCGCCGCTTGTTAGAGCCGCGCCCGAAGAGACCCCCGAAAACGCGCTTGAAGATGTTGCCGCGCGACTTCGGCTTTGCGGGTTCGACGCGCGCGGCGTCGGACGCGACGAGTTTAGTAGTGGGGGAGGGCAGAGGCGGCGTAACCTTCGGCAGCTGCGCCGCCTGCTCGGAAGTGACGGGTGCGGGGCCGGGCCTGCCAGCCGGCCCCGCTTCCTCTCGCCCCTGCCCGCCAGAAGGTGAGGGCGCGTCACTTGCGCTTGGAGGAGTGTCCACCGCCACAAGCGCAAAGCTGGTATGTAACATCGCGCCGCCTTGCATCGGCGTTGCGACCAGGCGACCCCACCCGCCGCCGCCGAGACGGAGGCGATCATGCGGGGCGTAGCCTTCCGGCACGGAGGAGCGGTCAAGCTGGACGACCAGCGCGCCGTCAGGAAGAAGCGGCAGGTTGTAATTGCCCGCGGCGTCGGTAATGACCACACGGCCGGTAGACGTGACGACGCGGGCGCCGGCGACGGGAGAATCACCGCCGTTGAATTGGCCGTCCGCGTTGCTGTCAACGTAGACGCGGCCGACGACGAATTGCGTAGTGCCGAAGATGCCGCCCTTGACGACGACCCCGACGCGCGTGGGCGGCGTGTCCGTGCCGCCGCCCCGGACGACGACCGTGTTGAACTGCTCGCCGAGACTCGCGTTCACGCCGATGCGGACGCGGTAGATGAGCGTCGCGCTCTCGCCCGCCCGAAGCTCCGCGATGCGGAAGGTCAGAGTGTCGCCGTTGACGACCGGCTCGACGGGCCGCGCCTGCGCGCCGCCGACCGCGAGCGTCGCCGTGCCTTCGGCGTAGTAGAACGACTGAGGCAGCGTGTCGCGGATTTCGAGGTCACGAACCGCGACGCGCGAAGCGTTCTTAACTTCGACGCGGTAGGAAACCACGTCGCCGATTTGCGCCGTGGCGCGGTCGGCCGACTTCGAGACTTCGATACCACCGGCAGGGAAGACGGGTATGTTGGACGCGAGCGCGCCCAGCGAGTCGAAGGAGACGGCTTCGGTAGTCAGGCCGAATCCACCGGCGGCGGCGAGCGGCTGGCCGTCGAGCGCGGCCATCGTCATGCCGAAACGGCCGTCACTCTGCGGCGTGACGTGAACGGCGATCACGCGCGGCCTGTAGTTCGTCGCCGACAGCAGGAGGTAATAGGTCGAGGTGCCGGAGAGCGACGGCAGGCGGAAGCAATACGTCCCGTCAGCGCCGGTCGAGAAGGGGTTTGTGTTCTCGCCGTTGGGGGCGAAGCCGGACGCGGGGAGCGCCAGGAGCGAGCCGGAGGAAGATTCGGCGAGCACGCGCAAGCTCGCCGAGGCGACCGGAGACGCCTGCCCGCCGCCGCCGTCGAACACGACGCCTTGAGGGGCGACGAGCACGCGGGCGTCAGGCGTCGTCGCCGCCTGCGCGTTGTCCGCGCTCACGTTCGCCCTGTTGACCAGCAGCGTGCCGCCCGGCAGCGGCTCGACGCGGGCGCTGAAGCTCACGTAGACGGCCTCGCCGGAGGCGACCGAGGGCAACCGGACTTCCAACGCCTGCCCGACTACGCCGCCTTCATCGTTGTCGGCCGCGTCCGTCAGGGTCGCGTTGCGCTCGCCGACGACGAGGCGCAGCGAGCCGGGCACGAAGGAGAGGCCGCGGGGTATCGAGTCCGTGACGACGACGCCGAGAGCGCGCCCCTCGCCCACGTTGCGAAACGCGACCTGAAAATCAACGACCTGATTCTGACTCGCCGTGACTTCCGCGACGCCGTTGACGAGCTTGAGAGGAGGCAGCTGCGGGTCGTCGGGGTTGCGCAGCACAGGCCCGGTCTTTACCGTGCGGCGGATAGTGCCGGTGTCCTCCGCGTCCTGCCCGGCCACGCCCGCGGGGGTGCGCGCCGTCAGCGTCGTCACCAGCTGGCTTTGCGCGGTCGCGCCGTTGACCGAGTAGACGACCAGCACGGTAGAGCACGCGCCCGGAGCCAGGGCGGGAGTCCCGGTCGAGCCGAGAGATACCGCGCCGTCGCCGGTCGAGGCCGTGCCGGAGTTGTCGGAGTCGAGATGCACCCCCCGTATCTGCGCGGGAGCCGTGACGCTCGAATCGGCGAGGACGAAAGAGACCGTCTGATTGCCCGCGTTGCAGACGCCGAACGGAGCCGTCACCGTGTCGTTGGCGTCAACGGAACCCGAAGGCTCGGTCTCGTCCGGCGTGACGCTCACGCCGTTCACGGCCTCGACTATCACCGTCACGGTGTTAGTGAGGACGGACACCTCGACGCCATCCGGGTCCGCGTAGGAGACACGCGCCCGGTTCGAGATCGAAGTGCCGGCAGTAGTCGGGGTTTGCGCGTGCGCGACGAACGCGAGCGCCGAGCAGATGAAGGCGAGAAGCAGGGCGGCGGCGCCGTGCCTTCTCAGGGGGGTGCAGGGGATACGCATGGCAATATTCTCGTGTGACTACGAGTGAGGGAACGAAGGGGCGCGGCCGGGGACTAGCGCACGCGGGCCTTGTACTCGACAGCACGCACGTCGCCCGGATTAAACCCGTTCGGCCAGGTGAACCGGATGTGCGTGTAGGCTTCGAGCGGGGCGGGGCGCACCTTCTCGACGCCGGCCTCGACGTAGCGGACGACCGGGCTGGCGGAAAAGGTCTTGCCGCCGTCAACGGAGAACGACACCGCGGGGGAGCCGTTGCCGGACGCGCTGCCGGGGACGTAGACGGTCGCGGCCGAGAGTTCGCCGTCAACGTGGGTGCCCGCGCCGGTCGCGGCGTCGCCGACGTTCGAGACGCGCATGTGCCAGGTCACGACTTCACGCGGCCGGACGCCGCTGGGGAGGTCGGAGAGCGAGACGACGGCGCCTCCGCGCTCCACGTCGCCGCTGATTTCGACTTTGAGAAGGGGTTTGACGGCGGCCGTGACGGGAGGGGCGGCCGGGAGGGGGGAGGCGACGGCCGTTGCCAGGACGACGCCGGAGGTTAAGAGAAGAAGCGAAAGGACGACGGCGAGACGCCGGGCGGAAAGGCTGATTTTAAGCACAGGACACTCCTCATTCCAAAGTTGGATAGTGCGGACGCCGCTTCGCCTTGAGGGGTCGAAGCCCATCCAAAGACACTAGGTTTTATTTGGGATTTAGAGTGAAGTTTGGCAGGAGTTGCTTTGCAGGAATTACTTTGAGGATTGCCGACTGTCGAGCTTTTTGAGAACTCGCTTCGATTGCCGGTCAACGAGCTTCTGGCGTCGCTCCTCAACGGCCTCCCACAAGGGAAGAAAATCTTGCAAAACTTCACTTGCTATGGCGTTGGGAGTGCGTTTCTTGAACCGCTTCTGTGCGCGTTCAAGTTTCTCATTCAGTTCGTCACTGATCGAGATTTTTAGCTGGATAGTTGGCAAGCGACGCACCTACCTCTTGCGCGCCATAGCACGCGAAGTTTCGTACCTTTTGGGGACGTTTGTCAATGTTTTATTTCGTGTAACTCATTGACTTTCAGCGATTTAGCAGAGAGGACACTTTATAACGCATCATAAATCGTTGCACAGGCCATTATAATTAGTTAGTATGATTTCGCTGTTTATAACGAACAGCGCCTTGTACCTTTTGGGACTTTCCTAATCCGTCCCTATCAGACAAATTCCCTCATCCCCCGTAAAAAAATTATATGAGCAGCAAAATCAACCTCGGCGACCTGCCCGACACCGCCACGATCAACACCATTCTGGCGCTCGCCGCCGACGACCTGTTAACCCCGGACCAGGCCAGGCGGGAACTCAACCTCAAGTCGCGTCAGACCATCTACAACTGGATACACGACAATGAGCACCCGCTGCGCGCCATCAAAGCGGGCGGCTGGAAGATTCGCCGAGGCGATCTGGCTGCTTACGTGCTTGCAAAACAGAACAAGGGCAAAGGGGCAGAGCCGGCAGTTCAACCGTCCGACGAGGCACTTAGAAAGTTAATCCTGCGCCTCATAGAGATTGCCAGAGCCGGGCTTGAGTGTAAGCGCGCCGCCGCCATCATGCGCGCCGCCTCCGAATCGCTCGAACTCGAATTCATCGAGCGAAGCATGGAGGAGCTAGGTCAGAAGCGAAATCAGCTGGCGCAGCTGCTAGGCCCCATCACCGAGCAGAGCCTAACGCAACTGAGGTTCATGCTGCCGTCAATCACGAGCAGCTTGGCGCTCGCCACCGACGTTGATGCCGATGAAAGCGCCGAGCAACATGAACACGTCACCGCAAGACGGTGACGCTCCCGACAGTCCCGGCTAAGATCTCCCGCACGACAACCCAACCAAAACTGAATCATTAGAACAGCGTGTCAATATATGCGGGAGGCGCTGGACGAGGCGGCTTGAGGGGCGACAAAGGGGGGGCGGGCAGGGAGGCCGGAGGCGGAAACGCCCCGGCCTTTCGCGCGCCTATAACTTGACAAATATACTCCGAAGGGAGTATTATTGTCGGGTATTTGACACCCCGCAGGGAACGATTAAAAAGAACATGACCGCCAAGTTTATTGAAGACCTTTACCCCACACCCCGCGCCGTCATTATCAAGATGCTCGCGGGCATCAAACTTAACGAGGTTGATAACGTCTTAGACCTCGGCGCGGGCAGGGGCGATATTTCGCAGTACATCGCCGAGTCTTGGAAGCACGGCTATTCCTACCGCAGCCGGGGCGGGATTGACGTTGTGGAAATCAACCCCGACCTACAAGCCATGCTCAGGGGCAAAGGCTTGCGCCTCGTGCATGATGATATTCTGACGTTCAGCACGCAAAAAGTTTACGACCTCATCATTGCAAACTTCCCGTTTTCAATCGGCGCGGAGTGTTTGCAAGTCGCGCTCAACCTCCTAGAGCGTAACGGCGGGCACCTCCGCTGCCTTGTCAACGCAATCACCATCAGGAGGCCAGCCACCCGGCTTGCCGAGAGGGTCAAGAACAGACTCCTTGAGTTGGGCGCGGAGATCGAGTACCTGCCGGAAGAGTTCACGTCCGCCGAGCGGCCGACGAAGGTTGAGGGCGCTTTTATTAAGCTCCACGTCGAGAAGCCCGAAGCCCCGTCAATCTTACTCGACAGCTTGAAGAAGGCCGAGGCCGTCGAGGTGGAGGAAGAGGGCGCGGCGCATCTGGTAGAGGCAAACTTTAAGGCCGAGTTAATCGCACGTTTTAACGTCGAATGCAGCTTGGGCGTCAACCTCATTAACGAGTATTTCGCGCTCAAGCCCCACATGACCAACCGCATCAAGAGGCAGGGCGAAGAGAACCATTCCGATTACACCAGCCAGTTGATAAAGCTGGAAGTCGAAGGGGCGGACAAGTGGGGAATCAAGTCGCAGGGAGAGTATGTCAACGCCTACCTTTCGGGGTTGCGCTACAAGTATTGGGCGTCGCTCCTGCGCGACCCGCGCTTTTCAAGACTGTTCACCAGCAACATTCTCACCGAGCTTGATTCAAAGCTGGACGAGCTAAAGGACTACGACTTTACGCCGTTCAACATCCAAGCCCTTTACGAAGAGTTGACGGCCAAAATCGTTGAGGGCATCGAGGCGTCAATTCTGAGCCTCTTCGACAAATGCACTCAAAAATATGCGTGGGATGAAAGTATCCACAACAAGAATGTTCACTACTTCAACGGCTGGCGCACGAACAAGGCGCACAAGATAAATAAAAAAGTAATCCTGCCCGTCAACGGGATTTGCGCTTACCTCAACCGGCTAGAGTCGCGGGTAGTAGACGACCTCCGCGATATGGTGAAGGTCTTTAACTACCTTTCCGACGACCGGGCGGACGTGCGGCTGCTAGTCGGAAACGCGGTCGAGTACGCCGACCGAACCCGCGACTTCACGGACATTGATTTACGTTACTTCACCGTCACGTATTACAAAAAAGGGACTTGTCACATTCGGTTCAAAGACCAGCGGCTACTAGATAAGCTCAACATCTACGCGGCGCGCAAAAGGGGCTGGCTACCGCCCGCATACGGCAAGACGGCTTATGAGGACTTGAGAACCGAAGAGAGGGAGGTTGTAGATAGTTTTCAGGGGCGGGAAGCATACGAGGAGGTTGTGAGGGAAGCGAAGTTTTACATTGTCGAGGCTGGCGGGTTGCTTCAACTCGCGGGCGGTCAGGAGCAGGCCGCCGAGGTACGGGCGGAAGAGACGCGAGCACTTCCCGCGCCCGCGCCGGAGCCGGTGACAGCAGCCGCGCCCGCGCCCGCGCCGGAGCCGAAGCCCTTGCGGCCGTTCGACGGCAGGCGCGCGACGCAGCAGGGTTTCAGCTTCGAGGACGAAGGCGAAGCGGTAGCGGCGTAAAACGCCGGAGGGCGGAGGCCCCTTCAAGCCCCCGCCCTCGCCCAGCGCCCCCGCCCCAACCTTTAAGAATCTCCGAGTCCGACAGTGCCGCGCATTGTAGGCCCAAAAGGTACGAAGCGCAAGAACTTTTTTACTTATTTTCGGCGGGCACAGTGACCAGCGCCGTGAGCGTCGCCGGGGCGGCGTCAAACGCCAGCTGCTTACTAAACACCAGCACGCCGCCGCGCGTCGCGGCCAGTGTGCCGACGCCGGCCGGGAGATCACGGAGCATGTACGCCCCGGCCTTGTCACTCCTCACCACACGCCCGCGGAATTCGACGGACACGCCTTCGAGGGGCGAATCAACGCCGGGGCTGTATGCCGCGTCGCCGTCGCGGTCCACAAACACAACCCCGATTATTGCGCGCTCGGCGACGAGGCCGACGTTTATTCGCTCGCGGGCGATTGGCGCGAGCGCCACCGGCCAGGCCAGCACGGCGGGCGGGCGGAAGTTTGCCGGCAGGGAGTCGGCGACGACTTCGAGCGAGTAAGAGCCGGGACGGAGGTTTGAGAAGCTGTAGCGCCCCCCGGCCGTCGTCAGCGATTCGGCGACTTGTCCCGCGCCTGTGAGACGCAGGAGCACGCCCGCCACGCCGGGCGAGGTCTCGGCGTCGCCAGCGCCCACGTCGTTATAAACGCGGCCGACGAGCGCGGCGCCGTCCGTGACGCCGAAAGAGATAAAGGGGCTTTCGCCGTCGCCGAGGCGGAAAGTCCGGGCGGTCGCCGTGCTCGCCAGCAGGGAGACGCCGAGGCGGTCGCTGCGCAACTCGACGGCGTGATCCCCGTCGCCTGCTTTGAAGGCGAAACCCCCGTCAGCGCCGGTCAGCACGGAACGCGCGCCGCCGTCGAGGTTGACGAGCATGTTAGCCGCGCCCTCTTCGCCCGAGTCCCGCACGCCGTTCCCGTTATGATCGAGGTAGACCAGGCCCGACACCCGGCCGCCGCCGCGCCGGAGAAAGCGGAAGGGGTTGAAGCCGCCGACGCCGAACCGGCGCGAAAAAGAGAGCGTGAGTCCGGTCGAGCCGGCCGAGCTTCCGGGCGCGAAGTCCCGACCGGCAGCGAACCTGATTTGTGTTAAGGCGTCGAGGCGATAACTGACGGCCGCCGACGCGCCCGCGCCGTCCGCGCGCGTCCCGCCAGGCCCGAAGATGCGGTAGTAAGCGCCGCCCTCAAGACGGTAGCGCGAGAAGGCCGCCCGGAGCGTCGCGCCCATCTCCTGATTGCTCACGCCCTGCCCGGCCGCACCGCCGCCGCTCGAATACTTATAGCTGCCGACGACGGCCCAGGCACCGAACTGCCGGCGCAGCTGCTCGGTTATGTAAGCCTGCCCGGCCGCACGCTCGCCGCCGCCGGGGGCCGCCGTGCGGCCGTAACCGGCCTCTAAAGTGTTAGACCAGCCGCCTTGAACGTGGCGGAAGGTCGCGGCGGCATACTCGCCCCCGGAGCGTCCGGGCGTACCCGCCAGCGCCGCGCCGTCAGCCCGAAACCTTCCGAGCGTAAAGCCGAGCTTCGATTGCTCTCCGAGCGAGTAGTTAATACTCGCCGCGAGCGAGGAGGACGCGCCGCGCCCGGCCGAGGCGTCCGACAGATGCCAGCGCGCGGAAGCGCCCAGCGAGGCGGCGGGCTTCCAGAACGCGGAGGCCGCGTAGGTGCGCGCCGGGTGCGCGCCGCCGCCCTGCCGGGCTTCGGCCGCGAAGCCGTAGCGGTCGCGCGGGGCGTCGAGACGCGCCCCCCAAGATGCGCGGCCGGGACCGCCAGAGAATTCAGCCGCGAGCGTTGTCCGCGCGTCGGGCGTGTAGCGAAGATCTGCGGCGGCGCGCAAGCCTTCGGACAGGCCGGACGCCGTAGCGCCCCACAGCGCGCCCGCGCGCAGCATCAGAGACCGCGAGCGGACGACGGGGACGAGAGCGCCGACGGATTTTTCACGACCTTGCGAGGAGGGGACGTAACCGGCGAAGAGGTCGAGACCGCCGAGCGAGGAGGAGGGCGACGCCTGATAGTGCGCGCCGCGTAGACCGGAGACACCGCCGCTCATCCGGCCGGCGAAGATGTGGGTGTCGAATAGTTCGAGGCTCGCCTTGTCGGATTCGAGCGCGAGGGCGAGACGCCCCGCGCCGAATTGAGCGCCGCCGCCGTTGATAAAGCTACCCTCCGCGCGCAGGACGCGCCCGGAACCCAACTGACGCCGGTAGTCGAAGACGTGCGCCAGCCCGGAGGCGCCCGCCTGCCGAGCCAGGGTCAGGCCGTATGCGCCTTCGGACGTGGGAGCCGGGCGGCGGGCGACACCAGCGGCGCGCGGCAGGGACCGGCGCGCGGGGGCCGTGACTTCGACGGCATAGATAACCCGCGCCGTCTCAGTCGTGACGATCAGGACGGTGTTGCCGGTCGAGACGCCGGTGACACGCACGAGGCGAGCGCCGACGACGGCCGCCGACGCAACGCCGGCGTCGGTAACGACCGCTGCCGACACCGGCGCGTCGAAAGCGATTTCGCGGCTGTGCCCGGTCTGCACGCCCACCCGCTCCGGCTCCTCTGTCGGGGAAAGGCGGCGCGCGAGCGCGGCCAGGACGGAAGGCGAAACATCAGCTGAGACGGCGGCGGCAGAGGCCGCGGCGGCGCAGAGGGCGAGGAGGAGGACGCCGCGGCGGAATTGTCGGAGGAGTCTGTTCACGGCACCGCGAAGGTAATTTCTTTGATAACCGTCTTATTGTCGGAGGCGGCCTTGTACGTCACCGAGGAGACGACGTTATACCGCCCCGGAGGGAGCGCGCCCGACCAGCTGCCCGAAAGCTCGGCCTGCTCGGAAGGCATCAACTTTTTAGTCGGCAGCTTCCCGCGCCCGACGAGACGCCCGGACTGATCGAGCACGGCGAACGACACGGAAGGGATGAGGTGTGTGTTGCCTGCGTTAGCCAGGTCGAGCGTGAGCACCAGCGGCGCGGAGGGGGTAGGCGCGGAGACCTTGCCGCCGACGACGTTGAGGGAATAGTTGCTGCCCCGCGCCGTCGTCACGACGACGCGACCCTGTATGCGGTACACGAAGGCGGCGGTGTTACCGGGGCGGCCCTCGGCGACGGGCGAGATTTCAAAGACCGGCATCGTGTAGTAGCTGCCCTCGGCGTCCTTCGGCAGAGTTACGACGGCCTCCACCGTGGCCGTCGAGTTCGGCTGTACGACAAGCTCCGAAGGGTTGAAGCGCAGCCAGGAGGAAGCCGACCGGGGCTGAGTGCCGGGCGCGGCCTCCGTCCTCTGCCCGCGTTCGTGCCACACGTCCTTGAGGGAGCAGCGGACACGCTGGGCCGACCTCGCCCGGTTCGTAATCTGAAAGCGGGCGACGAGCGAGCCGCCGCTTTCTACGACCGCCTCCACCACGATTGGGGAGACGCCGACGACCGAGGAGGGGGCCGGGGCCTGCGCCGAAGCGGTCAACTCGAAACACGCGAGGACGAGGGCGAAGGCGAGGGCCGCCAGCGCGGCGGGGATGATGCGTTTGAGAATCAATTCTTTCATGTGTCTTTAGGCTTGTCAGGGGGCGTGAAGTTTGAGGCGGGGGCGCGGCCGGCGAGGCGGGGGGCGAAGGGGCGGCACACGTTCGACGTGACCGCCACACTTCGCCCCCCGTTCCCTCTGCCGGGTCTTACTCGACGGTGAGCGTCACGATGAGGACGGGGTGACGCGCGCCGGCGCTGGCGTCAGGGGTCAACGCGCCGTTGTCGTTCTTGACGAACATCCCGAGGTAGCGCGTTATCGGCGTCCCGTTGCTCGCCGACGTGGTGAAGTTCGAGCCGGCGCCGACGACGGGGACGTTGCTCACGCCCGCCGCGGTCGCGCCCTCGCGTATCACGGCCATGTCTTCGGACGAGTTCGTTTCCGACTGTTCGACCTTGAGGCTCGCGCTGTTCGAGGCGAAGCCGGAGAAGTGCGGGGTGAGTCGGTAGGGCGTCGTCCACATCGTCCCACCGGCTACGGGCGTCAGCGTGACGCCCTGGTTATACATGCCGCTCAGGCCGTGAGCGTCAATGTCGCCGAAGTCGAAGCTCACGCCGTCGCCGAGCGGGTCGTGCTGCGTCGTGGCGAGGCCGGACGGGGCGGCCGACACGTCCACGTAAGCCGCGGTGACGACGTTGCTGTTGACGTAGACGGTCGTCGCCGAGGTGTTCACCTGCGTCTGCGCGAAGCCGGAGGCGGCGCAGGCGAGCAGGAAGGCGAGGGCGGTCAGATGCCGCAAGGGGTTGTTGAGTCGCATTGTCTTTCTGATTTACTCCTGAAATGAGTTTGGGATTTGGTAAGCGGAGAGTTCCGCCCCAGGCGTGCCGGCGTCTGACGCGCACGGAAACGGCGTCAAATCGAGGCCATATATTTGTAACACATCCGGGCGGGGCGGCAATTTCACTTTGTACCTTTTAGTCCCTAATCCGCCCGGCGCGGTTTGTACCTTTTAGCCCCTGCCGCCTCTCACATTGCCCGACAAGCAGCAGCATCGGCCGCGGAAATGTGGCCGGGGCGCGAGGCGTCGGCCGCCG
>DASWNR010000083.1:0-2164 GCA_036399155.1 Pyrinomonadaceae bacterium
CGCGCATGCCGCACCACCCGACCGCCGCCGCGCCCTTCACCCGCGCGATGCGCGCGAGGATTTAGGCCTCATTCCACGATGGGGAACAGGCTGGTCGTCCGCCCGAGGTGCGAGTAGTTGCAGACGGCGCCGTCCCCGCGGTTGTTGATGTCCTTCACGAGGTCGAAAAATCCCTTCTGCTGGGGCGGGTTCAGTACCGCGTAGTAGATCACGAAGTCGCTGTGCGCCCGCACGATTTCGCCGGAGCGCGACAGCTTGACGATGCCCTGCTGGCGGTTCTGCCCCGCGTACGCGTCGTCCCCCGCCTCGCGGCCGGCGCCGGAGCGCGCGCCCCCCGCGTCCAGGTCGGGGGTGTCGGCCGGACAGGTGTTGTCGAACAGGAGGGTGTGCCGCACGCCTTCCTCGTGGGGGAAGCTGAGCACGAAGCCGCCGGGCCCGTCCACCCTCAAGACGGTTTCGCGGCCGTTCTCGCGCATGATGTCGGCCCCCGCGGCCGTGCCTATTTGGCCGAACCGCTTGACGGGGTTGGCCTCGGTGTCGCCCTTGACGATCAGCCTCACGGGGAAATCGCTCTGCTTACTGGCGACCGAGTAGAGCACGGCGGACGGGACGAACATGGGCGTCACGTCGTGCTCGGGCTGTTTGCGGGGGATTTCGATGCCGTCGTAGATATCGTTCTCGATGTCGATGATGAGGCCGAAGTCTTCCGGGTCGCCCTCGCTTTTGAAGAGCGTCACGCCGGTCTGGGCGTCGTTCGTTTCGACGCGGATGGTGCAGCCGGTCGGGATTTTGAGGCCGGGTTCGACGACCGTCTTCTCGCCGCCGGCGTGCCTCGTCACTTCCAACACCAGCGCGTGCGTGGGGTGCCTGATGAAGCCGGCCTCCCAGCCCTTGCTGACCGGGTTGACGCAGCCGAGCGACACTCCGGTCACGATAATCGAGACGGCGGCTTCTTCGTGATTGAGGGGCATGATTTTGTCTCCTTAACTTGATGACTTTGGGGGAAACAGTTACCGCGGGCGGGCGGTCAGGCCACGGGGAGCGTTAAAAGTCGGCGTCGCCGCCGACCGGGAGGAAGGCCGCCCAGTAGTAAGGGTCGGCGTACGGCCCGCCGGGTTCGCCGAGCATGTCGAGCTGCGCCCGGCGCAGCGCGGCGACCGTCGGGAGGCGCCGGGCTTCGCCCCTGCGGTAGCGGTGGAACTTGAGCATCAGCTCGGCGGTGGCCTCGGTATCGACCGCCCACTGGCTCGCCACGACGAGCGGGATGCCGGTTCCCAGGAACGTGCGCGAGATGCCTATCAGCCCCTCGCCGCTGTAATAGCTCTCGCCGCCGGTGTGGCAGGCCGAGAGCACGACGAGCTTCGCGCGGGGCAGCTTCCGCCCGACGAGGTCGCGGGCCGACAGGCTGCCGTCGTCGCCGCCGCCGGCCCCGCGCCGCCCGGCCAGCACGAGCTTCGACGACATAGGGTCTTTCGCGTGCGGCAGGTAGTGCCCGGCGAAGTGTATGACGGCGGCGCGCGGCAGCTCGCGCACGATCTCTTCCCTGACGGCGTCGGGGCCGACGAACTCGCGCGCGTCCGGCGAGTAGAGCTTGGCGATGCCGCGCGCCTCGCGCGCGGCGGCGGGGAGGTCGGGGAGCGCCGGGTAGTCCCGGCTGTCGAACGAGGGGTTGCCGACGCTCAGCAGCGTCTCCGCGCCCGTCTTGCCGCGCGCCTCGTCCGAGCAGTGGAGGAACACGTTGAGGCTCGGGGAGCTCATGAGCGTGAAGTCGCTGATGAGGTACCGCCCCGTCGCGGAAGACTTGAGCGCGGCGAACGACAGGCGCGAGACCGCCTTGTCGGGAATCACGCAGACCACCTTGTGCGGGTCGAGCAGCGGCGCGACCGGCGCGACGAGCTTGTCGTAAAGCTCGGTCGCCATGCGCGCCAGCTCGTCGCGCCCGTCGGCCGGGCCGCGCGTGAGCAGGTCGAGGTAGGCCGAAACTTTGGCGTCGAGCTCGGCCGCGCCGATGTCGCTCTCGGTGACGCGGACTTCTCCCCGCGTGACCAGCCAGATCAACGTCTTGTCCGCCAGCACCGCGTACTGAACCGCCTGCACGCCCGCCGGCATCCTGTTCTTAATCTCCGAAAGGCCGGCGGGGCGCGCGGGCACGGGGGGTTCGGCC
>DASWNR010000084.1:0-9520 GCA_036399155.1 Pyrinomonadaceae bacterium
CACCAAGTCGATCCCTTCGAGCCAGTGCATCACCTGCCACGTCCACAACGGCAACGGCTTCATCAACACGTACCTCGGCTACATGTGGTGGGACGAGCAGACCGACGGCGAGTTCCTCTACCCGAAGAAGCAGAAGAACCCGACGCCCGAAGAGTTGGACAAGGCCGGCCAGTTCAACCCCGAGGAGGCGGCCGCGCGCGGCAAGTGGGGCGACCCCGAGTTCCTCTTCGAGATGAGCGAGCTGAACAAGCAGATGCGCAAGATGCAGGTCTCGGACTATCACGGCCACGGCTGGGTCTTCCGGCGCGCGTACAAGATGGACAGGAAGGGGCAGTATTTAGACAAGGACGGCAAGGTCATCCCCTACGACGACCCCGAGCTATACGAGCGCGAGGGCAATCCGGGCAAGGCCGTCCACCTCAAGGACATTCACCTCGAACGCGGGATGCACTGCGTTGACTGCCACTACACGCAGGACGCGCACGGCACCGACAAGATTTACGGCGACCGCCGCGCCGTCATCGAAATCTCGTGCGAAGACTGTCACGGCACCGTCAACCAGAAGATCACGGCCGCGACGCTCAAGACCTCCGGCTTCGGCCCGACCGAGGGCGGCCGCTCCCGAATGCTCCCGAACAGGGGACGCCCCTTCAACCGCGCGCGCTTCGTACAGCGCGAGGGGAAACTCTTCCAGCGCTCGATGGTCGAGCAGAACGACCCGGCGACCGGAAAGACGAAGGAGTGGGAGGTGCCGCAGGTCGCCGACAGCGTCGACCCGAAGAGCCCGCGCTTCAACGCGAAGTCGGCGCGCGCCAAGACCCTGCTGCGCGACAACGAGACGTGGGGCGTCGTCCCCTCGGACTCGAAGCAGCTCGCGCACGACAACGCGAAGGTCTCGTGCGTCTCGTGCCACTCATCGTGGACGACGAACTGCTGGGGCTGTCACCTCTCGGCCTCCGTCAACACGCGCAAGCCCGCGCTCCACGAGGAGGGCGACATCACGCAGGTCTACCCGTCCTACAACCCGCAGGTCCTGCGCACAGATGGCTACATGCTCGGCATCGACGGCTCGGTGCAGGGTCACAAGGTGATGCCCGTCCGCTCTTCGAGCGCGGTGACGGTCTCCGTCACGGACGCCGCGCGCCGCACAATCGTCAACCACGCGCCGACCATCTCCAGCGCCGGCTACAACGGCAACGCCTTCAACACGCACCCGCCGCACACCGTGCGCGGGACGGAGACGAAGCAGTGCACCGACTGCCACATCTCGAAGGAGAACGACAACAACGCGTGGGTCGGCACCGTCCTGATGCAGGGCTCGAATCAGGTCAACTTCATGGGGCGCTACGCCTACGTCGCCGAAGGGACGGAAGGACTCTCCGCGACCGAGGTGGCCGAGCTGACCGAGCCGCAGGCCGTCTTCGGCGGGCACCTGCATCAAATCGCCTACCCCGACTGGCACGCGAAGCATCAGGCGCGAGGCATGAAGCTGCGCGACAACTACGCGCACAGGGGCGCGGACGTTAACCAGGTGCAGTTGTACGGCGAGTTCCTTCTCGCGGCGGCGGGCGACGGCGGCTTCGTCGTCTACGACGTGGCGAACGTCGCCGACAAGGACTTCAGCCAGCGCATCGTGGACTCGCCCTTCTCCAAAGTTGGGCAGCGGCTCTACGTGCGGACGAAGGACGCCGTGGGCGTCGCCGTCGGCTCGCCCGCGCCGCTCGACCCGAAGCGCAACCCGGGGCAGACCGCCGACCAGAGGAAGTGGCTTGAGCTGAACGAGGAGCAGCCGCTCGCGCCGCTCTTCGGCTACGCCTTCGTCGCCGACCGGCAGGAGGGCCTAGTCACCGTAGACATCACGACGCTCACCGACGGCGTCAACACCAACAACCACCTCAAGCGCGCCGCGACCTTCAACCCCGAAGGCCGGCTGACGAACGCGCGCGGCATCTGGATCGTCGGCAACTACGCTTACGTGCTGACCGACCGCGCGCTGCAAGTGGTCAACATCGGCGACCCCTTGAGCCCGCGGTGGGTGAGCGAGGTGACGACCCCCCTGCGCGACCCGCGCTCGCTCGCCGTGCAGTTCCGCTACTGCTTCGTCACCGACGCCGAGGGCTTGAAGGTGCTCGACGTGACCGACCCCGAGCGCCCGCGCGCCGTGAGCGGTGCCACGGTGCCGTTGCGCGACGCGCGCGGCGTCTACCTCGCGCGCGAGTACGCGTACGTCGGCGCGGGCGCGGACGGCCTCGCCATCATCGACATACAGCGGGCCGAGCAGCCGAAGCTCGACCAGCTCTTCAACGACGGCGGCAAGCTCTCGGACACGCGCGACGTGAAAATCGGCATGGCATACGCCAGCCTCTTCGCGTACGTCGCCGACGGCCGCAACGGCGTGAAGGTGGTCGAGCTGACCAACCCGAACTCCGTGCCGGGAAACCTCGGCTACAGCCCGCGCCCCGCGCCGCGCGTCGTCGCCTACTACCCGACGAAGGGGGCGGCGCTACAGGTCTCCGAAGGCTACCGGCGCGACCGCGCCGTCGACGAGAGCGGCAACCAGATCTCCGTCTTCGGCCGGCGCGGCGCGCGCCCCTTCAACCTCGAAGAGCAGCGCCGGATGTACCTCCGCGACGGCAAGCTCTACACCGTCACAGACGAGCCCGGCCAGCCCACCGCCGGCAAGACGGCGCAAACGTCCTGGCTCGGCGCGCTCTCGAAGTTCTTCGGCCTCGGCTGGCTCGGCCTCGGCCTCGTCATCCCCGCCGCCTCTTTCGTCTGGCAGCGAAGACGACGCACGCGCGACTGAGCCTTTTAGCGGCCTCTCTCATAAGGCGGCGCGCCCGTTCCGCACGGCGCGCCGCCTCTCTTTATGGGCACGCGCGCCGCTCACCTCGTCGGCCTCACTGCTAGACTTTCACCGGCCGAATCCTTTAATCTCATCGGCTAAAGCGGCGAGCGGATTTTGGAAGTTTCCTCACATGGCTGCCCGTGCCATCATGAGAAAAGATATTTTGGAGCGGGAAGCCGAAATTAGGGCGTGGGTCACTCAACAGCGTCCTAAGGCGTTCATGTGTCGGGAACTACGCTGTAAGCCTCTGACGCTTGACAGCTATTTGAAAAAGTTCGGGTTGAATTATCGAGGCAACAGAGGCGGCAGAGGTAAGACCTCCCCAAGCCGCAAAAGCGCCGATCAGTTTTTATTCAACGGGAGCACAATAAAAAGCCACAGGCTTAAACTTATGCTGCTGCGTGATAAGCTAAAAGCGCCGATGTGTGAACAGTGTCGGGGCACGGAGTGGATGGGCCGGCCCATCCCCCTCGAACTCCATCATGTTAATGGCGACCCTTTTGACAACCGGGTTGGGAATCTTCAGGTGCTCTGCCCTAACTGTCATGCGCTTACAGACAATCATGCCGGTAGAGGGGCGCACAGGGTAAACAGAGCCGGGGTGGCGTAACGGCAGCCGCGAAGGTCTTAGAAGCCTTTGCCGAAAGGCGTGCGGGTTCGAGTCCCGCCCCCGGCATTTTAACCAGCGCAGAATATCTTAAGGAAGGACGCCCGCGCCCTCCGCGCCTTCGTGGATTTGAGGGGAGTCGGCGGGACTCGTGTTTATGAAGACTGAGGTGGTTGACGTTTCCGCGACGCGCAAGGAGCTTAAGATCGAGATCGAGGAGGCGGACGTGCGCGCCGAGTTCGACCGCGTGACGGCCGAGTATTCGCGCGCCGTCACCGTGCCCGGGTTCCGCAAGGGGCACGCGCCCGTCGCGGTGGTGCGCACGCGCTACAAGAAGGACATCCAGGGCGACGTGCTCAAGCGGCTCGTCCCCGAGGCCGTCGAGCAGGCCATCGGCGAGACCGGCCTCCAGGTCATCGGCCAGCCCGACGTGCACCTCGACAACGAGGGGCTCGACAAGCTCGGCCAGGGGCCGGTCACGCTCCACGCGCACGTCGAGGTGATGCCGGAGCTTTCGCTCGGCGAGTACAAGGGGCTTGAAGCGGCGCGCCGCACGCGCCCCGTCTCGGACGAGGACGTGGAGCGCGTCATCGAGAATTTGCGCGAGGCTTCGGCCTCGCTCCAGCCCGTCGAAGAGCGCGCCTCCGAGGAGGGCGACACCGTCACCGCGGACATCCGGGGGCGCTACATCGAGCCGCCCGCCGAGGAGGACATCAACGTCGAGGACGTGGACATCGTGCTCGGCGGCGAGGGCGTGCTCCCGGACTTCACCGAGCAACTGACGGGCGTGCGCCCCGACGAGTCGAAGACCTTCACGGTCGCCTACCCCGAGGACTTCAACGCGAAGGGGCTCGCCGGCAAGACCATCGAGTACACCGCCGCCGTCACGTCGGTGCGCCGCAAGGAGGTGCCCGCGCTCGACGACGACTGGGTCAAATCCTTAGGCGAGGAGGAGGTCGAGACGGTCGAGCAGTTGCGCGCGCGCGTCCGCGAGAACCTCTCGAAGAACGCCGAGCACGAGAGCGAGCACCAGCTGCGCGACGACGTTTTGGGCCGGCTCATCGAGCAGCACCGCTTCGAGGTGCCCGAGACCATCGTCTCCTACCAGGCCAACCAGATACTCCAGTCGATGGTGCGCGACATGATGCAGCGCGGCATGGACCCGCGCTCGCAGGAGGTCAACTGGGAGGCCATGCGCGACCTCGTCCGCGACCGCGCCGGCGACGACGTGCGCGGCTCGATGCTGCTCGAAAGGGTGGCCGAGGCCGAGAATATAGAGGTCTCGGACGAGGAGGTCGAGGCCGAGATTCAGTCGATGGCGGAGGGCTCGCGGCAGTCGGTCGAGCAGGTGCGAGCCGCCTTGACAAAGCAGGGGGGCGAACGTAGCATCGCCGACAGATTGCGCAACCGCAAGGCGCTCGACTTCCTCGTCCAGCACGCCCGGGTTCGCGACGAAGAGTGGCGCGAAGAGGCCGCGGAAAGTCAGGCGGCGGGCGACGAGCAGGCGGCCGGCGGCGAAGGCGGTTAAGGCTTCCGGTTTGCGGCCGGGGCGGAAGTTCAAAACCTGGAGATTTGAAGTTTCAAATGCGAGTTTGGAGTTTCAGGTCTCCGGTTTTATTTTGAGAGAAAAGGCAGTACGGAGAGTTCAAAGATGAGTCAGTACATTCCCAACCCGACGGTCTTCGAGCAGACGCCGCGCGGCGAGCGCTACTCGGACGTCTACTCGCGCCTGCTGCGCGACAACATCGTCTTCCTCGGCACGCCCATCGACGACACGGTGGCGAACCTCATCATCGCGCAGTTGCTCTTCCTCGAAGCGGAAGACCCGGAGAAGGACATCAACCTCTACATCAACAGCCCCGGGGGCTCCATCACCGCCGGCATGGCCATCTACGACACGATGCAGTTCATCCGGCCGGACGTGGTGACGATCTGCCTCGGCCAGTGCGCCTCGATGGGCGCGATGCTTTTGGCGGCCGGGACGAAGGGCAAGCGCTTCGCGCTGCCGAACTCGCGCATCCTCATCCACCAGCCGTCGGTCTCCGGCATCGGCGGCCAGGCCACGGACGTGCGCATCCAGGCCGAAGAAATCCTGCGCATGCGCGAAGTCACCTCGCAGATTCTCGCTAAGCACACGGGGCAGACCTACGAGGTGATCGAGAAGGACGTGGAGCGCGACCGCATCATGTCGGCGATGCAGGCCAAGGAGTACGGCCTCATCGACGAGGTCATCACGCACCGCCAGTAGACGCGCGTAGGGGTCGGCGCGAAGCAACGCGCGGCCCCCTGCGGGAACACGCGGGCGGGGACATTGCCGTCCCCGCCCGCGACTCAACTTCCGACGACTCGGCGCACGCCCCGGCGGCCGTCGCGACTTCACCGAAAGCCCCCGACCTCTCCGCTGCGCGCACGCGCCCGTTCTGTGATACATTACGAAAGTGGAGCCCGGCCGATGCGCTTACGCGCGCCGGGCGTTGACAACCCCCGCGTTATCGTCTAGAAGACTTGCGGCACGCCGTCTCGCGTGCGTGCCCCGAACCCCTCTGGTCTTACTCTGGTTAGGAACGTCCGCCCTCGAAACTATATGGTACGCCGAACTGATGACACGCTGCGCTGCTCGTTCTGCGGCAAGTCGCAGAACGAAGTCAAGAAGCTGATCGCCGGCCCCACGGTGTACATCTGCAACGAGTGCATCGACATCTGCAACGAGATCATCACCGACGACCAGCAGGCCGAGGCCGTCGCCTCCCGCCCGCCCCTGCCGAAGCCCGCCGAGATCAAGTCCTTCCTCGACGAGTACGTCATCGGGCAGGAGGAGACGAAGAAGCGCCTCGCGGTCGCCGTCTACCAGCACTACAAGCGGATCGAGCTGGCGCGCAGGCGTTCGGACGTGGAGATACAGAAGTCCAACATCCTGCTCATCGGCCCCACCGGCACCGGCAAGACGCTTCTGGCGCAGACGCTCGCGCGCATGCTCAGCGTCCCCTTCACCATCGTCGACGCCACGACCCTGACCGAGGCGGGCTACGTCGGCGAGGACGTCGAGAACATCATCCTCAAGCTCTTGCAGGCCGCCAACGGCGACGTGGAGCGCGCGCAGCAGGGCATCATCTACATCGACGAAGTAGACAAAATCTGCCGCAAGGACGAGAACCCGTCCATCACGCGCGACGTGTCGGGCGAGGGCGTGCAGCAGGCGCTGCTGAAGATTCTTGAGGGCACGGTCGCCAACGTCCCGCCGCAGGGCGGGCGCAAGCACCCGCACCAGGAGTTCTTCCCCGTCGACACGACCAACATCCTCTTCATCTGCGGCGGCGCCTTCGTCGGGCTGGAGAAGGTCGTCGAGCGCCGCTCGCGCAACAAGTCGCTCGGCTTCCACGCGCAGATCAAGTCTTCCGGCAACCGCTACTCCGAGGCGCTCGCCTCCGTCCAGCCCGAAGACCTCGTCAAGTACGGGCTCATCCCCGAGTTCGTCGGCCGCCTCCCCGTCACCGGCGCGCTCCACGAGCTGGACGAGGCGGCGCTCATGCGCATCCTGACCGAGCCGAAGAACGCGCTCATCAAGCAGTACCAGAAGAAGTTCGAGTACGACAACGTCAAGCTCCGCTTCACCGAGGACGCGCTCAAGGCCATCGCGCACCAGGCGGTCGAGCGCAAGGTCGGCGCGCGCGGCTTGATGATGATCATGGAGGAGCTTCTGCTCGACGCGATGTACACGCTCCCCAGCCAGAAGCGCGTCAAGGAGTTCTCCATCACGCGCGAGATGGTCGAGCGGCGCCGCGCCGTCCCCGGCGAGATACTGACCGGCGTGGACGAGGCCGCCTAAAGCCTCTCCCCCAGGATAGAACAACCCGGAAGCCGCGGCCCCGCACACCAGACGGGCCGCGGCTTTCGAGTCTCCCCGACGCTTCCCCCCGCGCTCAAAAAAATTTTGGACACGTGCGCCGCCGGCGGCGTATTCAAAGTTGCGTCGGAACGGCACACAGGGACGGGGGCACGATGAACGAGCCGGGTCTTGTGAGAAGAATTGCCGCGCTCGCGCTCGCCTTCGCGCTCGCGGCGTCGGCGTCGGCGCGGCAGCAGCAGCAGCCGTCGCCCGCCGGGCGGGAGGACGAGGACGAGGTGGTCCGCATCACCTCGAACCTCATACGGGTGGACGCCGTCGTCCTCGACGCCGAAGGCCGCCAGGTGACAGACCTCACCGCCGAGGACTTCGAGCTGAGCGAGGACGGCCGCGCCCGAGCCATCACAAACTTCTCCTACGTGGACACCTCGCCCGAGGGCGCGGCCGCGTCGAAGCCAACCGCCGGCCCGCCACAGGGTGCGAAGAACGACGCGCGCGCGAACGCATCGAAGGGCGCCGTCCCCTTGCCTCCCGCGCGCGTGAGCCCCGGGGCCGCGCGTCGTCGCATCGCCTTCGTCGTCGACGACCTCGGGCTCTCGTTCCAGGCGACGGCCTACGTGCGCAACTTCCTGAAGGACTTCGCGCGGAAGCAGATGCGGCCGGGCGACCTCGTCGCCGTCGTCCGCACGAGCGCGGGCGTCGGCGCGCTCCAACAGTTCACGGGCGACCCGCGACTCGTCGAGCGCGCCGTCGAACTCGTGCGCTTCCGCCCGGGCTTCCGCGCGCCCACGGGCTCTTTCGCCGCGCCCGCCGAGAGGCCGAAGGACGACGGCGCGGAGAAGGATTCGGGCGAGGCGGACGCGGGCGAGAAGAGAGATTCGGGCGGCGAGAAGTCGGGGGCGGGCGCGCCCGGCCGCGATTCGCTCTTCACGGTCGGCACGCTCGGCGCGCTCAACTACGTGCTGCGCGGCGCGGCCGAGATGCCCGGGCGCAAGTCGGTCGTCCTCATCACGGAGGCGGCTGGCGTCTTCCGCCTCGGCGGGCGCGGCGCGGACGTGCGCGAGTACCTGCAACGCATGGCCGACCTCGCCAACCGCGCATCGGCGAGTGTCTACGAGTTGGACGCCTCAGACCTCACGCCGGGCAAGCTCGGCGGCGGCGTCGGCCTCGTGACGGCTCCCTCCTCCGCGCCTTCGCAGACGAGCGGCGGAGGCGGGAGCGGCCCCGGCGGCCAGCCGGGAACCGTCTCGCCGGGCGCGGCCGTCCCCGGCGCCCCGGCCAACACAGGGCTGGCCGAGATGGTGCGAAGCGCGGGCGCCTTCGGCGGCGACCGCACGCGCTACGAGACGAAGGAAGCGCTGCGCTACCTCTCGAAGCAGACCGGCGGCGCGCAGGTCTTCGGCGTCGAGCGCGTGCTCGAAGACCAGAGGGGCTATTACCTCATCGGCTACCGGCCCGACGCGCAGACCTTCGACCCGCAGCGCGCAGGCCGCGCGTTCCACAACATCACGCTGCGCGTGAAGCGCCCCGGCCTTCGCGTGCGCCACCGCACTGGCTTCTACCCGTCGGCCGACGCCGACCTCGCCGCGGCTCAGCCCGCGACGCGCGCCGGCCGGCTCCTGCGCGCGCTCACCTCGCCGCTCGCCTCCGGCTCAATCGGGCTCACGCTGACGCCGCTCTTCGGCAACGACGCGCAGACCGGCTCCTACGTCCGCGCGCTCATCCACGTGGACGCGCGCGCTCTCAAGTTCACGGAGGAGCCGGGCGGGTTCCGCAAAGCCTCGGTCGAGGTGCTGGCCGTCACGCTCGGCGAGAGCGGCAAGCCGCTCGACTCCGCGAACGGCGTCGAGACCGTCCGCGTCGGGGCGTCCGACTACGAGCGCCTGCTTGCGAACGGCCTCCGCTACACGCTCAAAGTCCCGGTCAAGTCGCCCGGCGCGTATCAACTCCGCGTCGCCGTCATCGACGAGGCGAGCGAGCAGGTCAGCTCCGCGAACGAACTGGTCGAGGTGCCAGACTTCGCGGGCGGCCGCCTCGCGCTCTCGGGGTTGGTGCTCAGCGGGAGGCCGGCCGAAGCGGTGGCGGCGGCGGGCGTCGCGCCCACGCCGGCCGAGTTGGAGGCCGACCCGGCGGTGCGGCGTCTGCGCGCGGGGATGGAGCTGCGCTACGACTTCCACATCTACAACGCGCGGCTCGACCCGGCGACGGGGCGGCCGCGCTT
>DASWNR010000085.1:0-24865 GCA_036399155.1 Pyrinomonadaceae bacterium
ATCGGCATGGACCGGGAGAAGGTCGCGGCCGGGCTCGCCGTCAAGAACGAGAAGCTGCTGCCCTACCTTGCGCAGAGGCCGGCGGGGCAGGCCGCGAAAGACCGCGCGCGGGCGGCGGACGCCGCCGACCCCGCCCCGGCGAAGCCCGCCGCGCAGCCCTCCCACGACATCGCGTTCGGACTGGAGTACGGCTACAACTTCATAGAGAAGTTCATACAGATTCCCTTCCGCGTCCCACAGCCCGCGCAGATGGGGGTGCGGACGCTCCTCGACTTCATCGCCCCGCTCGTCGAGGGCGCGGAGGACGGGGCCCCGCGAAAAAGGGAGGGTGCGACACTAGACGCAAGCCCCGCGCGCGGCACGCCGCACGCCGCGCAGGTCGAGCGTGACCCCGCCGAGATTCTGCGGGAGGCGGGCGCGAGCGTCGAAATCATCGACGCCGACAAGCAGGAGCCCGCGGCGAAGGGGCCGGAGGAGAAGGAGAGCCTGATGCTGCTTGAGCGGGGCGACTCGCTGACCGTCCGGAACATCGTGCTGATGGTCGCGCCGGCGCTCGACTATAACCCGCGCCGCATCAAGCAGTTCATCAACCTCTTCCGGCTCAAGGTGTACATAGCTTTCGAGACGGGACTCTTCCGCAGGCCGCGGGCCGGCTCGCCCTTCGACGCGCTCACGTTCCAACAACTCGGCAAGTTTGTCGCCATCGGCCTGCGCTGGCCCCGCCTGCTCGCTGACCTCGATGAAGATTACGGGTTGTTACAGAGGCTCCAGGAGGTCGCTAACGGCGGGTATCCATTGGCAGGCGACCAAGCCGTTCACCACTGGCAGCAGCGGGGCGAGTTGATGAACCTCCTGAGGTTCGGTTGCGTCGGCGTGGAAGACCTCTTCGACCAGGACCGTCTCTCCGACATGGGACGCTACAGCCTCGACCGGCTCGACGTGGGCAAGCTCTTACGGGTTTCGCCGCCCGTCGAGCGCGCCTTGCCGCCCGCGCGGCTGAAGGCGCGCCCCGCTGACACTGAACCCAGCCCGGGACTCGTAGAATCGGCGGAGCAGGACGAGGCCGCTTTCAGTTGAGCCCTCCGGCGGGCGGCTCACGGACGTGCCGTCAGCTCGTCGGCCATCAGGGCGACGGCGGCCGGGTCGAGGCTTCTCTTAAAAACAATCGTGTTGGGCGGGATGTTCGTCATGGGGTCGCGCGTGCCGCGCAGCTCGTCCCAGGCGGCGAGGATGAAGTCGCGGCGGCCGGCGTGGTCGAATTCGAGCAGGCGCTCGCGCAGGTGCTCGGGCGTCCAGAAGCCGAGGACTTCGAGGAAGACGCGCGCGCCCGTCTCGGCGTGCCGCAGCACGAAGTCGGGTATGAAGGCGGAGTCGCCGAGGTCTATCACCTCGCTGCTCGGCTCAAGCCCCCAAGCGCCGCCGGCGCGCGCCCAGGCGGCGGCGAGCTTGTCCGTGACCGGGTTCTCGTAGGCCGTGATTTCCGGGTAGTGCGAGCGCAGTTGCGTCTGCTCGCTCGTCAGCTCGAAGTAGGCGACGCTGTTATACCGGCCCTGAATCTCGGCCCTCATCCGCCAGCCCTTGCAGAGAAGCAGGGCGGGGAGGAAGACGGCCATCTGGATGCCGTACTTCTGCGACCGCTGGAAGATTGAGGCCGGGCCGTCGAGCCGCACCTCGTAGCCGTCGCTCGAATTGCCGCGCACGGTGTGAATCAGCCGGTAGGCTTTTATCGACCCGAACAGCTCGCGAAAGCCTTCGGGCGACTGGGGCTCAAGCCACAGACGCATCTCGACCGAGCGGTAGAGCAGCGCCTGCGCCTGCGCGACGTTGTAGAGGTCTAAAAGCTCGGCGGGCGTGATGTGCTCGAAGAGCGCGAGCCGCTGGTTCTCGGGCAGGTCGGCGTAGAGCGCGTCCGCCAGCGCGGCGGCGTCGCACGAGAGTTCGCGCGCGGCCTCGGCGACGACTTCGGCTCGCGCCTCTTCCGACGCGACGGGGTGGCGCTCGCGCGCCTTGAGGAAGACCGAGCGGCGTATCTCCGACGGCTCGGCCGGCGCGGAGGTCTCGAACTCGCAGCGGTCGGTCAGGAGCTTTATCAATCCGCGCAGGATGCGGTAGTCCGTCCCCGTCCCCACGTACTCCTGCAAAGACTCTTCGAGCGCGGCGCGCGCGCGCCCCCCGTGCGACTCGAAGATGGCGACCAGGTCCTCGGCCGCGCGCAAATACTCCTCGTCTTCGGCGTCGATGTAGCGCGGCCGAATCTGGTCGCCGCGCTGCCAGCTCATTGCGAGGTCTGCGGTCAGCATCTCTTCAAATCAGCGAAGGCTCGTCGGGCTCGCGGCGCTGGTCGCGGAACTGCTCGCCCGCGCCGCGCCGCCGGCTGATGTGCTCCTCGGTCGTGTCCTGAGTCACCACTTCGTAGAGTATCGCCTCCTTGCCGGGGAACTTCCTCAGAATCCTCCCGAGCCGCTGGACGTGCTCGCGCGTCGAGCCCGAGCCGGAGAGCACCACCGCGACCGACGCGTCGGGGATGTTGACGCCCTCGTTCAGAACCTTCGACGTGACGAGCGCCAGCACCTCGCCCTTGTTGAAGGCTTCGAGCCACCGGCGGCGCTCCTTGACGCCGGTCTCGTGCGTGATGGCCGGGACGAGGAAGCGGCGCGAGATGCGGTAGACCATCTCGTTCTCGGCCGTGAAGGCCAGAACCTTGTCGCGCCGGTGGCGCTGCAAAAGCTCGCCCAGCACGCGCAGCTTCGAGTCCGTCCCCAGGGCGATGCGCTTCGACTCGCGGTACGCGAGCATCGCGCGCCGCCCCTCCTGCGAGCGCGCCGAGGCCGCGACGAACATCTGCCAGCCGCGCAGAGAACTCAGCCCGATTCCCTTCTGCTTGAGGAAGGCGCGGAAGACTTCACGCTCGCGCTCGTAGGCCGCGCGCTCATCCTCCGACAGCTCGACGCGCAGGCGGACGACCGTGTAGTCCGAAAGGTACTCGCCCGCCATCTCGTGCGTCTCGCGCCGGAAGACGAGGGGGCCGACGAGCCGTTCGAGCAGCGCGTCGCCGCCGTCGGCGCGCTCGGGCGTCGCACTCAGGCCCAGACGGAAGGGCGCGATGCACATCTCCGCGGCGATGCGGTGGACGCCCGAAGGCAGGTGGTGGCACTCGTCGAAGATGACGAGGCCGAAGCGGTTGCCGAGCCGCTCCATGAAACGGAAGGCCGAGGCGTAGGTCGTCACCGTGAGCGCGCCCGTCTCGAAGTAGCCGCCGCCGATGAGGCCGACCTCTGCGTTGAAGCTTGAGAGCAGAAGGTCGTACCACTGGTTCATCAAATCGAGCGTCGGCACGACGACGAGCGCCGAGCGCTTCACCTGCTCGATGGCCATCTGCGCGACCAGGCTCTTGCCCGCGCCGGTCGGGAGCACCACGACGCCGCAGTGGTTGGCCCTCCTCCACTCCTCGACCGCCTCCTGCTGGTATGGCCTCGGCTCGACGAGGAACTTGGTCGGGAAGTCGAAGCGGTGGTAGGCGCGCGCGTGGTCTTCGTAAGGCGTCTTGGCGCGGACAAGCTCTTTGACGACCCGCCGGTACTCCCACGCGGGCGCGCGCCAGCGCATCACGCGCGCGTCCCAGCGGAAGGGCTCGGGCACGCGAGCGTCGGCCCCCGCGCCGTCGAGCAGCAGCGTGCCCGCGTCGAACCGGAGGACGAGCGTCGTAGTGTCCATGTTAAAGGGAGGTCGGGGCCGACGCCGGGCAGTCCCGCGTCTAACGTAGACTCACGCCGCGCGCTTCGAGAGCATGCCTTGCAGGAGGGACAGCACCTCGCGCCTGTCCGCCTCGCTCAGCTCCGCGGCGGAGCCCGCGCCGTACTTCTTGCGGAGCCAGCCGCCCAACTGCTCCTCGGTCTTCCCCAGCGCACGGCACGCCGCGCGTATCTCTTCCTCAAGTCTCGGCTCGGCCGACAGGTCGCGCACGACCACGCCCGCACCCAAAGGCATGTCCTCCACGTCCTGCGTGAAGAACTCAGACGCGTTGACCGCGAGCAGCACGGCCCCGACCAGAGACCTCTTCTGCGCCATCTTCTGGATGGTGTTGACCTGATCGGCGATGTCGGGGTTGAAGACGCGGCCGGTCTGCTGACTTTCAATTGACTGGTCGCCGTCCGGGTACTTCGCGCCGCAGCCGCCCTTCTTCTTAAAACAGACCCAGCCGCCTCCGTACTGTTCGCGGCCTTTGATGATGGCGGCGGCGGCGCAGGCGGGGCAGGCGCGCTGCGACTCGCGCCAGCGGTACTTCGTCTCGCGCGAGTTGCAGGAGCCGTCGCCCTCGGCGATGAGCACTTCGCCGCGCATGAGGCGGCAGCGGTAGAGGTAGTAGAAGAAGGGCTCGCCGCCGTGGCGCTCGCCCGTCCAGTCCTCGATGCGTTCGAGCAGCTCGAAGCGCGTCGAGAGGCCGAAGAAGGTCGTCAGCTTCTCGGCGCCGGGCTTGAGGAGCGTGCGCTTGTCCGTGCCGGGGATGACGCCGTAGTCGATGTCCCTGCGCAGGACGCGGCTGACGAACTCGGTCACGGCGTTGTAGCGCTCGACCGCCGACTCGATGGACATCGCCGGCATGAACCGCGCGCGCTCGACCGCCACCAGCGCCCGCCCCGTCTCGTCCGCGTCCCTCAACTCCTCGCCCATGTTCGCAATACTCGTCGGGAGACTGAACAGTATCTTGTCACAATCTATTGCCCTTGCTCGAATTCTCGCCCGGAGTTAAGTATTGTAAATTCCACGGTACGTGTAGACCACAAACGTTCGGATTCTTCAAAGGGACGATGTGGTCAACGACCATGTCTTCGGGACAGTTCTCGTAAACCCGCTTCAGGTCTGTTCGGCTTATCCACTTTGGGCAAGCACGTCTTCGGCAGGCCCGGCGTTCGGCGGTGTAGGCGTTCTTACGATCCGTGTGAACGCGATTCCATTTCCTCGCATATACACTTTTGGCCGCACGCCGCTTGGGCCGCTTTTCTCGTTCGCGCTCGTACTCCTGATAGTACGACCTGTTGTTTTGGTAATTTCGAGATACGTCAGACTTTGTACAAGTCTTACACTTGCCTAGGTGCCCGTCCGACGTTTCCGGATGATGATAAAAGCTGTCGAGCGGCTGAGTGATTCCACACTTGAAGCAGCTCTTTTCCATGCGGGAATCACTCAGCCGTAACAGCTACTTATCAAAAAGGAATTTCGTCATCCTCGATGTCGCCGCCGTCGCCGCCGGCCGGGGGTCTGCCTCCGCCGCCGCCGGCACCGCCGCCTCCGCGCGGCTGCGAACCGCCGCCTCCGCCGCCGCCACCGCCCTGCTGCGAGCGGACGGGGATGCCCTCGACGCCGCCACCGCCGCCGGGGCCGTCGATGAACTGCACCTCGGAGGCGTTGACTTCGAGCGACTGGCGCGCCTTGCCGTCGCGGTCAGTCCACTCCTCGACGTGGAGGCGCCCCTCGACGTAGACCTTGCGCCCCTTCGTCAGGTAGCGAGAGACGTTCTCGCCCTGCTTGCCCCACGCCGAGACGCGGAACCAGGTGGTGATGTCCTGCTGCTCGCCGCTCTTGTCGCGCCGCCGCTCGTTGGTCGCCACCGAAAACTTGCAGACCGCCGTGCCCTGTGGGGTGTAGCTCAGCTCGGGGTCGCGCCCGAGGTTGCCGATAAGGATGATCTTGTTATAGGACATTTCTCTCTCTCGCTCCTCGCGTTAACCTTCTCCGCCGCCGATGAGCACGGCCTGTCGCGGCGTTGCAAACTTGGCACATCGTATCACACGCAACAGGCGGCGTGTAAAGCGCGACGTGCCGCAGGGTGGCCGGCCGGACGCGGCGGGCCGCTGATGTTTCGACGATGGCCGGGCGTGACGGTCGGCCGGCGGCCAGTGTTGTTTACTACTCGCGCCGTCCCACGTCAACGCTCAGGAAGTCGTGCGCCAGTTCGGCCTCGGCGAAGACGGCGCGCGCCTCGCGCAGAAGGTCTTCGGGCGCGGTCTGGTTGCCGGGGAAGTAGCGCGGGCTGAAGTGCGTCAGGACGAGTCTGCGCGCGCCGGCCTCCTTCGCCACGCGCGCCGCCATCGAGGCGGTCGAGTGCGTGCTGCGCACCGCCAGCCCCTCGTCCGCGTCGGCGAAGGTCGCCTCGTGGATGAGGAGGTCGGCGGCGCGCGCGAGCCCGACGGCCGAGCGGCAGTAGATGGTGTCCGTGCAGTAGACGACGCTCCGGCCCTTGAGCGTCGGGCCGCAGAAGTCAGCGCCGTCGAAGGCGCGGCCGTCGGGGAGCGTGACGCGCTCGGCGCGCTTGAGCCGGCCGTAGAGCGGCCCCGGCGGGATGCCCAGCTCCATCGCCCGCGCCGCGTCGAAGTGGCCGGGGCGGTCGCGCTCGTCCACGCGGTAGCCGTAGGCCGGCAGCCGGTGCTTGAGCGGCGCGCAGGAGACCGAGAACTCCGCGTCCTCGAAGACGAGCCCCTCGGAGACCTCTTTGACTTCGAGCGCGTAGGAGGTGTGGAGCTGCGTCCGCCGGCTCACCTCGCGCACGTACTCCGAGATGCCGGGCGGGCCGTAGACCGAGATGCCGCGCGCGCCGCCCGCCATGCCGCACGTCGCCAGCAAGCCCATCAGCCCGTAGACGTGGTCGCCGTGCATGTGCGTGATGAAGACGCGCGTGACCTGGCTGATGCTGAGGTCGCTGCGGAGAATCTGGTGCTGCGTCCCCTCGCCGCAGTCGAAGAGCCAGACCTCGCCGCGCTGCGGCAGCCTCAGCGCCACGCACGAGACGTTTCTCGCGCGCGTCGGCACACCCGCGCTCGTTCCGAGAAAAGTAATCCGCAAAATTCCCCGCCTTAACCTTTCCTGCTCACGTACACGTTGCCTTTGACCCAGAAGCGCCACGGCCGTAGCGCGTCCTCGCCGGCGTAATCGACGCCGATGCGCGCGCCCGAGGCGACCTCGTCCGAACCGTATTCGACGCCCGTCTCTTCGAGCCAGACGCGCCCGCCCGCGGTCAGGTCTTCGCCGTCGTGTGTGAGGTCGAGCGCGAGCGCGCGGCAGAGCTTGCCCGGCCCGGATGTCAGCTCGCGCTCTTTCGAGACGGGCCGCCGCGCCTTCATCAACTCGATTCCCTCCTCCGGCTCGACGGCGCGGACGAGCAAGGCGTGCGGCCGCCCCGCGGGGCCCGTGACGACGTTGAACTGGTGGTGCATCCCGTAGACGAAGAAGACGTAGGCGGTGCCGCCGACCGCGTACATCGTCTCGGTGCGGCGCGTGCGCCTGCCGCCGAACGAGTGGGCCGCCCTGTCCTCGACGCCGAGGTAAGCCTCGACCTCGACGACGCGCCCGGAGACGCGCGCGCCCGCGTCCGAAGGGACGACGAGCCGCTTCCCCAAAAGCTCGCGCGCCACGCGCAGGGTGTCCGCGCGCGTGTAGAAGTCGCGTTCGAGCCTGACGAGTCCGGCCGCGCGGCGCACGCTTCTCGGGGTTTGAGATTTCAAATTCGGAATCTGAAATTCTGCTTACTCGAACTGTCTGCGGAACTCTTCAAACTGCCGGCGCATCTCGGCGACCTCGCCGCTCAGGCGCTCGACTTCGGCTTCGAGCCGCGCGACCCGCTCGCCGTCGCCCGCGCGCGAGACGGCCGGGGCGCGCGGCGCGGCGGACGGTTGGCCCTCCGGCTCCTCTTCCACCACGGGCTGGCCCGAGAGCAGGTGCGCGTAGCGCGCCTCCTTGCGCCCCGTCTGACGCGGGAGTTTGGTGACGAGCGGCTCGTCCCTGCGCGCCAGCGCGTCGAGCGTCTCCTCGACCTCGCGCAGATCGGCGAACTCGTGGAGCCTGCCCGTCCGCCCGCGCACCTCGCCGACCGTCTGCGGCCCGCGCAGCATCAGCACGCAGAGCGCGGCCATCTCCGCCGCCGTCAGCCCGTAGACCTCGCGCGCCATGTGCTTGTACTTCGGCACGCGGCTGTCCGCGCCGTAGAAGATGTAGACAAGATTCTTCGCGCGCAGAGAATCGACCGCGTCGGCCACCTCGCGCTCGCCGTACTGCACGACGGGGTCGCGGTTGGAAATCTGGTTGCACGCGTGCACCAGCGCGTTCAACGTCAGCGGGTAGTAGTCCGGCGTCGTCACCTGCTTCTCGACGAGCGAGCCGACGACGCGCACCTCCCTCTCGTTCAAAAGTGTCTCCAAGTCTTTTCGCGCCCCTTCAGTTTAAGACGGCCGCCCTCAGAATTTCATTGACACGCCGCGACGGTCAAGTGTACACGTCGGAGCGCCGCCGCCGCAGCACGGGCCGCCGCGCGCGGCCCGCGCCCGAACAACCACAACCCGAGGAGACGAAAAATGGCAGAGACCGAAGCGCCCTCTTGGGGGCCGCTCGAAAAGCGCTACGGCGCGGGGACTGAGGGACGGCCGCGCAGGCTGCTGGCGCTCGACGGCGGCGGCATCCGCGGCGTGCTGACCCTCCAGGTGCTCGTCAGGATCGAGGAGATTCTGCGCGAGCGGAGCGGGCAGGGCGACGACTTCCGCCTGTGCAACTTCTTCGACTACATCGGCGGGACGAGCACCGGCGCCATCATCGCCGCGGGCCTCGCGCGCGGGATGTCCGCGAAGGAGCTTTCGGACTTCTACATGGAGGCCGGGCCGGCGATGTTCGACAAGTCGTTCATCCTCCGCCGCCTGCGCCACCTCTACGAGTCGCAGCCGCTCAAGGAGAAGTTGCAGCAGACCTTCGGCGCCGACACGACGCTCTTCCCGGAGCACCTCAAGAGCCTCCTGCTCGTCGTCACGCGCAACGTCTCGACCGACTCGCCGTGGCCGGTGAGCAGCAACCCGTTCGCGCGTTACAACCTCCCGGGGCGCGCGGACTGCAACCTCTGCATCCCGCTCTGGCAGCTCGTCCGCGCCTCGACGGCCGCGCCCATCTACTTCGCGCCCGAGGTCATCCAGTGGGACGCGCAGAACCCCTCCAAGACCTTCGTCTTCGAGGACGGCGGGCTGACGCCCTACAACAACCCCGCCTTCCTGCTCGCGCGGATGGCGACGCTGCCCGAGTACAACCTCGGCTGGGCGGCGGGCGAGCGCAAGCTCCTCCTCGTGTCGGTCGGCACCGGCTCCGCGCCGAAGGTTGACGCCGCCATCTACTCCGCGGGCAAGACCGCGCTCACCAACGCCGCCGAGATTCCGGCCGCGCTGATGTACGGCGCGCAGATCGATCAGGACGTTAACTGCCGCACCGTCGGGCGCTGCGTCTACGGCGCGCCGATAGACCGCGAGCTGGGCGACCTCGTCCCGCGCGACGCGGCGGGCGCGGCCCTCCCGCTCTCGCAAGACCTCGGGCGCAGGTTCCTCTACGCGCGCTA
Source organism: Pyrinomonadaceae bacterium (assembly GCA_036399155.1). GTDB lineage: Bacteria > Acidobacteriota > Blastocatellia > Pyrinomonadales > Pyrinomonadaceae > QHXN01. The sequence continues at coordinate 9,365 of DASWNR010000085.1, forward strand.
CAACGCGGAGCTTTCCGCCGCGTGGCTCTCGGCGCACGACCTCGGCGACGTGGACGCCGCGAAAGTCTCGCAGCTCGACTCGGTCGAGCACATCGCCGACCTCGTCCGCGTCGGCCAAAAGCTCGCCGGGGAGGTCAGACCCGAGCACTTCCGGCTCGAAGACTTCGGCCACTTCGAGGGGCCCTAGAGGAGCAGCCATGCGCGCCTTCATCATCCGCCCCTTCGGGACGAAGAACGACATCGACTTCGACGAGGTCGAGCGCGCGCTCATCGCCCCTGCGCTCGACGCCCTGGAGGTCACGGGGCGCACCACGATGGAGATACGCCGTCAGGGGAACATCCGCCTCGACATGTTCCAGCGGCTCCTCACCGCCGACCTCGTCGTCGCCGACATCTCCATCCACAACGCCAACGTCTACTACGAGCTCGGCGTCCGCCACGCGCTGCGCGGCAAGCGCACCTTCCTCCTGCGCGCGCGCGGCGCCGGCATCAAGACGGACGAAGTCCCCTTCGACCTGAAGACCGACCGCTACCTCACCTACGACGGGGCGGCCCCGGCCGAGGGCCTCGCCGAGCTGACCGAGGGTCTGCGACAGACCATCAACTCCGAGGGGCGGGACAGCCCCGTCTTCCAACTGCTCCCGGAGTTGGAGGAGCAGGAGCGGGCGCACTTCCTGCCCATCCCGCTCGGCTTCCGCGAGGAGGTCGAGCGCGCGGCCGAGGCCGGCGAGCTGGGCGACCTCGAACTGCTGGCCGACGAGGCGCGCGGCTTCGAGTGGGAGACCGAGGGGCTGCGGCTCGTCGGCCGAGCGCAGTACAGCCTCAAGACGTTCGACGGCGCGCGCCTGACGTGGGAGGCCGTGCGCGACCTCGACCCGACCGACCTCGAAGCGAACACGCTGCTCGGGACTATCTACCAGCGGCTCGGCGAGCTGGCGCGCTCCGACCAGGCGCTCAAACGCGCGCTCGGCCGGAAGGGCGCGGGCGAGCACGACCGCGCCGAGCTTCAGTCGCTCGCCGGCCGCAACGCCAAGTCGCGCTGGCGCGACGACTGGGAGCAGGCGCCCGAGGCGCAGCGGCTCCAGCGCGCGCTCACCTCGCGCCACCTCGAAGACTCCTACGAGGCTTACGTGCGCGGCTTCAACGAGGACTTGAACCACTTCTACTCGGGGCTCAACGCCCTCGCCATGCTGACCGTCAAGGTCGGGCTGGCCGAGGCGCTGCCGGGCGTCTGGGAGGACGAGTTCGACAGCGACGAGGAGGCGCGCGCGGAGCTTGCCAAACGGAAGGACGAGATCAAACGGCTCTCGGCGGCGGTCGAGATGTCGCTCGACGCCGCCGGCCTGCGCCTGAAGCGCGAGGGCAGGCGCGACACCTGGACCGAGATCGGCGAGGCCGACCTCTGCCTGCTCACCTCGGAACGGCCGCGACGCGTCGCCGCCGCATACGAGAGGGCGCTCCCCGGCGGGACGCCCGCCTTAGCCTTCGACTCCGTGCGCGGCCAACTCCTGCTCTACCAGCGGCTCGGCGTGCGCGCCGAGAACGTCGCCGCCGCGCTCGAAGCCGTCGGCCGCATCGCCCCGGCTCCGGCCGGTGGGGCGGAAGAGGCCGGCGCGGCGCGGCGCGTGCTCCTGTTCACGGGTCACATGATCGACGCCCCCGGACGCGACCAGCCGCGCTTCCCGGCGGACAAGGCCGACGTGGCTAAGCGGAGGCTGGCCGAGGCCGTCGCCGCCGAGCGCGAGGCGGCGGGCGGCGTCGCGTACGGCGTGGCCGGCTGCGCGAGCGGCGGCGACATGCTCTTCCACCAGGTCTGCGAGGAGGCCGGCATCCCGACCCGCGTCTTCCTGGCGCTGCCGCGCGACGAGTACGTCAAGGCGTCGGTCGCGCACGCCGGGCCGCTCTGGGTCGAGGAGTTCAACCGCCTGGTCAGGTCGCACACGGTGCGCGTGCTCGGCGAGTCGAAGGCGCTGCCCGGCTGGCTTCAGGAGAAGCCCGGCTACAACGTCTGGCAGCGCAACAACCTCTGGATTCTGCACAACGCGCTGGCGCACGCCGGCGGCGGCAACGTCACGCTCATCGCGCTCTGGGACACCGAGGCCGGCGACGGCAAGGGCGGCACTTTCGACATGATCGGGAGGGCGAGCGAACGCGGCGCCAAGACCGTCATCATCGACACGAGAAGCCTCTTCGGACTCTGAGCGTCACCCCTTCCCGCGCGGCCTGCTCAACAAGTCGAGTTCGGCGTCGAGCGTCTCGGCCGCGTCGAGAATCGTCTCGGCGGCGCGGACGAAGAACTCCGCGGTGAGCGCCGCGAAGTCGTCCGTGGGCCGGTGGTAGTCCCTGTGGTCTTCGACGCCGAAGTAGACGAAGGGGACGCCCGCGCGGTGGAAGTGGAGCTGGTCGGACTGGTTCGTCCAGTCGCCCTTCCCCAGCTCGGGGCGGTCGTGGCCGAAGAGGAGCTTGACGGGCGCGCGTGAGGCGACGCGTTCGAGCGGCGCGCGGAGCGAGGGCGTCTGAAACGTCCCGACGGCGTAAAGCTCGCCGCGGTCGCTGCGGCCGACCATGTCGAGGTTGACGTTGAGCGCCAGCACGCGCTTCTCCGCCTGGAGCTGTCTGACGAGGGCGCGCGCGCCGAGCAGACCCAGCTCCTCGGCGTCGAGCGCGGCGAAGATGAAAGAGTTCTCGGGGCCGCGCGGGCCGCCGAAGCGCGCGGCCAGTTGCAGCAGCACGGCGACGCCCGAGGCGTTGTCGTCCGCGCCGTTAAAGACCGCCCCGCCGCTTACGCCGAGGTGGTCGTAGTGCGCCGTGACGACGACGAAGCGGTCGGGGTGCGTGCGCCCCTGCACGTAGCCGACGAGGTTGACGCCGGACTTCGGCCCGCCGGCGCGCGCGGGCAGCTCGAACGTCTGCTCGAAGGACGCGCCGAGCGGCTTGAGCCCCGCGTCCGCGAAGCGGCGCGCGACGTAGGCGCGCGCCATCGCGCCGCCCGGCGTCCCCGTCCCGCGCCCCTCCATCGCGTCCGCCGAGAGCACGCGCACGTCCTCCAGAAGCCGCGCCGCGTCGAGCGTCTTCGGCACGGGCGAAGCCGGCGTCTTCACGGCCTCCGCCGGCTTTTGCGTCCGCACGGGCATCGCAGACCCGCACGAAGTCAAAAGGATGATTGCGAGAAGAAGAAACTTCATGCCCCCGAGTCTGCCTCATCCCGGCGCCGTTCTTCAAATCGTGTGCGACGGCCGCCGGGTCATGTCGAGAGCCAGTCGGCGGTGAGGCGTTCGATGGCAAGCTCCTTGTGCTTGGCCTCGACCTCGATCCAGGGGACGCGACGGTAGGCGGCGGGCATCGTCTCGACGAGGTCGCTGTGGCTCCGGTCGCGGAAGGACGTGCAGCCGTTCGAGATGTGGACGAGCTGCCACTCGGGGTTCGCCCACGTCCCGCGCGCGGCCTCGACCATCTCGGCGACGCTCGGGTGGTCGTAAGAGTCCAGCCCCTCGTGTACGACGTGGTGGTGCGCGTCGAAGACCATCGGCACGCCCGCGCGCCGGCACACGTCGAGAATCTCCGCGGCCGAGTAGATGTACTCGTCGTTCTCGAACGCGACGCGCGTGCGCACAGACTCCGGCAGCAGCCCTATCTGTTCGACTAGACGGTCGCTCCTTCCGCCCTTCCCGCCGTGAATCTCGATGAGCGCCCAGGGCGAGCGCGGCAGGCCGAGCAGGTCGAGCGTGCGCGCGTGCGATTCGAGAATCTTGACGCTGTTGGCGATTGTCTGCGGCGAGTCGGAGCTGAGCACGACGAACTGGTCGGGGTGCAGGACGAGCCTGAGCCCCTGTTCCACGGCGCGCGCCCCCGTCCTCTCCAAATCCCCCCTGAACTCTTCGAGCACGTCGGAGCCGGCCTCGTCGTCGGCGAAGGGGAAGAGCGCCGAGGTCATGCGGTAGAGGCTGAGGCCGCGCGCCGCGCAGAAGTCGAGCGCCGCGTTCAGCCGCGCGAGGTTCGCCGCGTAGAGGTCGCGCAGCACGCGCTTCTGCTCGTCCCCGGGGAACTGCAACAGACGCTTGCGCGTGACGGTCTTATACCTCACCTCGTCCGAGTGCGTGATGCAGACGAGCCCGAGCCGCGGGGTCGTTCTCTTCTCAGTTTTTGGAGTCATCCGAGTCATTTACGTGCCGCCGGGAACGGTCGGATTTTAGGCGCGGCCTCTGTCCCCGCCGTGTCGAAAAGTTAAAATTTATCCCCGAAACGTTCATCCCGCCGTCCCCATTTCGCGTGCGCCGCGAAACAGAGTATCATTGGCGGTTCGCCCCTTCTCCCGATAGTTCACAGTGGGCGTCGCCGTGCATTTCCGAACATGAGCCAAGAAGCAATCATCGTCCGAGGGGCGCGCGTCAACAACCTGAAGAACGTCTCGTTCCACATCCCCGTCGAGAAGCTGACGGTCGTCACGGGCGTCTCCGGCTCGGGCAAGTCCTCGCTCGCCTTCGACACCATCTACGCCGAAGGGCAGCGCCGCTACGTCGAGTCGCTCTCGGCCTACGCCCGCCAGTTCCTCGAACGGATGGACAAGCCCGACGTGGACGAGGTTCTAGGCATCCCGCCGGCCATCGCCATCCGGCAGAAGAACTCGACGCGCAACCCGCGCTCGACCGTCGGAACGCAGACCGAAGTTTACGACTACCTGCGCCTCCTCTACGCGCGCGTCGGCATCACCTTCTGCCGCGTCTGCGGGCGCGAGGTGCGAAAGGACTCGCCCGAGTCGGCCGCGCACGAGGTCTTGGAAGCCCTGCCCGAGGGCGCGCGCTTCTACGTCCTCTTCCCCGCCGAGGCCGGGCTGCGCGCCGAGGAGAACGGTCAGGCCAAGTCTGCGTCGAAGGCCAAGAAGAAGGCGGCCAAACAGCCCGCGTCAGCGGCGCCCGACCGCCGGACGGTGACGGCGCACGTGATGAGCCTGATGCAGCGCGGCTTCACGCGGCTTCTGGCGGGCGGCGAGACGTTGGAGCTGCGCTCGCCCGACGACTACACGCGCCCCGACTTCGATGACGTTTACGTGCTGGTCGACCGCCTCGTCGCGCGCGCCGACGTGCGCGAGCGTCTGGTCGATTCCTTCGAGACCTGCTTCACAGAGGGGCACGGCCAGGCGCACGTCCGCACGGCCGAGAAGTCCGAAGAAGGGCCGCGCACGTTCAAGTTCAACGAGCGTTTCGAGTGCAAGTACGACGGGACGCTCTACGCGCAGCCCGAGCCGCGCCTGTTCAGCTTTAACAACCCGTACGGCGCGTGCCCCACCTGTCAGGGCTTCGGCAACACCATCGGGCTCGACACCGAACTCGTCATCCCCAACCCCGCGCTCTCGCTCTCCGAGGGCGCGGTGGAGCCCTGGACGAAGCCGCAGTACGAGTGGGCGCGCACCGAGCTGAAACGCTTCTGCCGGCAGGAGAAGATTCCGTTCGACGTTCCGTTTCAGGAGTTGCCGAAGCCGCAGCAGCGCGCCGTCATCGACGGGCGCGGCGGGTTTAGCGGCGTGCGCGGCTTCTTCGAGTGGCTTGAGACTAAGAAGTACAAGCTGCACGTCCGCGTCTTCCTCGCCAAGTACCGCGGCTACACGCTCTGCCCCGACTGCGGCGGCGGGCGCCTGCGTCAGGAGGCGCGCGACGTCAAGGTCGGCGGGCGTACCCTGCCGGAGGTCAGCTCGCTCGCCATCAAGGACGCGGCCGTCTTCTTCGACTCGCTTGAGCTTTCGCCCGAGCAGTCGGCCATCGCCGACAAGGTTCTCTTTGAAGTCCGCCGCCGACTGAAGTTCCTCGTGGACGTGGGGCTCGACTACCTGACGCTCGACCGCCTCGCCTCGACGCTCTCGGGCGGCGAGTCGCAGCGCATACAGCTCGCCACCAACCTCGGCTCGTCGCTCGTCGGCGCGCTCTACGTTCTGGACGAGCCGTCCATCGGGCTTCACCCGCGCGACTCGGAGCGGCTCATCAAGCTCCTGCACAACCTGCGCGACATCGGCAACACCGTGCTCGTCGTCGAGCACGACGAGGAGATGATGCGCGCCGCCGACCACATCCTCGACATCGGCCCGGCGGCCGGCGAGCTGGGCGGCAAGATCATCTACGAGGGCGACTTCGAGGGGCTGCTTAAATCGGGCGCGACGCTCACCGGGAAATACCTGCGCGGCGAGGTCGAGATAAAGGAGCCGAAGCAGCGCCGCCCGGCGAAGAAGAAGAAGCTCGCCGTGCGCGGCGCCTCCGAGCACAACCTGAAGGACGTTGACGTCGACATCCCGCTTGAGATGTTCGTCTGCGTCACGGGCGTCTCGGGCTCGGGGAAATCGACGCTCGTCCACGACGTCGTCTACGCGGGGCTGAAGAAGCAGCGCGGCGAGTGGCAGGGGCAGGTCGGCGGCTTCCGGGAGCTTGCGGGCGGGCAGCACGTGGACGACGTGGTGCTCGTAGACCAGTCGCCCATCGGGCGGACGCCGCGCTCGAACCCGGTCACCTACATCAAGGTCTACGACGCCATCCGCGAGGTCTTCTCGCAGACCCGCGACGCGCAGGGCAAGGGGCTGGACCCGTCGCACTTCTCCTTCAACGTCCCCGGCGGGCGCTGCGACGTGTGCGAGGGCGACGGCACCGTGACGGTCGAGATGCAGTTCCTCGCCGACGTCGAGCTGGTCTGCGAGGAGTGCAAGGGCACGCGCTTCAAGCCGCAGGTCTTGGACGTGCGCTACCGCGGCAAGGGCATCAACGACGTGCTCAACATGACCGTCCGCGAGGCGATGAACTTCTTCCGCGACACGGCGCGCATCGCCAACCGCCTGCGCGTGCTCGACGACGTCGGCCTGGGCTACCTGCGGCTCGGCCAGTCGGCGACGACGCTTTCGGGCGGCGAGGCGCAGCGCGTCAAGCTCGCCTCCTACCTCTCCAAGCGGACGGGCGCGAAGACGCTCTACATCTTCGACGAGCCGACGACGGGCCTACACTTCGAGGACATCAACAAGCTGCTCGCGGCCTTCCGCACGCTGGTCGAGGCGGGCGGCTCGCTGCTCGTCATCGAGCACAACCTCGACGTGATTAAGACCGCCGACCACCTCATCGACCTCGGCCCCGAAGGCGGCGACGCCGGCGGCCGCCTCGTCGTGACGGGGACGCCCGAAGTGGTCATGCGCTCGCCCGACTCGCACACCGGCCGCTTCCTCGCCGCGCACCTCGCCCGCTCCAACGGCCACCGCAAGGCTGCCGAATAAACTGGTCAGAACCGCCTGCGGCAGCGGGCGGCCCTTTGCTACGCGGCGCTATCGGACTGCAAAGGCCGCCCGCTACCGCAGGCGGTTCTGACGTAAACCTTACCCGCCGCCGTGTCGTATTGAACTCTGCATTACCGCGCCGTCGTCCGCGAAACCGCACGCGTCCACAATCCTGTCCGAAGGGAGAAAATTTCGTATGCAGAGAAGGCTGAGGCCCGCGCTCTTTGTCTGTCTTGTCCTCTTCCCCGCGCTCCACGCCGCCGCGCGCCAGACCCCGAAACCGGCCGCCGGCACCGCTGGCTCTTACCGCAGGGCTTACGAGACGGTCGAGGCGGGCTTGAAGGCGCTCGGCGGCACGGAGGCGTTGCGCGCGGCCGAGGACGTGTGGGTCAAGGCGTCCGGCTCGGCGTGGGCGCGCAACCAGAGTTTGAAGGTCGAACAGCCCTGGGACAAGATGACGCGCGACGAGACGCTCTTCGCCGACGTGCGGCGCGGCCGCTTCATCTTCGAGAACCGCGACCCGCTGCCCGGCGGCTTCGTCTTCGGCGGCAGGAACGTCATCAGCGGCGGCCAGGTCTTCTTCGCCAACGACCGCGACCGCACCGTCCAAACCATCAACCCGTCGAACATTCCCAACGGCGTCTTCAACTTCGTCCGCCGCCTCCCGCACCTCCTGCTCGCCTACGCGCTCGAACAGCGCACGCCGACGCTGCGCTACGCGGGCGAAGAGACCTTCGACGGCCGCGCGCACCGCGTCGTCTGCTTCGCCGCCGCCAACGGCGCGACGATTAACCTCTTCTTCGACTCCAAGACCAACCTCCTCTCGAAGTACGAGCAGATGGTGACGGACCCGTCGGACGGCGACGTGGTGCAGGAGACCATCTTCCCCGGCTACCGCGCCGTCGAAGGCGTCATGGTTCCCACGGGCAGACAGACGCGCCGCGGCGGAGACCTCACCGAGGACGTGAAGTACGCCGAGGTGCGCTTCAACACCAAGCCGGCCGACACGGCCTTCGCCAGACCCGAGGGCTTTGAGGAGCTGCCCTTCCCCGCGCCCCCGCCCCCGATTCGCGAGACCAAACTCGCCGAGGGCGTCTACCTCTTCGAGAGCGGGGCCAACGCGCTCGTCGTCGAGTTCGATACCTACGTCCTCGTCGTCGAGCCCTACGCCGGCGGCCGCGGCCCGAAACCCACCATCAACAAGGCGCGCGAGATGTTCCCCTCGAAGCCGGTCAGGTACGTCGTCGTCACGCACCACCACGACGACCACTCGGGCGGCCTGCGCAGCTACATCGCCAGCGACGTGACGGTCGTCACCACGCCCGCCAACCGCAGGTACTTCGAGCGGATGGCCTCGTCCACCTTCACCATGACGCCCGACGACCAGACGCGCGCGCCGCGCCCGGCCCGGTTCGAGTTCGTGACCGGCGGCAGGCGCGTCTTCACCGTCGGCAAGCAGACGCTCGAACTCATAGACATCGGCCCCGGCCCGCACGCCGCGGAGATGCTCGTCGCCTACCTCCCCAAAGAAAAGCTCATCTTTCAGGGCGACCTCGTCAACCTCCCCAACTCCGGCAAGTACCTCCCCTCGACCGTCAACGACACCACCCTCCACTTCTTCGACTGGCTCGCCAAAAGCGGCCTCGACGTGCAACGCATCGCCGCCGTCCACGGCCCCTCCACCACCCTCGAAGACCTCCGCGCGGCGGTTGAGAAGAAGCGCGCCGGGCGTTAATCTCACGGCATGAGTCTGAAGGAACGAATCACGAGCGACATGACGGCGGCCATGAAGTCGAGGGAGGCCGCGCGGCTGTCTACTTTGCGGATGGTGAAGGCGGCGGTGCAGAACCGCGAGATTGAGAAGGGCGGCGAGCTGTCGGACGAGGAGTTGGTGAAGGCGCTCCAATCTCTCGTTAAGCAGCGGCGCGACTCGGTCGAGCAGTACGAGAAGGCCGGGCGGGCGGAGCTGGCCGAGAAGGAGCGGGCCGAGATAGCCGTCATCGAGGAGTATCTGCCGCGCGCGGCCTCGCCCGAAGAGATCGAGGGCGCGGTCGCCGAGGCGATTGCCGAGACCGGCGCGTCCTCGTTGAAGGAGATGGGCGCGGTGATGAAGGCCGCGCAGGCGCGTCTCGCCGGGCGCAACGCCGACGGGAAGGCCGTCAGCGAGGCGGTCAGGCGCAAGCTGGGTGCGTAGGGCCGAGGCAGTCCCCGCAAACCCGCAATAACCCTCGCACCCGCACGGCCGTCGCCAGTTTTAACCTCTACCAACTCCACGACACGGGCGCCATCTGGCGCTTCACGGGAACGCCGTGCGCCGGCGCGTCGTGCCTCGGCTGGCAGCGCCTCGACAACAACCCGAGGACGAGGCTGATCAGGCTCGTCGAACTCATTTTCTGAGCGCCGCTCCGCGAGGGGTCTTCGGGCCCCTCGCCATTTCCGCTTCCCCCTTCTCCCCGCCGTTTGCCGCCCACGCTTCGCCCTCCCTCCGACCCGCTTTCCCCCCGCTTTGGCGGGTTGCCACGCGCGCGGGCTTCCCGTATAATCCGCCTCTTGCTCGGAGCGCGGTGGCGTTGCCTAGTGGGTTTTGGCCCACTTTTTCTTTTGGGCTAAGGGTTTTGAAAAGGGGGCTGCGGGGCGTTGGACGGTGAGGTTTCAGTCGAGTCGCGCGTGCGTGAGATCACGCGCCGTGTGGCCGGGGAGCACGGCCTCGAACTCGTCCACGTAGAATTCGCCGGGGGGCCGCGCTCGCCCGTCGTCCGCATCTTCATCGACAAGCCGGGCGGCGTCACCCACTCCGACTGCTCCGCGGTGAGCACGCACGTCGGCACCGTGCTCGACGTGGAGGACTTCATCCCGGGCACATACACCCTGGAAGTCTCCTCGCCGGGTCTGGAGCGCGGGCTCTACGCGCTGGGCGACTACGAGCGGTTCGCCGGGAAGATGGCGAAGATGAAGACGCGCGGGGCCATCGGCGGGCAGCGCAACTTCCGCGGGCGCATCGTCGGAGTCGAGGGCGACGAGGTGCTGTTCGACGACAAGACTTCGGGGCGCGTCCGCGCCCCCTTCTCCGAGATCGCCAAGGCGAATTTGGAGATAGACGTCGAGGAGGAGTTCCGGCTCGCGGAGGAACGAGAGCGCGCCGCGAAAAGTGGCGGGGCGCGAACGACAACTGAATAACAACTGAATAGCCGGTGACGCCGCCGCGCGCGAAACTAAAGCGAGGGCGGGGCGACCGGAGCCGAAGACGAAAAAGTTTATGAGCGCATCCATCGGTCAGAGCATTGAAGCCGTCTGCAAGGAACACGGCATAGAGCGCGACCTCGTCATCGAGGCCGTGAAGGAGGCCGTGAAGGCCGCCGCGCGCAAGCAGTTCAAGTCGGGCGAGGAGATTCAGGTCGAGTGGACGCCCGAGACGGGGCTCGAAATCTTCGCCTCGAAGGTCGTCGTCGAGGAGGTCGAGAACCCGGGCCGCGAGCTTTCGCTCGACGAGGCGAAGGAGCTGGCCGGCGACGAGGTCGAGGTCGGCGACGAGCTGCAACTGCCGATGCCGATGGAGGACATGGGGCGCATCGCCGCGCAGACCGCCAAGCAGATTCTCTTCCAGAAGGTGCGCGACGCCGTCCGCAACAACGTCTACGAGCAGTACATCGACAAGGTCGGCGACCTCGTCAACGGCTACGTCAAGCGCTTCGAGCGCGGCGACCTCATCGTAGACCTCGGCACGGTCGAGGCCGTGCTGGGCCGCAACGGGCAGTCGCGCGGCGAGCAGTGGAACCAGGGCGAGAGAATCCGCGTCGTCATCGACGACGTGTCGAAAGAGTCGAAGGGCCCGCAGGTCGTCGTCTCGCGCACCTCGCCGGAACTCCTCAAGCGGCTGTTTGAGATGGAGGTGCCCGAGATTTACGACGGCACGGTCGTCATCAAGTCGGCGGTCAGGGAGCCGGGCGAGCGCGCCAAGATCGCCGTCGCCTCGACCGAGCGCGACGTGGACCCGGTGGGCGCGTGCGTCGGCATGAAGGGCTCGCGCGTCCAGGCCATCATCCGCGAGCTGCGCGGCGAGAAGATCGACATCATCGAGTGGTCGGACGAGCCCTCGGTCTTCGCCGCCAACGCCCTGTCGCCCGCGAAGGTCAACCAGGTTCGCATCACAGACATCGAGCACCGCCAGATGGAGGTCATCGTCAACGAAGACCAACTGAGTCTGGCCATCGGCAAGCGCGGGCAGAACGTCCGGCTCGCCACCAAGCTCGTTGGCTGGAACATCGACATCCGCAGCGAGGAAGAGATCAAGAAGGAAGTCGCCGCGCAGATGGGCGCGATGATCGCCTCGGGCGAGGCGGTGCCGCTTGAGCGCTTGCAGGGCATGAACCCGGCGATGGTCTCGACGCTCGCGGACCACGGCGTCGGCGACATCGAGGCGCTCGCGACCGCCACCGTCGACGACATCGCCGAGTTCCTCGACGTGAGTATCGACCAGGCCGAGGCGCTCATCGGGGCCGCGGCGGCCGTCGTCGAGAGCGCGCGCGTGTCGGCCGAGGCCGAAGCCGCGGAGGGCGTCGCGGAAGGTGAAGGCGGCGAAGAGTCCGCCGCTCCCGCGGAGGCTTCCGCGGAGGGCGCGGCGGCATCAGAAGGTGTTACCGAACCCGAGGGCGGGTCGGGCGGAGGGCAGGAAGAGGGTCGCGCGGTCGAGCAGCACGCGGCGTCTTTCGAGGCCGACCCAGACGCGGACGACCGCGAGGTCGAGCCTTCGGAGGCGATGATCGCCGAAGGGTACGACGAGGCGGCGCGCACGCGCCCGCCGTTCCTCGCCGAAGACCTCTCGGCCGGAAACATCCTCGCCAGCGAATCGGCCGACCCGGTCGCCATGACCGAGGTCGAGCAGATGTCCGCCGACGAACTCATCTTGCAGGGGGCGGGTCGCGACCTGCGCCCCGACACGATTACGCCCGCCCCGGACATCTTCTCGACCGAGGCCGCCGTCATCCAGAACACCGGCGCCTTCGTAGAGGAGGAGCGCCCCTCGACGCTCGACTCCGAAGGTCAGGGCGTCCCCGGCGCGACGGTGCGGAGGTCGGACGAAGAGTACGAGGACTCGCCCGTCTCGCCGCGCGGCGACTTCCCCGCGGAAGCCTCCGCGCCCGAGGCTCAAACGTCTTCGGAGCCGGCCGCCCCCTCGGAGGGCGAGCCCGCCCCGGTTGAAAACGTAGCCGACGACGAGGCCGAAGATGCTTCTGGCAACGTCGAATAGCTTTAGTGACGCGGCCGCGCGCCCCTCGGAAATGGGGGCGCGCGACTGCTGCCCGCCTTAAGTCCCTTCTCGGCCCCGAAGCGCCGCGCGCTCGAACCGGGAAGAGGTCAGGAGGCGTACTTGACACTTAACCCGTGAAGCGCACGACGCCGTTTTACCAGAAGCGTCGAAGAAGGAGTGCATGTCAGCAGCCCACACTTCCAAGATCAGGATTTACGACCTCGCCAAAGAGCTGAAGATGGAGTCGAAGCGCCTCATCGAAGAGGTGCGCCGCGAGGGCGTTGACGTCTCGGTGCCTTCCAACACCATCTCCAAAGAGCTGGCCGAGAAGATCCGCAACAAGTACTTCCCCAAGAAAGAGCCGACCGTCCAGCGCAGCATCCGCGTCGTCAAGAAGGCGAGACCCTCCGACGCCGAAGTTGACGCCGCGTACGCGGCCGAGCCCGCCGAGGCACCCGTGCCCGAGGTCTACGCCGGGGCACCCGCGCCCGAGGCGGAGCCCGACGGGTCGCCCGCCGAGCACCAGCCCGCCGCCGGCGACGGCGCGGGCGGCGGCGTGCGCCCGCTCGCCCCGCGCATCATGCGCCCGCGCCCGGCGGCCACGCGCGCCGAGCACCCGGCCGCCGTAGCAGGCACGCAGGCCGGAGCCGCGCCCGCGGTCGCGCCCGACGACGACGTCGAGTCGGCCCCCGAGCACATCACGCCCGAGCCCGAGCCCGAAGCAGCGGAAGCGCCGGCGGCCGAGGTCGAGCCATACGTCCCGGTACAGGAGGCCGCCCCGGCGGCGACAGAACCCGACTTGACCGAAACACCACAAACGCAACAGCCCGCGGCGGCCGCGCCCGCCCCCGGCAGACAAGTCAGGACGCTGCGCCTGACCGCGGACGCGCTCAAGGCCGGCGTCCAGCCCGGGCAGCGCGTCAACGTCCCCGTCGCCCCGGCCGCGCCGGCGCAGGCCCCGCGCGACCGCAGCGGGCGCGCCGCACGCGACGCGCGCGGGGGGCGCGGAGGGCGCGGCCACGAGGCCGACGCCTCGCTCCACGGCACGCCCGGCGAGACCGCCACGCCGCAGACCACCTACATCCCGCCCGCGGACGCGCGCCGCCCCGGCGGCCGCAGCGGGCGCGGCGGAAGGCCGCTCCCCGGCGGGCGCCCAGGCGACCGCCGCGGCGGTCGCGGCTTCGAGCGCGACTTCGCCGCCTCGCCGAAGGCGCTCCGGCTCGAAGACCGCATCGCGCAGTCTTTGAACCCGGCGGCCGCGGCCACGGCCGGCGACCTCAAGCAGGTGCGACTCGTCGAGGGCGCGACCGTCAAGGAGTTCGCCGAGAAGACCGGCATCCGCCCGAAGGACATCCAGGCGCTCCTGCTTCAGCGCGGCGTCTTCGCCACGCTCAACCAGACGCTTGACAACGAGATGGCCAAGGAGCTGGGCCGCCGCTTCGGCTTCGACGTTCAGTTCCTCGGCTTCGAGGAGATGATCGCCGACGAGGAGTTGGAGCAGCTCATCGAGGCCGACGCCGACGACACCGAGGAGGCGCGCGCGCCCGTCGTCACCGTCATGGGTCACGTGGACCACGGCAAGACCTCGCTGCTCGACGCCATCCGAGCCGCCAACGTCGCCAGCGGCGAGGCCGGCGGCATCACGCAGCACATCGGCGCCTACAGCGTCCAGGTGGCGAGCCCCGACGCCCCCGACCAGACGCGCCGCGTCGTCTTCCTCGACACGCCCGGCCACGAGGCGTTCACGCTGATGCGCGCCCGCGGCGCGAAGGCGACCGACGTGGTCGTCCTCGTCGTCGCCGCCGACGACGGCGTCATGCCGCAGACCATCGAGGCCATCGAGCACGCGCGCGCCGCGCACGTGCCCATCGTCGTCGCCATCAACAAGATCGACAAGCCCGACGCCAACCCCGACCGCGTCCGCCAGGAGCTGGCCATGCAGGGGCTCCAGCCCATCGAGTGGGGCGGCGACAACACGACCGAGATGGTGCCCGTCTCCGCCAAGAAGCGCGAGAACCTGGACACGCTGCTCGAAACCATCCTGCTCACGGCCGACATCCTGAACCTGAAGGCGAGCCCGACGCGTCTGGCCGCGGGCGTCGTCCTCGAAGCCAAGCTCGACCGCGGGCGCGGCGCCGTCGCGACGGTGCTCGTCCAGCAGGGGACGCTCAGGGTCGGCGACCCGTTCATCGTCGGGCAAATCTTCGGCAAGGTGCGCGCGATGTACGACGACCGCGGCAACATTATCGACGAGGCGGGGCCCGCGACCCCGGTCGAGGTGCTCGGCCTTCAGGGCGTGCCGCAGGCCGGCGAGACCTTCCAGGTCGTCTCCGACATCGTCAAGGCTCAGCAGACCTCGCACCAGCGCCAGATGGTCGCGCGCCAGCAGACGCTCGCGCAGACCACCAAGCGCGGCATCGAGGCGCTCGGCGAGGCGCAGGTCAAGGAACTCCTGACCGTCGTCAAGGCCGACGTGCAGGGCTCCGTCGAGGTTCTGAAGTCTACGCTCACCAAGCTCTCGACCGACACCGTCAAGGTGCGCGTCGTGCGCTCGGGCGTGGGCGCCATCACCGAGTCGGACGTTCTGCTCGCGGCGGCGTCGCAGACCGAGGCGGCCGGCCGCGCCGTCGTCATCATCGGCTTCAACGTGCGCCCCGAGGTGCGCGCGGCCGAACTCGCGCGGCAGGAGCACGTGGACATCCGCCTCCACTCGATCATCTACAAGGTCGAGGAGGAGATACGCGCCGCGATGATCGGCATGCTCGACAAGATCGAGACCGAGAAGATTCTGGGCAAGGCTCTCGTGCTCACGACCTTCCGCGTCCCGAAGGCGGGCGTCATCGCGGGCTGCCGCGTCCTCGACGGCGTCATCCGCCGCAACACGCGCGCGCGGCTCATCCGCGACGGCGTCGTCGCGTGGGAGGGCGCCATCGGGAGCCTCCGCCGCCTCAAGGACGACGTCTCCGAGGTGCGCGAGGGCTTCGAGTGCGGCATCGGGCTCGGCTCGTTC
>DASWNR010000086.1:0-3622 GCA_036399155.1 Pyrinomonadaceae bacterium
CCGGGGTCGGCTCGACTCGCACCTGATGCTCAACTTCTTCGAGCACCTTCTCTCGCTCCCCTACAGTTTCTTCCAGCAGCGCTCGGGCGGGGACGTGCTGATGCGTCTGAGCAGCATCGGCTACATCCGCGAGGTGTTGACCAACAACACACTCTCGATACTGCTCGACGGCTCTTTCGCGCTCGTCTACCTGGTGATCCTGCTGGCCGTGTCGCCGCTCTTCTGCCTGCTCGCCGTCGTCCTCGGCGCGACCCAGATTCTGATAACTCTCGGGACGCGCGGCCGGGTGGCGCGGGTGATGGAGCGGGAGCTGTCGGCGAGGGCCGCCGAGCAGGGCTACCTCGTCGAGGCGGTCTCCGGCATCCCCATGCTGAAGGCCTCCGGGACGGAAGACCGCGCGTTCGACAGGTGGGCCGATCTCTTCTTCAGGCAGTTAAACGTGTCCCTTGAGCGCGGCCGGCTCTCGGCGCTGCTCGACACGACGATGGGTTCGCTGCGCGTCTTCTCGCCGCTGCTCCTGTTGTGGGTGGGTGCGGGGCTCGTGCTCGGCGGCGGGCTGAGCCTGGGCTCCATGCTGGCGCTCTGCGCGCTGGCCTCCTCCTTCCTCTCGCCGATCACTTCGCTCGTGATGAACGGGCAGCAGTTGATGCTGGTCGGGGCGCACCTGGAGCGGATAGCCGACGTGCTCGACGCCGAGCCGGAGCAGAAGGGGTCGGCGTCGGGCGTCTCGCTCCGCCTGAACGGCCGCATCGAGGTGAGGAACCTCAGCTTCCAATACGACCGGCACGCCCCGCTGGTGCTGCGCGACGTCTCCTTCGCCGTCGAGCCGGGGCAGAAGGTGGCCGTCGTCGGGGCGACCGGCTCCGGCAAGAGCACGCTGACCATGCTGCTGCTCGGCCTCTACCGTCCGACCGGCGGCGAGATACTTTACGACGGCGTGCCGCTCGAAAAGTTCAATTACCGCGCCCTGCGCAGCCAGATCGGCGTGGTGCTCCAAGAGCCGTTCCTGTTCAGCGGCTCGATCAGGCAGAACGTGCTGATGAACGACCCGTCCGCCACCCTCGCGCGCGCCGGCGAGGTGATTGAGCTGGCGGGCCTCGGCGAAGACGTGCGGTCGATGGCCATGGGTTTCGAGACCCCCGTGGCCGAACGGGGGGGCAGCCTCTCGGGAGGGCAGCGTCAGCGCCTGGCCATCGCGCGTGCGCTCCTCAACGCGCCGCCCGTCCTCATACTCGACGAGGCGACCAGTCACCTGGACGTTGTGACGGAGGCCGCGGTCGATCGCAACTTGAGCGGGCTCGCGTGCACGCGAGTCGTCGTCGCGCACCGGTTGAGCACCGTCAGGAACGCCGACCAAATCATCGTCCTCGACGAAGGCGCCGTCGCCGAGCGCGGGACTCACGATGAGTTGATGTCGGCGGAGGGGCTGTACGCGGGACTGGTGCGCACCCAGGCCGGCACGGCGCCGGGAGGCGTTGCGCCCGCGCGCGACGGCGGAGGGGGCGCGCCGCAGGGCGTCGGCGAACTGATTAACTAGCCGCGGCTCTCCGCCACGAGGCGGTCTCTCGGCGCACGTCGCGCCGCCCGGCGCGGCCGGGAACTTTTTCGGAGCGTGGATTCATGTCCGGGCCGCCGGAACGGCCGAGGAGTCCTGTCCTCTACCGGCGTCCCAGCCTCCGTTCAACGCGGCCCGGCCGACGGGCCGCACTTACCCACAAAGACAACTCAGAAGGAGAAGACAGATGAACAGAGAGCAGATCATAAGAGCGTGGAAGGATTCGGAGTATCGCGCCGGGCTGAGCGAGGCCGAGAGGTCGCTGCTGCCCGAGCATCCGGCCGGCATCGTCGAGCTGCCCGACGAGCTGATGGGCGTCGTCGCCGGCGCGGAAGAGTCATCCACGTCGCGGCTACTCAGCATCGGCTGTTGTCAGACGCCCAACGGGGGCACCGTGAAGTTCTTCTCGGTGGGCTGCGCGTGCGGGGAGCAGGCGACCTAGATCGCCCGCGGAGGCGGCGGCGCCCGAGACGCGCCGCCGCCTTTCCCGAAGTGCCTGTTCGTCCGGAAGGTCGCCCGGCGCCGCCGCCGAACTCTGCGGCGGTTCCCGGCGGCCTCCGGCCGCGACGGCCGGACGGCTCTACACCCCGAAGTCAACCGGGAAGGAGATGGCTGATGAACCGAGAGCAGATCATTAGAGCTTGGAAAGACGAAGAGTATCGCGCCGGCCTGAGCGAGGCGGAGAGGTCGGTGATGCCCGAACACCCGTCGGGCATCATCGAGTTGTCGGACGCCCAGCTCGGCGCGGCCGGGGGCGAGGAGGCCGAGACGTGGCGCGCAGACACCTGGGGGTGCTGCGGCGGCACCGTCTGGTTTTATGCCTGCGGCAGCTTCAAGGTTTTCTCGTTCGGCTGCGCGTGCGGCGAGCGGCTCGCCTAGCGACCCGCCCGCGCCCAACTCCGTCAAGCAAGCCAATACTGAGTAAGGAGAAGACAGATGAACAGAGAGCAGATCATTAGAGCGTGGAAGGATTCGGAGTATCGCGCCGGGCTGAGCGAGGCCGAGAGGTCGCTGCTGCCCGAGCACCCGGCCGGCATCGTCGAGCTGCCCGACGAGCTGATGGGCGTCGTCGCCGGCGCGGAAGAGTCGTCCACCTGGCGCGGCTCGACGTACGGGTGCTGCGACACCCAGCCGTATTTCGCCTGCGGCACCTTGAAGCTGTTCTCATTCGGGTGCGCTTGCGGGACGCAAATTACGTAGCCCGCCCGCGTCAAACCCCCTTCAGGTAGCCAGCCCAGTAAGGAGAAGACTGATGAACAGAGAAGAGATCATCAGGTCATGGAAGGACGAGGAGTACCGGGCGTCTCTGCCGGACTCCGACCGATCCTCGCTGCCCGAACACCCGGCGGGCGTAATCCACCTCCCCGAGTCCCTCCTGCAAGAAGTAGCGGGCGGGTTCCAGACCGAGAGGATGTGGACTTTCGGCTGCTGTTTCGGCACCGTGGGTGTCGGCACCAAAGGGTGCTGCCTGCCGGAACACGAGAGCTGACACGTGCCGCCCCGCGGCTTGGCCGAGGCCGGCTGACCACAGCCGCGGGGCAAACCCTTCGAGACCGCGTGCGAGGGCGGGCCGGCGCCGTCGCACGCAACGTCATCGCCCGCCGGCGCGAGCGTGCCGCGAAGGGCCGCAAGGCGGCGGCCCTTCCGCTCGGACGGGCGGGGGTTCGCAGGAGAATCGCCTGATGGGGGAGACGGTGCAAATCTTCCGGGCCAAGGCGGTTCGGCGCTACAACGACAGGCGTGAGGAGACTGTCCTCCCGCTGTTCGGCGCGCCGCGGGCGGGGCGCACGGCCTGGGTTATTCTCGGCCTGTTCTGCGCCGCGTTGGTCGTCGCGGCGTACGTCGAAGTCCCGGCCTACGTGCACGGCGCCGTGGCGCCGAGCGACGGTACGCACGCGCAGGGGGCGTTGACGACCATCTTCTTACCGCCCGAGAGCCTGCCGGGGCTGAAGGTCGGACAGCAGGTCTTCATCGAGTTGCGTGAGGGCGCTGTCGTTCCCGGGGTCGTCGTCGAGGTCGCACCCGGGCTTCGTCCCCTCGGCGAAACCGAAGGGTCATCCGACCGGG
>DASWNR010000087.1:0-48799 GCA_036399155.1 Pyrinomonadaceae bacterium
CTGGGGCGTGAAGCCCGCCGCCATGCTCGGCCACAGCATCGGCGAGTACGTCGCCGCGTGTCTGGCCGGCGTCTTCTCGCTCGAAGACGCGCTGCGGCTCGTCGCCGCGAGGGGCCGCCTCATGCAGTCCATGCCCGGCGGGCGCATGGCGGCCGTCGGCCTCACCGAAGAAGAAGTCTTGCGGCTGCTGCCGGGCGACATCTCCCTCGCGGCCGTCAACGAGCCCGCGAGCTGCGTCGTCTCCGGCCCGCCCGAGGCGGTGGAGAGGTTCGAGGAAGAACTGGCGGGCCGCGGCGTAGGCTTCCGCCGCCTTCACACCTCGCACGCCTTTCACTCGGCGATGATGGAGCCCGTGCTGGAGGCGTTCACACGTGAGGTGCGGCAGGCACGCCTGCGTGCGCCGGAGATACCTTTCGTCTCGGGTCTGACCGGCACATGGATTACCGCCGAGCAAGCCACGGACGCGAACTACTGGGCGCGGCAGTTGCGCGAGGCCGTGCGCTTCTCGCGGGGCCTGAGGGAGTTACTGGCGGAGCCCGAGCGCGTGTTCATCGAGGTCGGGCCGGGCCGCACGCTGACCGCGCTGGCGGCGCGACACACGGAAGGCAGGGGCCGCGTCCTCGTCCCCTCGCTCCGACACTCTAAAGAGGAGGCGCCGGACGCGTCCGTCATGCTCGAAAGCCTCGGCCGGCTCTGGCTCGCCGGCGTGAAGGCCGACTGGCGCGGCTTCTACGAGGGCGAGCGCCGCCGCCGCTTTCCTCTACCGCCTTACCCCTTCGAGCGGCAGCGATTCTGGTTAGAGCCGCGGGCGCGCTCGGCCGGCCGGCCCGAGGCCGCGGACGACGGGGCCGCGGGGGTCAAGAAGCTGAACCTCTCCGAGTGGTTCTACCTGCCCTCCTGGAAGCCTTCGCTGCCGCCGCGGCCGGCCGAAGAGTTACGCGACAACTGGCTGATTCTGCTCGACGAAGGGGAGTTCGGCAGGGCGCTCGCGGAGCGGCTGGCCGCGCTCGGCTGTCAGGTCACGACGGCCGAGACGGGCAGCGGTTTCGGCCGCCGCGGCGAGACGGGCTACACGATCCGCCCCGGCTCGGCCGAGGACTACCGGAGCCTTCTCGAAGACGTGCGGGGGCGCGGGTTGGCCCCGCGTGCCGTGGTTCACGCGTGCAGCCTGACGCCCGCAGCGGCCGCCTGCCACGGCGTCGCGGAGTTCGAGAGGGCTCAGGAGCGCGGCTTCTACAGCCTGCTCTCCCTGATCCAAGCCCTGACGCCGCACGCGGGCGAAGAGGTCGCCGTCACCGTCGTCTCGAACTCGGCCGTGGCGGCCGACGACGAGGCGCTGAGCCCGGAGAAGTCCACGATGCTCGGGCTGTGCAGGGTCGCCGCGCAGGAGTTGCCGAACATCACGACGCGCTTCATCGACGTGAAGCTGCCCGACGCGGCCGCGCCCGCCGACCTCGCCGCCGTGCTCGATTCGCTGATGCCGGAGCTGAGCGCCGGCCGCGACGACGAGGTCGTGGCCTACAGGGGCCGGCGCCGTTACGTGCAGGGCTTCGAGCAGGTTCGCCTTGAGGCGAGTCCCGGCGTCGCGCCCCTGCGCGAGCAGGGCGTTTACCTGATCACCGGGGGCCTGACGGGCAACGGCTTTGCCGTCGCCAGGTATCTGGCGCGCGCCGTCAAGGCGCGGCTCGTGCTCGTCGAGCGCGGGGCCGTCGCCGAGCCGAGGCTTCAGAGGCTCGCAGACCTGGGTGAGGCCGGCGCGGAAGTCTTCGTGGTCGCGGCGGACGCGGCCGACGAGGCACAACTCGCGCACGCCTGGCTCGAAGGCGAGGCGCGCTTCGGGGCGATTCACGGGGTCGTCCACGCCGAAGAGCCTTCGGGCGAGCGCGCCTTCCGCGCCGTACTCGAAGCCGGCCACGAGGATTGCGCGCTGCACTTCAGGCCGAAGGCGCACGCCCTCTACGCGCTGGAGAACGTCCTGCGGGACAAGCAGGTGGACTTCTGCGTCGTCTTCTCGTCGCTGGCCGCGGTGCTCGGCGGGGTCGGTTACGGGCCTTACGCGGCCGCGAACCTGTTCGCGGACTCCTTCGTCAGAAGGGCCAACCAGACCAACCCGACTCCCTGGCTGAGCCTCAACTGCGACCTCTGGCTGGGCGAAGACGGTGACGAACAACTCACCGGACTCCGCGGCGACCTTGCCGAGTTGGGCATGACGGCGCGCGAGGGCGAGGAGGTCTTCCGGCACGCCCTCTCCGCGCGCGGCGTTGACCAACTCCTCGTCTCGACGGCCGATTTGCCGGCCCGCCTGCACGCCACGCGGGTGCGCTTCGAGGGCTTGCGCGCGCGGCAGAAACAGGGGGACGCGGCGGGGGCGGGAACCGCACGGCACGAAAGGCCGTCACTGCCGAACCCTTACGTGGCGCCCGAGACCGAGATGGAGCAGCGCATAGCCGCCGTGTGGCAGCAGGTGCTCGGCTTCGAGCCGGTCGGGGTCGAGGACAACTTCTTCGACCTCGGCGGCGATTCGCTCGTCGCCATACAGGTGGCCTCGCGCCTCAAGCAGGCGCTCGACATGGACTTCCCCGTCGCCAAGCTTTACCAGGGGGTGACCGTCAGGTCGCTCGCTCAACTCCTGTCCGAGGGCGAGGACGAAGAACGGCGGCGGCGCGCCGCCGAGAATGCCGAGCGCCAGCAGGCGATGGGCCGCCGGATGCAGTACATCGAGCGCCGCAGGTCGCGGGCGCAGGAAGCGGAGGGTTAGCTTGCGAGTGGTCGTGCAGAAATACGGCGGGTCGTCGGTCTCCACTGCGGAGAAGATGCGGGCCGTCGCCGCCAAGGTCGTCGAGGCCGTGCGGCGCGGCCACCCGGTGGTGGTCGTCGTCTCGGCGATGGGCGACTCCACCGACAACCTACTGGAGCTGGCGCGCGAGGTCGGGCCGGGACTCTCGGCGCGCGAGCTGGACATGCTGCTGGCGACGGGCGAGACGGTCTCGGCGGCCCTCCTCAGCCTCGCCGTCCAGAGCCTCGGCGAAAAGGCGGTCGCGCTCTCGGCGACCCAGTGCGGAATCATCACCAACGGCGTGCATTCCAACGCGCGCATCCTCGAAGTGCGGCCCGGCCGGATCAAGAGGGAGTTGGCGGGCGGGGCCGTCGTGGTCGTCCCCGGCTTTCAGGGCGTGACCGAGCAGCAGGAGATCACGACGCTCGGCCGCGGCGGCTCCGACACCAGCGCCGTCGCGCTCGCCGCCGCGCTCGGCGCAGAGGGCTGCGAAATCTACACGGACGTGGAGGCCGTCTACAGCGCCGACCCGCGCCTCGTGCCCGACGCCGTGGCGCTCGCCGAACTGTGCGCCGGCGAGATGCAGGAGTTGGCCTGGCACGGCGCGCAGGTGCTCAAGGCCGAGGCCGTGGAGTTCGCCAGCACCAACGGGGTCGCCATCCTCGTGCGCTCGGCCTTCGCCGACGGCCCCGGCACGGTGGTCTCCCCGGCCCCCGCCGAGCCGGACGGCTTCCGGCCGCGGCGCCCGGAGGTCGCCGGCGTGACGGGGCGCAAAGACGTAGTGCGCCTCGGCCTGCGCGCGTCGGCGCTGAGCGGCCCGCAGAGGGACGAAATCTTCGCCGCCGTCTCGAAGTACGACCTGATCTTCGGCGGCCTGGCCGGCGACGGCGGCGACGGCGAACTCTTCATCTCCAACCTTGAGGCCGCCGACCCGGAGATTTTCTCCGCGGAGTTCGCGGCGCGCTTCGGCGGCGCGGTCGAACTCACCGAGGGGCTCGGGGCCGTCTCGCTCGTCGGGTTCGGCCTCGGCTCCCGGCCGGCGGCGCTGCTCGACGCCCTCCGGGTTCTGGAGGAGGAGCGGGTGCCGCTCGTCAAAAGCTTCACCGGGCGCGAGTCTTTGACCTTCGTCATCCCGCGGCCGCTGGTCGACGGGAGCGTGAGGCGACTGCACCGCGTCTTCATCGGGGGCCGCGGGCCGGCCTCGCAACCGGACGCGCCCTTTAACCCGGGCAACTAGAGGAACAGACACCGTGCAAACGTTCGAACTACTTGAGTCCGAAGTGCGGTACTACTGCCGCGACTTCCCCACCGTCTTCACGAGGGCCACCGGCTGCAAACTCTACGACGAGGGCGGCCGGGAGTACCTCGACTTTTTCAGCGGCGCGGGCACGCTCAATTACGGCCACAACAACCCGCGCCTGAAGCGGCGGCTCATCGACTACCTGGAGAGCGACTCGGTCACGCACAGCCTGGACATGGCGACGGCCGTCAAGCGCGAGTTCCTCGAACGCTTCGACTCGCTGATCCTCGCGCCGCGCGGGCTGCGGTACAAGATTCAGTTCTGCGGGCCGACCGGCACCAACGCCGTCGAGGCGGCCTTGAAGCTCGCGCGCAAGGTGACCGGGCGGCAGACCGTCGTCTTCTTCATGAACGCCTACCACGGCCTGAGCCTCGGCGCGCTGGCCGTGACGGGCAACGCCTCCAAGCGGGCCGGCGCGGGCGTGCCCCTGCACTACGGCATGCCGATGCCTTACGACGGCGACCTCGGCCCCGGCGTGGACACGCTCGACTACTTCGAGGCGTTCCTCCAAAACCCCGGCGGCGGGATGGAGCTGCCGGCCGCCGTCATCGTCGAGACCATCCAGGCCGAAGGCGGCGTCAAGGTGGCGAGCCGCGAATGGCTGCGTCGCCTCGCAGACCTCACGCGCCGGCACGGCATCGTGCTCATCGTCGACGACATACAGGTCGGGTGCGGACGCACGGGCAGCTTCTTCAGCTTCGAGGAAGCGGGACTGCGGCCGGACATCGTCTGCCTCTCGAAAGCCATCGGCGGCTACGGCCTCCCGATGGCGCTGGTCCTGATCCGCCCCGACCTCGACGTGTGGCAGCCGGGCGAGCACACGGGCACGTTCCGCGGCAACAACCTCGCCTTCGCCGCCGCCAGCGAGGCGCTCACCTATTGGGAGGACGGGGCCTTCGCCGAATCCATCTCGAAGAAGTCCGAGCTGTTGCGCCGGCTCTTAAACGAGCTGGTGGGGCGGCACGAGGAGGCGGGGGGCTGGGTGCGCGGGCGCGGCCTGATTCAGGGCCTCGGCTTCGACGCGCCGGGGCTGGCCGAGGAGGTGGCGCGCGCCGCCTTCGAGCGCGGGCTGATTATCGAGACCTCCGGCGCCCGCAGCGAGGTCGTCAAGCTGCTCCCGCCGCTCACCATCGCCGAAGAGGAGTTGGAGGACGGCGTCGCGCGCATCGCCGGGAGTCTTGAGGCCGCCCTCGGGAAGCTTGAGGCGGGCCGCGCGGCCGTCAACCCCGGGTAGGTTTTCGTGAGCAACCGCGAGTCGCAGGGCTTCGGCGCGTCGCGCCGAAGCCTCCGGACTCAAATCGAGAAGAGACAACGTCGGTCATGAATGGAGTGCCGCAGATGAGCGCGTCGCAGAAAGTGCATGAGTTGAACGGTTCCGAAATCGCCATCATAGGGATGTCCTGCCGTTTCCCCGGGGCGCGTAACGCGCGCGAATTCTGGAAGAACCTTTGCGAGGGCGTCGAGTCGTTGACGCACCTGACGGCGGAGGACTTGCGGCGCGGCGGGCTCGACCCGCAGGTGCTCGAAGACCCGAGGTACGTGCCCTACGCGCCGACCGTCGACGACATCGAGTTCTTCGACGCCGGCTTCTTCGGCTACACGCCGCTCGAAGCGAAGCTGATGGACCCGCAGCACCGCCTGTTCCTCGAATGCGCGTGGGAAGCTTTCGAGCAGGCCGGCCACGTCCCCGAGAGCTACCGCGGCAAGATCGGCGTCTTCACCGGGGCCAAGACCAACACCTACTTAATCAACCTCTTCAGCGACCAGGAGCTGTTCCAGTCGCTCGACACCTTTCAGATCGCGCTCGGCAACGACCTGGCCTGCATGGCGACGCGCGTCGCCTACAAGTTCGACCTGCGCGGGCCGAGCTACTCGCTGCACACGGCCTGCTCGACCTCGCTCATCGCCGTCCACCTCGCCTGCCAGAGCCTCCTTCTGGGCGAGTGCGAGATGGCGCTGGCCGGCGGCGCCGCCATCAACGTGCCGCAGCACCGCGGCTACTTCTATCAGAAAGGCGGCATCCTCTCGCCCGACGGCCACTGCCGCACCTTCGACGCCGACGCGCAGGGGAGCAACTTCGGCAACGGCGTGGGCGCCGTCGTGCTCAAGCGTCTGGAAGACGCGCTCGCCGACGGCGACCACATCAGCGCCGTCATCCGCGGCTCCGCTTCCAACAACGACGGCGCGCGGAAGGCGAGTTTCACGGCCCCCGGCGTCGAGGGGCAGACCAACGTGCTGCTCGAAGCGATGGCCTTCGCGGGGGTCGCGCCCGAGACCATCTCTTACATAGAGGCGCACGGCACGGCCACAGACCTCGGCGACGCCATCGAGATGCTCGCGCTCACCGAAGCCTTTCGCGCCGACTCGAACTCCGGCGGCCGCTGCGCCCTCGGGTCTGTGAAGACTAACATCGGCCATCTCGAAACGGCGGCCGGCGTCGCGGGCTTAATCAAGACGGCCCTCGCCCTCGAACACCGCCAGATTCCGCCGACGCTCCACTTCGAGCGGCCGAACCCGAAGATCAACTTCGCCGACGGCCCCTTCTACGTCAACACGACCCTCGCCGAATGGCCGGACGGCGCCACGCCGCGCAGGGCCGGCGTCAGCTCATTCGGCATCGGCAGCGCCAACGCGCACGTCGTCCTCGAAGAGGCGCCGCCGCAGAAGGAGTCCGGCCCCTCGCGCCCGTGGCAACTGCTGGCGCTCTCTGCGAGGTCAGAGGCGGCGCTCGGCGCGGCCACCGCCGCCCTCGTCACACACCTCCGCGAAGAGCCGCTGCCGGACGAGACGCGTCTGGCCGACATCGCCTACACGCTCCAGACGGGGCGCAAGCACTTCGCCTCGCGCCGCGCCGCGGTGTGCGGCGCCGGGGCCGACGCCGACGCCGCGCGGGCCGCGCTCGAATCGTCCTCCGCCTTCACCCAGCCCGAAGGGGTCGCCGTCCGCCAGGTCGCCTTCCTCTTCCCCGGCCTCGGCGACCACTACCCGCGGATGGGCTTTGAGCTGTACCAGACCGAGCCGACCTTCCGCGAGCACTTCGACCGCGGCGCGCGGCTCCTGCGGTCGCACCTCGGGTTCGACATCCGCGAGGTGTTGTACCCGGCCGACGGCGCCGCGGGCGCGGCCAAGCCCGACCTCCGCCGCATGCTCGGGCGCGATTCGTCGCGGGAGGACGAGACGTCGCGCCGCCTCGACCGGACGCACTTCATCCAGCCCGCCACCTTCGTCGTCGAGTACGCGCTGGCGCAGCTCTGGATGGGGTGGGGCGTCAGGCCGCAGGCTTTGATGGGCTACAGCATCGGCGAGTACGTGGCGGCGTGTTTGTCCGGCGTGCTCACCTTCGAGGACGCGCTGGCGCTCGTGGCGCGGCGCGCGCTGATGATAGAGGAGCTGCCCGAGGGCGCGATGCTCGCCGTGCCTCTGGGCGAGGCCGAGGTCGCCCCCTTCCTGCAAAACGACGCGCTCTCGCTGGCCGCCGTCAACGGCCCTTCGACCTGCGTGCTGTCGGGCGGCGTGGCGGCAATCGAGGCCGTCGAGCAGGAGATGCGCGAGCGGCAGATTCCCGCGCGCCGCTTGCAGACCACGCACGCGTTCCACTCGAAGATGACGGAGGCGCTGGCCGGGCGTCTGACCGAACTCGTGAAGACCTTCAAGCTCGGCGAGCCGCAGATACCTTACATCTCGAATGTGACGGGGACGTGGATTAAGCCCGAGGAGGCGACCGACCCGTCCTACTGGGCGCGACACATGAGCGGGGCCGTGCGCTTCAGCGAGGGCGTCCGCGAACTCGCGCAGGGGCCGGGGCGCGTCCTGCTCGAAGTCGGGCCGGGGCAGGGTTTGACCTCGTTCGTCAAACAGCACCCGGACTGCGACGCAGAGACCGCGCGCCTCTCCTTCGCCACCCTGCCGGGCGCTTACCACAACCGGCCCGAGTCGGCCTTCATCCTCGAAACCCTCGGCAAGCTCTGGCTCACGGGTCAGCAGGTGGACTGGGCGGCCTTCTACGCGGGCGAGTCGCGCCGCCGCGTGCCGCTGCCGACCTACCCGTTCGAGCGGCAGCGTTACTGGGTTGACCCGCCCAACGCGCAGCTCGCCAGCCAGCCGCGGCGCGTGACCCTCGACAAGAAAGAGGAGATCGCCGAGTGGTTCTATCAGCCGGCCTGGAAGCCCTCGGCCGGGGAGCCGGTCGAGGCGCCGGAGTCGCCTTCGCGCTGGCTCGTCTTCGGCGACACGCGCGGGCTCGGCGCCGAGCTCGCGGAGCAACTGCGCGGCGCCGGCCAGGACGTGACGACGGTGAGGGCCGGCGGCGAGTTCGCGCAGCATGGCGACCGCGAATTCACCCTCGACCCGAGCCGCCCCGAGCACTACACGAGCCTGCTCTCGGCCGTCAGCGGCGTCGGCCCCGTCCGCCACATCGTCCACCTGTGGAGCCTCTCGCCCGAGGCCGCGTCGCTCGACGAGGACTTGTTCCGGCTGAGTCAGGAACTGGGCTTCCACAGCCTCCTGTTTCTCGCGCAGGCCCTCGGCCGGCAGGCGCTCACCGCTCAGGTGCACATCGAGGTGGTCGCGCGCGAGGCCCAGCGCATCACGGGCCGCGAGGCGTTGCGCCCCGAGAACGCCACGCTGGTCGGCCCGGCCCGCGTCATCCCGCAGGAGTTCCCCAAGGTCTCATGCCGCTACATCGACGTGATGATGCCGGAGCCGGGGCCCGACGCAGCGGACGGGCTCGCCGCCCTCGGCCGACAGCTCATCTCCGAGTTTCACACCGAGCACGACGGCCGGCTCGTCGCCTACCGCGACGGCCTCCGCTGGGCGCAGGACTTCGAGCCGGCGCGCGTCCAGGGCGAAGGGCAGGCGGCGAGGCTCAGGGACGAGGGCGTCTACCTGATTACCGGCGGCACGGGCGGACTCGGCCAGGCGCTCGCCGAACACCTCGCGCGTAAGCACAAGGCCCGCCTCGTGCTGACCGGCCGCGCCGCGCTGCCCGAGCGCGAAGGGTGGGCCCAGTGGCTTGAGAGCCGGCCGGCGGACGACCCCGTCTCCGAAAAGGTTCGCGCCGTCATGCGTCTGGAGGAGCTGGGGGCCGAGGTGTTGACCGCCGCGGCCGACGTGAGCGACGAAGCTCAGATGCGACGCGTGGTGGAAGAGGCGACGCGGCGCTTCGGCGCCATCCACGGCGTCGTCCATCTTGCAGGGCGGCCCGGCGGCGGCATCATTCAGCTCAAGACGCGCGAGGCGGCCGAGCAGATTCTCGACCCCAAGGTGAGGGGCGCGCTCGTCATCGCCAAGCTGTTCGAGGGCCGGGCCCCCGACTTCATCGTCTTCTACTCCTCCATCGCCTCCGTGCTCGGCGAGTTCGGGCAGGCCGACTACTGCGGGGCCAACGCCTTCCTCGACGCCTTCGCGCACGCCCGCGCCGCGGGCGCCGCCCCGCACACGCTCGTCATCAACTGGGACATCTGGCAGGAGGCCGGCCTTGCCGTCCACACGGAAGTCCCCTCGCACCTCAAACAGTGGCGGCAGGAGATGCTCTCCAAAGGCATCCTCAACGCCGAGGGCGTCGAAGCCTTTGAACGCATCCTCGCCAGCGGCCTGCCACAGGTGGTCGTCTCGACGCAGGACTTGCCCGGGCGCATCGAGCTAGGGAAGTCCTTCACCGGCGAAAGCTTCCTCGAAGAGCTGCGCAAGAGCGGCGAGGCGCAGCACGCCGCCCCTTCGAGGCGCGTGCTCGGCGTCGGCTACGTCGCCGCCGGCGGCGGACTTGAGCAGCAGCTCGCGGCGGTCTGGCAGCGCGTGCTGGGCGCGGAGCAGGTCGGGGTCAACGACAACTTCTTCGACCTCGGCGGCAACTCGCTCCTCGGCCTCCAGCTCGTCTCCGAACTCGGCCGCGAGCTGGGGCTTGAGGTCGCGCCGGTCACGCTCTTCGAGTTCCCGACCGTCGGCGCGCTGGCGCGCCACCTCAACCCGCAGCCGGAGGAGCCGGAGGCGGCGGAGGCCGAGACGTTGCAGGAGCGCAAGCGCCGTCTGCGCGAGGGCGCTGCCGCGACGGCCGGCATCGCCATCGTCGGGATGGCGGGCCGCTTCCCCGGCGCCGCGAGCGTCGAGGAGTTGTGGGGCAACCTGTGCGAGGGCAAGGAGTCGGTCACCTTCTTCACGGATGAGGAGCTGCTGGCCGCGGGCGTGCCGCACTCTCACCTCAGCGACCCGCGCTACGTCAGGGCCGGCGCGGTGCTCGAAGACATCGAGCAGTTCGACGGCGAGCTGTTCGGCTTCTCGCCGCGCGAGGCCGAGGTGATGGACCCCCAGCACCGACTCTTCCTCGAATGCGCGTGGGAGGTGCTGGAGAGGGCCGGCTACGACTCCGAACGTTACGCCGGCTCAATCGGCGTCTTCGCCGGCTCGAACCTGAGCACTTACCTGCTCAGGCTGCACGCCGACCCGAAGGTGCGCGAGTCCGT
Organism: Pyrinomonadaceae bacterium; assembly: GCA_036399155.1. GTDB lineage: Bacteria > Acidobacteriota > Blastocatellia > Pyrinomonadales > Pyrinomonadaceae > QHXN01. Next base: position 10,535 of record DASWNR010000087.1, read on the forward strand.
CAACATGCTCCAGGCCATCCTCGGCAACGACAAGGACTCGCTCACCACGATGGTCTCTTACAAGCTGAACCTGCGCGGGCCGAGCGTCGCCGTCCAGACCTTCTGCTCGACCTCGCTGGTGGCGGTTCACATGGCCTGCCGGAGCTTACGCAGCGGCGACTGCGACATGGCTCTGGCGGGCGGCGTCCGGGTCGTGGTGCCGTCGCGGCAGGGATACCTCTTCGAGCGCGGCGGCCTCGCCCCCTCCGACGGCCACACGCGTTCGTTCGACGCGAAGGCCGACGGCAGCATCCTCGGCAACGGCGTCGGCCTCGTCTGCCTGAAGCGGCTCGAAGACGCGCTCGCCGACGGCGACCACATCCACGCCGTCATTAAGGGCTCGGCCGTCAACAACGACGGCTCGCTCAAGGCCGGCTACACGGCCCCGAGCGTGCAGGGGCAGGCCGACGCGATCCTGGCCGCGCTCGACGAGGCGGGCGTCTCGCCCGATGACATCAGTTACGTCGAGGCGCACGGCAGCGCCACCGAGTTGGGCGACCCGATTGAGGTCGCGGCGCTGACGAAAGCCTTCCGCGCACGCACCGCCCGGAAGGGCTTCTGCCCCATCGGCTCGGTGAAGGCCAACTTCGGCCACCTCGACCGCGCGGCCGGCGTCACGGCGCTCATCAAGACGGCGCTCTCGCTGGAGCAGAAGCTAATCCCGCCGAGCATCAACTACGAGGAGGCGAACCCGCAGATCGACTTCGCCAACAGCCCCTTCTACGTCAACACGAGCCTCGCCGAGTGGGGCGGCGACGGCGGGCCGCGCCGCACCTGCGTCAACTCGCTCGGCATGGGCGGCACGAACGCTCACGTCGTCGTCGAAGAGGCCCCGCCCGCCGAGCCTTCGAGCGAGGGCCGGCCCTGGCAACTGCTGTTGCTGTCGGCGAAGTCGGAGGCGGCGCTCGACGCCGCGACCGAGCGGCTGGCCGCGCACCTCGCGCGTCACCCCGTGCTGAACCCGTCCGACGTGGCCTACACGCTTCAGGTCGGCCGCCGCGGCCTTGAGTTCCGCCGTGCCGTCGTCTGCAGGGGGCTCGAAGACGCGGGGCGCGCGCTGGCGGGGGCGGAGCCGGGGCGCGTGCTCACCGCCTTTCGGGAGGAGGGCGAGCGCGACTTCGTCTTCATGTTCCCCGGCCTCGGCGGTCAGTACGTGAACATGGCGCGCGGGCTCTACGAGTCGGAGCCGACCTTTAAGAATGAGGTGGACAGGTGTTGCAAGGCGCTGCTCCCGCTCCTCGGCTTCGACCTGCGTGAGAGACTCTACCCCGAGTCGTCGGCGGCCGACCCGAACGCGGAGAGCGCCTCCGCGTCCATCGACCTGCGCAGGATGCTGGGGCGCAAGCCTGCGGCGGAGGGCGACGGCCGTCTCGACGAGACGAGCTTCTCGCAGCCGCTCCTCTTCGTCATCGAGTACGCGCTGGCGCGGCTCTGGATGGAGTGGGGCATCAGGCCGCGGGCGATGGTCGGCTACAGCCTCGGCGAGTACGTCGCGGCCTGCCTCGCCGGGGTCTTCTCGCTCGAAGACGCGCTCAAGCTGGTGGCCGAGCGCGCCAGGATGATCGAAGCCCTGCCGGCCGGGGCGCTGCTGGCCGTCGGCCTGCCGGAAGAGCAGGTGCTGCCGCTGCTCGGGGCGGAGTTGTCGCTGATGGCGACGAACGGGCCCGAGCAGTGTGTGGTGTCGGGCCCCGTCGAGGCCGTCGCGGCGCTGCGCGGCCGGCTCGACGCGGCGGGCACCTCCTACCGGCAACTCCCCGCGCGGCACGCCTTCCACTCCACCATGATGGAGCCGATTTTCGACGCGGTGGTCTCGCTCACAAAGGGCGTCAAGCTCAGCCCGCCCCAAATCCCTTACCTCTCGAACGTGACGGGGACGTGGATTAAGCCCGAGGAGGCGACCGACCCGTCCTACTGGGCGCGCCACATGTGCCAGCCCGTCCGCTTCGCCGAGGGCATTCAGGAGTTGCTCAAAGACCGGCGCAGCGTGCTGCTCGAAGTCGGCGCGCCTTCGCTCTCCAGCATCATCCTGCAATACCCTTCGGCCCCCGGCGCGGAGCCGCCGACGACCGTCAACCTTCTGCGTCACTCCTACGAGACGCAATCCGACCTCGCCCACGCGCTCCAGGCGCTCGGCAAGCTCTGGCTCCTCGGGGCGCGACCCGACTGGGCGAAGTTCTACGCGCTGGAGCGCAGGCGGCGGGTGCTCCTGCCGACCTACCCGTTCCAGCGGCAGCGTTACTGGATTGACGCGCAGGTGGATCGCCACTACGTCGGCCGGCAGCCGGGCGGCGACGCCTCGCAAAAGGAGTGGTTTTACGTGCCCTCGTGGCGGCGCACCTCGGCCGCGACGCGGGCGGGCGCGGCGCACGCGGCCGAGGGCCGAAACGGCTGGTGGGTGCTGGCCGATGAGGGTGGGCTCGGGAACGAGTTGGCGGACGCGCTCGAAGGCCAGGGCCGGGTGGTGACGCGGCTGCACGCCGGCCCCGGCTTCGCCCGCACGGGGCCTTCGAGCTTCACCGTCGACCCGTCGCGGCCGGAGGACTACGCCGCGCTCCTCGCAGAGTCGGGCGGGCCGCCCGAGGCGGTCATCCACCTCTGGGATTTAGCGGGCGACGACGAAGAGCCTCAGCCGTCGCGGGACGGGCGGGGCGGTCTCAGCCTGCTCACGCTCTCAAGGGCGATTCGAGGGCGGGAGGGCGTCGAGGCCCTGCCTGTCTGGGTCGTCTCCGACCGCGCCTACGAAGTCACAGGCGAAGAGGCGCTGCGGCCTTCGCAGGCCGGACTCCTCGGCGCCTGCGCGACGGCCGCGCAGGAGTCGCACAACCTGCTCATCAGAAATCTGGACGTGTCCGGCCCCCTCGTGAGCGGGCTGGAGAGGAAGCGGCTCGTCGAACACCTTCTGAAAGAGACGACGAACGGGGCCGCGGAGCGCGTCGTGGCCTACCGCGGCAGGCACCGCTGGGTCCCGACGCTCGCCCCGGCGAGTACGAACGGCGCGAACGGGCGCGACTCGGGGGCCGGCGGCGCGCGCACCTACCTGCTGGTTAACGGGCTCGGCACGCTCGGGGCGGATTTCTGTCAGCGCCTCACACACGAGGCGAGACACCGTCTGGTGTTGGTCGAGGTGGCCGACTTCCCTCCCCGCGAGCTATGGGACGAGTGGGTCGCGAACGACTCCGGCGCGGGGCTCATCACGGCCAAGATTCGGCGACTCCGTGAACTCGACCGGCAGGCGGAAGTCTTCCTGCTCGGGGCCCAACTGTCGGACGGGGCCGAGGCACGCGCCCTCTCGGGGCGGGTCAAGGAGCGTTTCGGCTCGCTCGACGGCGTGCTCTACGTGCTCGACGGCGAGCCGACTCCGGCGGCGGCCGACGGGCACGCGCCCGAGGCGTCGCTGCGGGAGAGGGCGCGGGGCCTCTTCGCGTTGGACGAGGCGCTGCGTGACGAAGACATTCCCTGCCGGCTCCTCATCTCGCGGACGCGCGCCGACGGGCAGCCCTCCGCGGCCGATTCGGGTCTGCCCTTCTTCGCAGACCTCTTCGCCAGCGACAGCGCACGCGACGGGCGCAGGCACTGGACGAGCGTGACGTGGGACGTGTCGCCCGCGAACGGCGACGGTCACCCGCCTTCCGACGCGATAGAGCGGCTCCTCCATCTCGGGTCGTCGCAGGTCGTCGTCTCGGCCGAGCCGCTGGCCGAGGGCTGGAACAAGCTCGAAGCCCTGATGGACGGCCCCGCGCCGGAGGCCGCGCACGAGCCCATCACGCTTTACCCGCGGCCGACGCTGCGGGTCGCCTACGTCGCGCCGCGGACGCCGACCGAGCAGGGCGTCGCCCAAATCTGGAGGGAGCTTCTGGGCGTGGACGAGGTCGGCGCGCACGACAGCTTCCTCGCGCTCGGCGGCGACTCGCTGCTCGCCGTCCGGCTCATCTCGCGCCTGCGCGACGTGTTCCACAAGGACATCCCGCTGCGCCTCATCTTCGAGGCTTCGACCGTGGCCGAGCTGGCGAAGGCCGTCGAGCCGGAGGAGGCCGAGCCGCAGGACGCCGAACTCTCCCGGCTCCTGAGCATGCTCGACCAGCTCTCCGATGAGGAAGCGGCCCAAGAGTTACTCAGGAGGCAGCAGGAGCCGAGCACGGAGGCGACGGCATGAGCGTCCCTAAGCCTCCGGGCGGGAAGAAGCCGCGCCGCGTGCGGCGTGTGTTGTTGTGGCTGGCCGCGGGGGTCTGCGCCCTCGCCCTGTTGCTGGCCGCGACCGGCTGGTGGATGGTCTGGCGCTCATGGCCGCAGGTCTCGGGCACCATCTCCGCGAGCCCGCTCCGGGCTCCCGTCGAAGTCATACGCGACGAGTGGGGCGTGGCGCACATCTACGCGCAGGAGCCTCACGACCTGTTCTTCGCGCAGGGGTTCGCGCAGGGGCAGGATCGGATGTGGCAGCTTGAGTTCAGCCGGCGGCTCGGGAGCGGGAGGCTGAGCGAGTTTCTGGGGGCTGACGCCGTCGGCCTCGACCGCTTCACGCGCGTCCTCGGGCTGCGGCGGGCCGCGCAACGCGAATGGGACAGCATGAACGGCGAGGATCGCGAGGCGATGAACGCCTTCGCCGAAGGCGTCAACGCATACCTCGCGGCCAACCGGGGCAGACTCGCCGTGGAGTTCAGCATCTTCGGCGTCGACCCGGAGCCGTGGCACCCGCTGGACAGCCTCGTCGTCGTCAAGCTGATGTCGTGGGTGCTGTCCGAGAACGCCTCGATCCAAATCAGCCGGGCGCGCATCATCGCCAAGTCGCAGGAGGCCGTGGCGCAGCAACTCCTGCCCGCCTACGACCCGAACGGCCCCGTCATCATCGCGCCGGACAGTGATGAATACAGGAGCCTGTTGCAGGGCATCAAGTCGGTCGCCGGGACGCTCGGGACGGCCGGGCCGACCAAGGGGAGCAACAGTTGGGTCGTGGCCGGCAGCAGGACCGCCACGGGGCGGCCGCTGCTCGGCAACGACACACACCTCGACCTCTTCCTGCCCTCGGTCTGGTACGCCAACGGCCTCCACGGCGGCGGCTACGACGCGGTCGGCTACTCGCTGGCCGGCTCACCCGGCGTCACCATCGGCCACAACCAGCGCATCGCCTGGGGACTGACCGACCTCGTCGCCGACGTGCAGGACTTTTACGTCGAGAAGCTGGACAACGAGGCCGAGCCGCGGAGCTACGAGTTCCGCGGCGAGTGGCTGCCGCTGCGGTTCGAGGAGGAGCGGATTAACGTCAAGGGTGCCGAGCCCGTCGTGCTGCGCGTGGCCCACACGGGCCACGGGCCGCTGGTTAACAACTGGCTCAGTCGGTTTAAGGACTCGCGGCCGCTCGCGCTGGCGTGGGCCGCCGGCGAGAGTGACGGACTGATTAAATCGCTCCTCGGCCTGAACCGCGCCGGCAACTGGGACGAGTTCCGCGGCGCCCTCGGCCTCTGGAACGGCCCCAACCTCAACTTCGTCTACGCAGACGTTGACGGCAACATCGGCTATCAGGCGGTCGGCCGCATCCCCGTCCGCGCGCCCGGCGACCGGGGCATCGTCCCGATGCCGGGCTGGCAAGGCGAATACGACTGGCAGGGCTACGTGCCCTTCGAGGCGCTGCCGCGCATGTTCAACCCCGCGGGCGGCTTCGTCGTCACGGCCAACCAGAAGCCCGTGGCGGACGACTACCCGTACCAGCTCGGCTACGAGTTCGCAGACCCGTTCCGCGCCATCCGTCTCAACCAGATTCTCTCGGCCAACGGGCGTGTGAGCGTCGCCGACGCCGAGACGATGATGGGCGACACGTATCACCTCCCCGCCGAGGGCCTGCGCCCGCGCCTGCTCGCCACCCGGCCCTCGAACGATCTGGAGGCGCGCGCCCTCGACGAGCTTCGTGCCTGGAACCTGAAGTGCGACCCCGACCAGGTCGGCGCGGCCATCTTTCAGGTCTGGTACCGCTTCCTCGTCGAGGAGACGGTCAAGGACGAGTTAGGGCCGGAGCTGGCGACCGAGTATCTGGAGCATTACTGGATACACGGGCCCGTCATGCTGAAGCTCATGGGCGAGGGCACGAGCAGCCTTTTCGACGACACCTCGACGCCGCAGCAGGAGACGCGCGACGACATCGCCCGGCGCAGCCTCTCGGCCGCCGTCGCGTGGCTCGGCGCGCGCTACGGCACCGACCCCCGCGCGTGGACGTGGGGGCGGCTGCACACTTTAAACTTCCGCCACCGCCCTCTGGGCATGGCGGACATCCCGGTCGTCTCCCGACTCTTCAGCCACGGCCCCGTCGCCGCGCCCGGCTGCGACCGCTTCACCGTCAACGCCGCCTGGTTCACGTGGGACGACCCCGAGCACCCTTACGGGGCCGACGCCGGCACCGCGCAGCGCATCATCATGGACGCGGGCGACTGGGACCGCTCGGTCGCGGTCAACAGCACCGGGCAGAGCGAGTTGCTGTTCCACGCGCACCGCGAAGACCTCATCGGCATGTGGCGGGATTTGAAGTATCACCCGCTGCTGTTCACGCGCCGGGCGGTGGAGGCCAAAGCCGCCGCCACCTTGAGGCTCGTGCCCGCGGGGGCCGAGTGACGGGGACGAAGCTAACCCGAGCATGAGGTAAACATGTCCGATCTGACGAAGATTCTGGAATCACTCTCGCCGCACAAGCGCCAACTCCTCGAACTCATGCTCCAGGAGAAGGCACGGAAGGCGGAGGCCGCGCCGCAGAAGGCCGCGCCCGTGGAGATACCGCGCCGTGAGAAGTTCAGCCCCGGCCCCGTCTCCTCGGCCCAGCAGCGCCTCTGGTTCATAGACCAGCTCGACCCGGGCACGCCGGCCTTCAACATCCCGGCGGCCGTCCGCCTCCGCGGCCCGCTCGACGTGAGGGTGCTCGTTGACTGCTTCGACGAGATCGTCAGGCGTCACGAGACGCTCCGCACCGGCTTCGCGTCGGACGACGGTCTGCCGGTGCAGGTCATCGCCCCGTCGCTCAAGTTCGAGATTCCCTCGGTTGACCTCCGCCACCTCCCCGAAGCGGAGCGGGCGGCCGAGGTACGGAGGCTCGTCACCGCCGAGTGCCAGCGCTCCTTCGACCTGTCGCGCCCGCCGCTGATGCGCGCCACGCTCGTCACCACGGGCGAGCAGGAGCGCGTCCTCGTCCTGATGATGCACCACATCATCGGTGACGTGTGGTCGGTGAGGGTCGTGATGAAGGAGCTGGCGGCGCTCTACGAAGCCTTCTCCGCGGGCCGCCCGTCGCCGCTGCCAGAGCTGCCCATCCAGTACTGCGACTACGCGACGTGGCAGCGCGAGTGGCTGCGGGGCGAAGCCTTGCGGGCGCAGCTCGCCTACTGGCGGGGGAAGCTCGACGGGATGCCCGAGGCGCTGGAGCTGCCGACCGACCGGCCGCGCCCGGCCGTGCAGAGCGTCTGGGGCGCGAAGCACTTTCTGAAAATCCCGGGCGGGCTGACGGCCGCGCTGCGCGCCCTCGCGCAGGAGGAGAAAGCCTCGCTCTTCATGACGCTGCTCGCGGCATGGAAAGTCCTCCTGCACCGCTACACGGGGCAGAGCGACATCGTCGTCGGCGCGCCCGTCGCCAACCGCAACCGGTCGGAGTTCGAGGGCATGGTCGGCTTCTTCGTCAACTCGCTCATCCTGCGCACGGAGCTTTCGGGCCGCCCCAGCTTCCGCGAGCTGCTCCGGCGCGTGCGCGAGACGACCCTCGAAGCTTTCGCCAACCAGGACCTCCCCTTCGAGCGGCTCGTCGAGGTGCTTCAGCCGGCGCGCAGCATGAGCCGCAACCCGCTCTTCCAGACCGACTTCATCCTGCAAAACTCGCCGCGCACCTCTTACCAGGTGACGGGCCTGACCTTCGAGGCGCTGCCCGCCGAGAACGGCACGGCGCAACTCGACCTGACGCTCGACCTGTGGGAGGAGCCCGAAGGCATCGGCGGCTGGCTCGAATACGACACCGACCTCTTCGACGCCGCGACCGCGGCCCGCATGGTCGGCGATTACGTCAACCTGCTTGAGCGCCTCGCGGCCGAGCCGGGCCGGCCGGTCGCACACCACTCGCTGCTGTGCGACGCCGACCTCCGACGCGTCAGCGTCGAGTGGAACGACACGCGCAGGGATTACGACCTCGCCTCGGCCTTCCCGCGGCTCTTCGAGGCGCAGGCTGAGCGGACGCCCGAGGCCGTCGCCGTCGCCTGCGGCCCGCGCCGGCTCACCTACGACGAGCTTAACCGGCGGGCCAACCGCCTGGCGCGTCTACTGGTCGAGCGGGGCGTCGGCGCAGAGTCGGTGGTCTGCCTCCTGATGCGCCGCGGCATCGACCTCCTGACGAGCATCCTCGCGGTGCTGAAGGCGGGCGGCGCATACCTGCCGCTCGACCCCGCGCACCCGGCGCAGAGGCTCCGCACGATCGGGGAGCAGAGCGGGTCGCGTTTGGTAATCGCCGAGCGCGAGTTCCTGCCGACCCTAGAAGAAGCCTGGGGCGGCGCGGAGGGGATCGGGGCGCCCACTGTGCTTGCGGCGGAAGACGTGCTCGCGGAAGGGCGCGGGGACGGGAACCTGCCGCCGCGCAGCCTGCCCGACAACCTCGCCTACGTCATCTACACGTCCGGCTCGACGGGCGTGCCGAAGGGCGTGATGATTCATCACCGCGGGATGGTCAATCACCTGTGGGCCAACATCGAGGCACTGTCGATGGGCGCGTCGGACGTGCTGGCGCAGACGGCCTCGCAGTGTTTCGACATCTCGGTCTGGCAGTTCCTCGCCCCGCTCATCATCGGCGGGCGCGTTCACATCTTTCCCGACCAGGTCACGCAGGACCCGCCGCGCCTGCTACAGGAAATTGACCGCGAGGGCGTGACGGTGTTCGAGACCGTGCCTTCCCTGCTACAGGTGGCTCTGAACGAGCTGAAGGTGCGGGGGCGCGGGCGCCCCGAGTTGAAGTCCCTGAGGTGGCTGCTGCCGACGGGCGAAGAGGTTCCGGTCGCGCTGTGCCGCGAGTGGCTCAGGACTTACCCCGGCGTGCCGCTGATGAACGCATACGGGCCGTCGGAGTGTTCCGACGACGTGACGCTTGAGCCGATCAACGAGCCGCCCGACGAAACCGTGACCCGCGTCTCAATCGGCCGTCCGGTGGGGAACTTGCGAGTATGTATCGTAGACCGTGAGCTGAACCCGATGCCGGTCGGCGTGCCCGGCGAGTTGTGCGTGATGGGTGTCGGCGTGGGGCGCGGCTACCTTGGGCTGCCCGCGCGCACGGCCGCGTTCTTCGTGCCCGACCCGTTCGGCATGGAGCCGGGCTCGCGGCTCTACCGCAGCGGCGACCGCGCCCGCTACCTGCCCGACGGCAGGGTCGAGTTCCACGGCCGCCTCGACCACCAGGTCAAGGTGCGCGGCCACCGCATCGAGTTGGGCGAGGTCGAGTCGGCGCTCGCCGCCCTGCCCGGCGTCTCGGAGGCGGCCGCCACGTTGCGCCACGACCCGCCGGGCGACCCACGCCTCGTCGGTTACGTCGTCTGGGGAGGCGACGGTGAGGGGCTGGGAGCGGCCGAGGTGCGCGAGCGTCTGCGTCGTCGTCTGCCCGATTACATGGTGCCGGCGGCGGTGGTCGGGTTGGAGAGGATGCCGCTCTCGCCCAACGGCAAGATAGACCGCAAGGCACTGCCCGCGCCCGAGGCCACGAGCACGAACGAGCAGGTCTTCGTCGGCCCGCGCACCCCGACGGAAGCGGTGCTGAGCGCCATCTGGTCGGAGATTCTGGGCGCGGAGCGCATCGGGGTCGAAGACAACCTGTTCGATCACGGGGCCCACTCCCTGCTCGTCACGCAGGTCATCTCCCGCGTCCGCAAAGCCTTCAAGGTCGAGCCGCCGCTGCGCACCTTCTTCGAGTGCCCGACCGTCGGGGGGATGGCGCGCGCCATCGACGCGCTGCTAAGTCAGGCCGAGGGCATCGCCGCGCCGCCCATCGTCCCCATCGAGCGCGGCCCCGACCTGCCGCTCTCCTTCACGCAGGAGCGGATGTGGTTCTTAGACCAGCTTGAGCCGGGGATGAGCGCTTACAACGTGCCGGGCGCGGTCTACCTGGACGGCCGGCTCGACGTGAAGGCGCTCGAAGAGGCGTTCGGCGAAGTCATGCGCCGGCACGAAATCCTGCGGACGACTTACGGCACGGCCGGCGGCAAGCCCGTCCAGGTCATCAACCCGCCGGAGACGTTCCTCCTCCGCGTCGAAGACTTGCAGGGGCTGCCGGAGGACGAGCGGGACGAGGCGGCCATGCGGCTGGCCAAGGAGAACGCGCAGCGTCCCTTCGACCTCGCGACGGGCCCGATGGTGCGCTGCTTCCTCGTGCGCATGGCGCCGGACAGGCACCTGCTGGCGATGACCACGCACCACATCGCCTACGACATGTGGTCGCGCGAGATATTCATCTTCGAGCTGGCGACCCTCTACCAGAGCTTCCTCAAGGGCGAGCCCTCGCCGCTACCCGAGCCCGAGATACAGTGGGTCGATTACGCCTACTGGCAGCGACAGTGGCTCAGGGGCGAGGTGCTTGAGAGGCAGCTCGACTACTGGCGCCGCAAGCTGGACGGCGCCCCGCCCCACATCGACCTCCCGACCGACTTCCCACGCCCGGCGGTGCAGTCTTACCGCGGCGCGAGACAGTACCTACAGTTCCCGCCGGGGCTGGCGCGGGGCCTCGCGGCGTTGAGCAGGAAGCACGGCGTGACCCCCTTCATCACGCTGCTCGCCGCCTTCAAGACACTCCTCTGGCACTACACCGGGCAGGAGCAGATCGTCGTCGGCTCGCCCATCGCCAACCGCAACCGGCTCGAAGTGGAGAAGCTGATGGGGTTCATCGCCAACACCCTGACCCTCCACACAGACCTCTCCGGCGACCCCACCTTCCCGGAACTGCTCGGGCGCGTGCGCGAGACGGCCCTCGGCGCCCACGCGCACCAGGACGTGCCCTTCGAGCTGCTGGTGCAGGCGCTCCAGCCGCAGCGCGACATCAGCCGCTCGCCCCTGTTCCAGGTGATGTTCAACTACATGATGAACTACTCGTCGCCCAGAGTAGACCTGCCCGACCTGACGCTGCGCCTCGAAAGGCTCCACAGCGGCGCGGCGCAGTTCGACATCAACGTCGACATGTGGGAGACGCCCGACGGCCTCAACGGCGTCGTCGAGTACTGCACCGACCTGTTCCGCCACGAGACCATCACGCGGTTCATCACCCAGTTCAGGATTCTGCTGGAGGCCATCAACGCCGACCCGTCCCTGCGCCTCTCGCACTACCCGCTGCTCAACGAGGGGGAGCGGCGCCGCCTGCTCGTCGAGTGGAACGACACCGCCGTCGAGTACCGGCGCCCGCACCTCCTGCACCTGATGTTCCAAGAGCAGGCGGCGCTGACGCCGGAGGCCACGGCCGTCGTCTTCGAGGGCCAGCGGCTCAGCTACGCGGAATTGAACACGCGCGCCAACCGCCTCGCCCATTACCTCATCGGGCACGGGGTGAGGCCGGAGACGCTCGTCGGCATCTGCGCGGAGCGTAGCTTTGAGATGGTCGTGGGGCTGCTCGGGGTTCTGAAGGCGGGGGCCGCCTTCGTGCCGCTCGACCCGGCCTGCCCGTGGGAGCGGCTCGCCCGCATGCTCGACGACGCGCGTGTGAGCGTGCTGCTCACGCAGGCGGAGCTGTCGGAGCGCGTGAGCGCCGCCGCCGCGAAAGTCGTCCGGCTCGACGCCGACTGGGCCGAGATTGAGGCGGAGAGCGGCGCCGACCCGGACGCGCCGGTCGCGGAAGACAACCTCGCCTACCTCATCCACACCTCCGGCCCGGCGGGCCAACCCGAGGGCGCGATGAACACGCACCGCGCCGTCTGCAACCGCCTCCTCTGGATGCAGGAGCAGTACCGGCTCACGTCCGCCGACGGGGTGATGCAGAAGACGCCGTTCGGCTTCGACGCGTCGGTGTGGGAGTTCTTCTGGCCGCTCGTCACGGGGGCGCGGCTGGTGGTCGCGCGGCCGGGCGGTCACCGCGACAACAGCTACCTCGCGGGGCTGATTAAAGAGCAGGGCGTCACGACCATGCACTTCGCGCCGGCGATGCTGCGCGCGTTTCTGGAGGAGCCGGCGGCGGAGGGTTGCGGCGGCCTGCGGCGGGTGATGAGCAGCAACGAGTCTTTAGCTCATGACTTGGTCGAGAAGTTCGACCAGAAGCTCGGAGCGAAGCTTCACGTCCTGTACGCGCCGCCGGAGGCCGCCGCGGACGTGAGCTTCTGGGAGTGCGAGCCGAGGGAGGGCCGCGCGACGCTGCTCGGCAGACCCATCGCGAACACGCGACTCTACGTGCTCGACGCGCGGATGGAGCCGGTGCCGGTCGGCGTCGGCGGCGAGTTGTACGTCGGCGGCGTCGCGGTCGGCCGCGGCTACTGGCGCGGCCCCGCCCTCACGGCCGAACGTTTCCTGCCCGACCCGTTCGCCACGGAGCCGGGCTCGCGCCTCTACCGCAGCGGCGACCGCGCCCGCTACCTGCCCGACGGCAGGGTCGAATTCCTCGGCCGCCTCGACCACCAGGTCAAGGTGCGCGGCCACCGCATCGAGCTGGGCGAGGTCGAGTCGGCGCTCGCCGCCCTGCCCGGCGTCTCCGAGGCGGCCGCCACGTTGCGCCACGACCCGCCGGGCGACCCACGCCTCGTCGGTTACGTCGTCTGGGGCGAAGAGGCGCTGCCCGGGGCCGAGGTGCGCGAGCGTCTGCGGCGGCGGTTGCCCGATTACATGGTGCCGGCGGCGGTGGTCGGGTTGGAGAAGATGCCGCTCTCGCCCAACGGCAAGATAGACCGCAAGGCACTGCCCGCCCCGGAGACGGACGATCTGGAGAGCGAGAGCATCGGCTACGCGGAGCCGCAGACGGAGTTGGAGAAGATGGTCGCGGGGTGTTGGAGCGAGTTGCTGGGCGTGGAGAGAATCGGGCTCCATGACGACTTCTTCGACCTCGGCGGGCACTCCCTGCTGGCCGCGCAGTTCCTCTCGCGCCTGCGCGACCAAACCGGCGTCGAAGTGTCCCTCAAGATGTTCTTCGAAACCTCGACGGTCGCCAGCGCGGTGAAGGCGGTGGCGGCCGTCCGCTGGGCGACCGAATCAATGCGCGCCGGCGCGGGCGAGGACGAAGAGTCCGGCATCATTTCGGAGGAGAGCGTGTTATGACTACGGCTGATCTCGTCGCCGATCTCAGCCAGTTGGGCGTGAGGCTGTGGCTGGACGGCGAACAGCTCCGCTTCAGGGCCCCGCAGGGAGTGCTGACCCCGGAGCTGAAGGCGGAAATGGCCCGGCACAAGGGCGCGCTTCTGGAGTTTTTGCGTGGCGTGCAGTCGTCTCTGGAGTCGCCGGCGGCGCCGCCCATCGGCCGCGCGCCGCGCGACGGCGACCCGCCGCTCTCCTTCTCGCAGGAGAGGCTCTGGTTCGCCACACAGTGGGAGCCGGACAGCGCCGCCTATAACATCTCCGACGCGGTCGCCGTCGCCGGGCGCCTCGACCTGTTGGCGCTGGAGAAGAGCCTCGACGAAATCGTCAGGCGGCACGAAATCCTCCGCACCTCGTTCCCCGTCAGCGGCGGCGGGCCCGTGCAGAGAATCGCGCCCGAGGCACACATCGAACTCAGGCCGATTGACCTGCGGCACCTCCCGGCGGCCGAGCGCGACGCGGAGACGCGGCGGATTTTAAGCGAGGAGGCTGCCACCCCTTTCGACCTCTCAACCGGGCCGCTGCTGCGCGTCGGGCTCATCAGGCAGGAGGAGGAGCGGCACGTCCTCGTCTTCAACTCGCACCACATCATCTCCGACGGCTGGTCGACGGGGGTGTTGATTCATGAGCTGATCTCGCTCTACGCGGCCTTCACGGCGGGGCGGCCTTCGCCGCTCGCCGACCTCCCGATTCAGTACGCGGACTACGCCGTGTGGCAACGCCAATGGCTCGCCGGCGAGAGGCTGGAGGGCGAGAGGGCCTTCTGGCGCGAGCGGCTCAAGGGGGCCCCGGCCAGCCTTGACCTGCCGACCGACAGACCGCGGCCGCCCGTCAGAACGTCCCGCGGGGACACGCATCGCTTCGACCTCTCGCCGTCGCTCTCGGCCGCGGTGCGGAGGCTGAGTCAGCAGGAGCGCGTCACGCCGTTCATGGTGCTCCTCGCCGGCTGGAGCACGCTGCTCTGGAAGTACACGGGGCAGCAGGACGTGCTGGTCGGGTCGGCGCACGCCAACCGCGGCCGCACGGAGCTTGAGAACTTAATCGGCTTCTTCGTCAACTCGCTGGTGCTGCGCACAGACCTCTCCGGCGACCCGAGTTTCCTCGAACTGCTCGGGCGCGTCCGCGAGTCGACCATCTCGGCGCAGGCGCACCTGGACTTGCCCTTCGAGCGGCTCGTCAACGAGTTGCAGCCGGTGCGCGACCTGAGTCGCACGCCGGTCTATCAGGTGGCGTTCACCTTTCAGAACGCGCCCGAGACCGAACTGGCCGCGCCGGGCTTTGTCCTGAGCCGCCTGCAACTCCCGAGCCTGACGGCCAAGTTCGACCTCTCGCTCACCATCACGGACTCCGAGCCCTCCATGACCGGGGAGCTTGAATACAGCACCGACCTGTTTCACGAAGAGACCGTCGCCCGCATGGCGCGTCACCTTGAGATGCTGCTGGCGGGCGCCGTCGCCCGGCCGCGACAGCGCCTCTCGGAACTGCCGCTGCTGACCGAGGGCGAGCGCCGCCAGCTCCTGACGGAGTGGAACGACACGGTGACCGACTACCCGCGCCAGGCCTCCATCCAAGAGCTGTTCGAGCGGCAGGCGGCGGAGAGGCCGGAGGCCGTCGCCTTAACGTGGGGTCGGCAGCGCGTCAGCTACCGCGAGTTGAACGAGCGGGCGAACCGGCTGGCGCATTACCTGCGCGGACTCGGCGTCGGGCCCGAGGTTCGCGTCGGCGTCTGTCTGGGGCGCGGCCCGGAGTTGATAGTCGCGCTGCTCGGCACACTGAAGGCGGGCGGGACTTACGTGCCGCTCGACGCCGAGTACCCGCTTGAGCGCCTGGCCTTCATGCTCGAAGAGAGCGGCGTCGCCATCCTCCTGACGGAGGAGGCGCTGGAGGAGGCTTTGCACAGCACGGGCGCGCACCTCGTCTGTCTGGACGCGGGGCGGGGCGAGATCATAAATTACCCGGCCGAGAACCCGCCCAACTTATCCGGCCCCGACAATTTGGCCTACGTGATGTTCACCTCCGGCTCGACGGGTAAGCCGAAAGGTATCGCGGTCACGCACCGCAACGTCGTGCGCCTCGTGAAGCGCAGCGGCTACGCCCTCCTCGACGCGGAAGAGGTCTTCCTGCAATTCGCGCCCGTCTCTTTCGACGCCTCCACGTTCGAGATTTGGGGGAGCCTCCTCAACGGCGCGCGCCTCGCCCTGTTCCCGCAGAAGCAGGCGTCGCTCGAAGAGTTGGGGCAGGCGGTCAGGGAGCAGCAGGTCACGGTGCTCTGGCTGACGGCCGGGCTGTTTCAGCAGATGGTCGAGAGCCGCCTCGACGACCTCAGGGGGCTGCGCCAACTGCTGGCCGGCGGCGACGTGCTCCCGCCGCACCACGTCGGCAGGGCCGCGCGCGAGCTGGCCGGGTGCCGTGTGACCAACGGCTACGGGCCGACCGAGGGCACGACCTTTACGTGCTGCTACGACGTGTCCGCCGACGGCGCCATCCTCAACACCGTGCCCATCGGCCGGCCCATCGCTAACACACAGGTCTACGTCCTCGACGCCCACCTGCGGCCGGCGCCCGTGGGCGTCGCGGGGGAGCTTTACATCGGCGGCGACGGGCTGGCGCGCGGCTACGTCAACCGGCCGGGACTGACGGCGGAGAAGTTCATCCCCAACCCGTTCGCGCCGCGGCCGGGCGCGCGGATGTACCGGGCCGGCGACCTCGCGCGCTACCTGCCCGGAGGCGAGATAGAGTTTCTCGGGCGCCTCGATTCCCAACTTAAGATCAGGGGCTTCCGCATCGAGCTGGGCGAGATCGAGTCGGTGCTCGGCCGCTACGGCGCGGTCGCTCAGGCCGTCGTCGTCGCGCGCGACAACGGCGCGGGCGACAAGCAGCTCGTCGCGTACCTCGTCGCGGAGGAAGGCGGCGACGTGTCGCCGGCGGGCTTGAAGGACTACCTCAGACGGCACCTCCCCGACTACATGATCCCGTCGGCCTTTGTGGGGCTGGAGCAGTTGCCGCTCACGCCCAACGGCAAGGTGGATCGCAAGGCGCTGCCCGCGCCGGAGAGGGCGGCGGCGGCGGAAGGCTACAACGCGCCGCGCACCCCCCTCGAAGAACTGCTGGCCGGAATCTGGGCCGACGTGCTCGGGATAGAGCGCGTCGCCATCGACGACAACTTCTTCGACCTCGGGGGCCACTCGCTGCTGGCGACGCAGATCATGGCGAGAATCGGCGACAGCTTCCACCTCAGCCTCCCGCTGCGGGAGCTGTTCGAGTGGCCCACGGTCGCGGGGCTGGCCGAACGCATCCAGGCCGCACTCATCTCCGGGCCGGACTTTGAAGTCCCGCCCGTCCGGCCCGTCCCGCGCGAGAGGCTGCTGCCGCTCTCCTTCGCGCAGGAGAACCTGTGGCTGTTCGAGCAACTGACGCCGGGCACCCCGACCTACAACACCTGCCGCTCGGGCCGCATCAGCGGCCCGCTCGACGCCTCGGCGGTCGAGGCGGCCTTCAACGGCCTGCTGCAACGCCACGAGGCGCTGCGGACGAGCTACGAGATGGTGGGCGACACGCCGGTTCAGATCGTCCACCCTCACGAGCACTGCGAACTGCCGGTCATCGACATCACCGACCTGCCGGAGGAGGAGCGCGAGGCCGCCGCCCTCCGGCTCTCGAACGAAGACGCGCAGCGCCCCGTAGACCTCACCAAGTCGCCGGTCGCGCGCGCCCAACTGCTGCGCCTCGGCGAAGAGGAGCACGTCTTCATCATGAGCATCCACCACATCGCCTACGACCTCTGGTCGGGCGGGGTGTTGCTGCGCGAGATTGAGGAGCTTTACCTGGCGCACGTCGCGGGGGAGGAGCCGTCGCTGCCGCCCCTGCCCGTGCAGTGCGCAGACTTCGGTGTCTGGCAGCGCGAATGGCTCCGGGGCGATGTGCTGGAGCGTCAGCTCTCTTACTGGAGGGAGAACCTGGCCGGGCTCTCCGCGACCCCGCTCGACCTGCCCGCGGATCGGCCGCGGCCGGCGGTCGAGACCATGAGCGGGGCCTCCGAATACGTGTGCTTCCCGAAGGCCGTCAACGAGGGGATGGAGGCGCTCGCGCGCCGTGAGGGCGTCACGCAGTTCATGGCGCTGCTCGCGGTCTTCCAGGTGCTGCTCCACCGCTACACGAACCAGGACGACCTGGCCGTCGGCTCGGTGATCGCCAACCGCAACCGCGCGGAGTTGGACGACGTCGTCGGATTCTTCGACAACCCCATCGTGCTGCGCGTGGACGCCTCGGGGAACCCAACCTTCCGCGAATTCCTGCGCAGGGTGCGCGACGTGGCGCTCGGCGCTTACACCAACCAGTACCTCCCCTTCGACCTCGTCGTCAAAGAGTTGCAGCCCGAGCGCACCTCGAACCGCACGCCCTTCATCCAGGCGATGTTCGTCTTCCTGCTCAACTACCCGGCGATGGAGCGGGAGATCGCGGGCCTCAAGGTCGTGCCCTACAACCTGCAAAGCGGGAAGGCCATGTTCGACCTGCTCTTCGGCCTGCGCGCGTCCGAGCGCGGCCTCGAAGGCGAGTTGGCCTACAACCGCGACCTGTTCGACGCGCCCACCGTCGCCCGCATGTGCCGCCACTTCGGCCGGCTGCTGGAGGCGGTCGTGGCCGACCCCGACCGGCGTCTACGCGAGCTGAGCATGATGGAGGAGGAGGAGCGGACGCAGCTCCTTTCGGACTGGAACGCGACGCGGCGAGACTACCGGACGGGCTGCCGCATGACCGATTTGTTCGAGGCGCAGGCGGCGCGCACGCCCGCCGGCGTGGCGCTCACCTGCGCCGGCGAGCAGATCACCTACGGCCGCCTGAACGAGCGCGCGAACCAGTTGGCGCACCACCTCAGAGGCCGAGGCGTCGGGCCCGAGGTGCGCGTCGGCATCTGCCTGGAACGCTCGATAGACCTCGTGGTCGGCATCCTCGGCGTGCTCAAGGCGGGCGCCGCCTACGTCCCTCTCGACCCCGAATACCCGGCCGAGAGGGTCGCGTACATGCTGCATGACGCGGGCGCCCCCATTCTGCTGACCAGCAGGCGGGTCGGGGGCGTCGCGCCCGAGGCGCAGGCGGAGAGGATGTATCTCGACGCGGACTGGGAACGGGTCGCATCGGAGCCGACGACGAACCCCGCCCCCGCCGCCGCCGCCGACAACCTCGCTTACGTCATTTACACCTCCGGCTCGACGGGCCGGCCCAAGGGCGTGGGCATCACTCACCGGAGCGCCGTCTCGTTCCTCAACTGGGCGAACGAAGTCTTCCCGGAGGAGTGCCGCGCGGGACTGCTGGCCGCGACTTCGATCTGCTTCGACCTCTCCATCTTCGAGCTGTTCCTTCCGCTCTGCTTCGGCGGCCGCGTTATCCTCGTCGAGAACATCCTGGCCGTGCCGGGCCTTCGGGATCAGGGGGAAGTCTCCCTCGTCAACACGGTGCCGTCGGCGGCGAGGGAGTTGACGGCCGGCGGCGTCATGCCGCGCTCGGCCGGGACGGTTAACCTGGCCGGCGAGGCGCTCCCTGCCGACCTCGTCCGCAGACTCTACGCCGCGCTCCCCGGGCACAGGCTCTACAATCTTTACGGCCCGACCGAGACCACCACCTACTCGACCTACACGCACGTCCCGAGCGACATCGCCGCCGCCCCCGGCATCGGGCGGCCCATCGCCAACACGCAGGTCTATGTCCTCGACCGCGACGGCAATCCCGCCTGCACGGGCGTGCCCGGCGAGCTTTACATCGGCGGCGTCGGGTTGGCGCGGGGCTACCTGAATCGGCCCGGGCTGACCGCCGAGAAGTTTCTGCCGAACCAGTTCGGCGCCGAGCCCGGGGCGCGGCTCTACAGGACGGGCGACCGCGTCCGCTGGCGCACCGACGGCGAGCTGGATTTCCTCGGCCGCATCGACCTTCAGGTAAAGGTGCGCGGCTTCCGCATCGAGCTGGGCGAGATTGAGTCGGCGCTGTCGGGTCACCCCGCGGTGCGGGAGGCGGTCGTGCTGGTGCGCGACGAGGCGGCCACTGGCCAACAACTGGTCGCTTACCTCGTCCCGGCTCGGCCGGAGGGCGTGAGCCTGCCCGAGCTGCGCGCCCACCTGCAATCGAAGCTGCCGGCCTACATGATGCCGAACGCGTTCGTGACGCTCGACTCGCTGCCGCTGACGCCGAACGGGAAGCTGGATCGCAAGGCGCTGCCCGCTCCGGGCGCGGCGACGCCGGCGTCGATGGCGCGGGCGGCGGAGGCGCGTGTGCCGGGGGAGGAGCTAATAGCCGCCCTGTGGTGTCAGGTGCTCGGCGTCGACAGCGTCGGGAGGGACGAGAGCTTCTTCGAGCTGGGGGGTCACTCGCTCCTCGCGATGCAGGTGGTGTCGCGCCTGCGGGAACTTTTCGGCGTCGAGATAGAGTTGCGACAGCTCTTCGCGAGCCCCACGGTCGCCGGGCTGGCGGAGCAAGTCGAGGCGGCGCGGCGGGCCGGCCGCAGCGCCCAGCCGACGCCCATCACCCCCGCCCGCCGCGACGAGAAATTGCCGCTCTCCTTCGCGCAGCAGCGGCTCTGGTTCCTCGACAAGCTGATCGCCGGCAGCCCCGTCTACAACCTCCCCAGCTCGCTCCGGCTCAAAGGCCCTTTGGACGTCGGCGCGCTTGAGCGGGCGTTGACCGAGATCGTCCGCCGTCACGAGGCTTTACGCACGGCCTTCCCCGACGTGGACGGAGAGCCGATGCAGGTGATCGCGCCGCCGGCCCCCGTCCCGCTCCCCGTCACAGACCTCGGCGCGCTCGCGCCGGAGGAGCGCGAGCGGGAGGCGCGGAGGCTCGCCGAGGCCGACGCGCAGATTACGCTCGACGTGGCCCGGGGGCCCTTGCTGCGTGTGAGCCTGCTGAGGCTGGCGGAGGACGATCACGTCCTCTTGCTGACGATGCACCACATCATCTCGGACGGTTGGTCGATGGGAGTCCTGACGCGGGAGTTGACGGCGCTCTATGAAGCGTTCGTCGAGGGCCGCCCCTCGCCGCTCCCGGAGCTGCCGATTCAGTACGCCGACTTCGCCGCGTGGCAGAGGGAGTGGCTGAGCGGCGGCGTCCTGGAAGCGCAGTTGCAGTTCTGGAGGAAGCAGTTGGCGGAGGCGCCGCTGCTGGAGCTGCCGACAGACCGGCCGCGCCCGACCGCGCAAAGCTTCAGGGGCGCGCAAGAGCGCCTCCTGCTGTCCGCCGAGCTGACCGAGGCCGTCAGGGAACTCAGCCGGCGTGAGGGCGCGACGCAGTTCATGACGCTGCTCGCGGCCTTCAAGACCCTGCTGCGTCACTACACCGGCCAGCACGACATCGTCGTGGGGACGCCCGTCGCCAACCGCCGCCGCGAGTCGACGGAGGGGCTCATCGGCTTCTTCGCCAACACGCTCGTGCTGCGCACGGGGCTGTCGGACGAGATGAGCTTCAGCGAACTGCTCGCGGCGGTGCGCGAGGTGGTGCTCGACGCGCACGTTTACCAGGACGTGCCTTTCGAGAAGCTGGTCGAGGAGTTGCAGCCCGAACGCGACACGAGCCGCAACCCTCTGGCGCAGGTCTTCTGCGTGTTCGAGCAGTTCCCGGCGGTGCCGGCGGAGACGGGCGGGCTCGACGTGCAGGTGTTGGAGGCCGATCTGGAGACGACCAAGTTCGACCTGACGCTGTACATGTCCGAGACCGAAGGCGGGCTCCTGACTGCGTTCGAGTACAGCCGCGACCTGTTCGACGCCGCCACCGTCAGGCGGATGCTCGGGCACTTCGAGCACCTGCTCGAAGTGCTCGTGGCCGCGCCGGAGAAGCCCCTGTCGGAGATTTCTTTGCTCACAGAGGAAGAGGGGCGGGAGCTATCGAGGAGGCGGCAGCTACACGCGCCGCGCCCCGAGCGTGCGAAGAAGGAGGCGCCGGCTTATCTGGCTCCGCGCGACGAAATCGAGTTCGAGATGGCGAGAATCATCGGGGGCATACTCGGCGTCGAGGGCGTGGGCGTGCGCGACAACTTCTTCGACCTCGGCGGCCACTCGCTTCTGGCCGTGCGCCTGGCGAGCAGTATCAGGCAGCGGTTCGGCCGCGAGCTTCCCATCGGCGAACTCATCCAAAGCCCGACCGCCGAGCGACTCGCACGCCTGCTGCGACAGGGGGGGGACGCGCCGAAGCGTTCGGCGCTCGTGCCGGTCAGAACCGAGGGGGCGCGGCCTCCGTTCTTCTGCGTCCACCCCGTCGGCGGCGACGTCCTCTGCTACGCCGCCCTCGCGAAACACCTGGGGCCGGAGCAGCCCTTCTACGCGTTCCAGCTCCCCGCCCTCCAGGACGTTTCGGGGCCGCCCACGATTGAAGCCCTGGCCGCTCACTACCTGCGCGACCTGCGTGCGGTTCAGCCGCGGGGGCCGTACCGCCTCGGCGGGTGGTCGATGGGCGGCGTGATCGCGTTCGAGATGGCGCGGCGGCTCGGCGAAGAGGGCGAGCAGGTGTCGCTGCTCGCGTTGATCGACTCTTACGTGCCGCAGGGCGTCGAGAGGCAGGAGGGCTTCGACGGGCACGACCTCCTGCACCTCTTCGCGGAAGACTTCAAAGAGGTGTCCGGCGGCGGCTTCGAGTTCACGCGCGAAGACTCGCGGCGCCTTTCGGCGGACGACGCCCTGCGGCTCCTGCTTGAGAGGGCGCGGGCGGTCGGGGCGGTGCCCGAAGGGCTCGGGCTTCCCGAGCTGCGAGACCTGTTCGAGCGCTTCAGCACGAACCTCTCGGCGCTGCTGGCCTACGAGCCGAGGGCCTACGCGGGCAAGCTCACACTCTTCAAGAGCGGCGCGCCCGGCGACCGCCCGGCGCACGGATGGGCGCCCTACGCGGCGTCCGTCGAGGTGCTTGAGATAGAAGGCGACCACTATTCGATCATCAACGGGTCGCCCGTCGAGGTGCTGGCGGCGCGCCTCGGCGAGATGTTGAACGGCCGGGGGCGTCACGGCTGAGCTTGCGCCCCGCGCGCGGCACTCGGCCTGTCCGCTGCGAGTTTTAGAAGTGGAGGAATCATGTACACGTTACTGCACGCCATCCGCCTCGCCTGTCGGCGGCTGATTCGCAGGAAAATGATGAGCGCGGTGATCGTCCTCTGTCTCGCTCTGGGCATCGGCGCGAACACCGCCATCTTCAGCGTCGTGAACGCGCTCCTCGTCCGGCCGCTGCCCATCGAGGAGGTCGAGCGCGTGGTCTTCACCCTCAACATGCGCACCGAAGACGACCCGTTCGAGGCGTCCATCCTCGACGCCAACGCATTCAAGACGCAGGGACGCTCGTTCAGCGACGTAGGCATCGGCGCCTACGAGGTCTTATCGCTGCGCGGCACGGACAGGCCCGAGCGCCTTTCGGGGGCCGCCATCTCCAGCGACTACCTCACGACGTTGCGTATCAAGCCGCTCATGGGCCGCGCCTTCCTGCCGGAAGACGACCGGGCGGGGGCCGCGCCCGTCGCGCTCCTCAGTCACGGCCTGTGGCGGGGCCGCTTCGGCGGCGACCCGAACATCCTCGGGCGCAGTCTGCTCCTCGGCAACAAGAACTACACGGTCGTCGGAGTCCTTCAACCGGGCTTCGACCTCCCGCTCCGCACGCAAATCTGGGTGCCGCTGGCGCTGAACCTGGAGACCCTGCCGATTAAAGAGCAGGCCGCCCACAAGTACTTTCTCGTGGCGCGGCTCAGGCCCGGCGTCTCCATCGAGGACGCCAACAAGGACGCGAAGGCCATCGCGCAAGACCTTGAACGGCAGTACCCGGAGCACCGGAAGGGGTGGGGCATCAAGCTGATCCCGCTGCGCCAGCAACTGCTCGGCGACATCACCGGGAACATCCGCCCGACGCTCTTACTCCTGATGGGCGTGGTCGGCTTCCTCCTGCTCATCTCCTGCGCCAACGTCGCCAGCCTCCTGCTGGTCAGGTCGCTTGAGCGGAAGTACGAGACGGCCATCCAGATCGCCCTCGGCGCCAGCCGCGGGCGGCTGCTCCTGCAACTGCTCACGGAGAGCCTCCTGCTTTCGCTGCTGGGCGGCGCGCTCGGGCTGTTATTCGCGCGGCTCGTGACCGACTCGCTGATGATCCTCAACCCCGTCTACTTCTTCGCCATGAAGGACGTGTTTCAGGACGTGCCGATCAGCGGTCAGGTGCTGGCCTTCACGTTCGGCGTGTCGCTGCTGACGGGCGTGCTCTTCGGCCTCGCGCCCGCACTGTGGGCGGCCCCCTCGGGCAGCCTCGTGGCCGGGCTCAGGGAGGGCGGCCAGCGCGGCGGCATGAGCAAGAGGGGGCGGCGGATGTTCGAGGGCTTGATCGTGGCCGAGATAGCCGTCGCCACGATGCTGCTCTTCGGCGCGATCATGATGGTCAAGAGCTTCCAGCGACTCAACGACGCGAAGCTCGGCTTCCGCCCCGACAACCTGCTGTCGATGGAGTTGCACCTCTCGGAGGCGGACTACGCGCAGCACGTCAACCGGGTGGACTTCACCAAGCGGCTGCTCGACAGGGTGCGGAGCCTGCCCGGGGTGGTCTCGGCCGGGGTGACGACGAACATCCCGGTCAGCGTCTCCAGCCTCGACGCGTCATACACGGTGGAGGGCAAGCCGCCGGTCGACCTCAGCGAGATACCGATCACCGCGCACCGACTCGTCAGCCCCGCCTACATGGAGACGCTGGGCCTGACGCTGCTACAGGGGCGCTTCGTCGAGGAACAGGATCAGGCCGGCTCGCAGCCCGTGGTGGTGGTCAGCAAAGAGTTCGCCAACCGCGCGTGGCCCGGCGAGTCGCCCCTCGGCAAGCGCGTCCGGCCGGGCTTCCCGCCCGCGCCGACCACGCCCTGGCACAGCGTCGTCGGCGTGGTGGACGACGTTAAGGAGGATCGCTTCAATTTCAGGGTCGACCGGCCGGTCTGGTATCTGCCCTACGCGTCTTCGGACAACGACCTGCCCGTGACGCTGCTCGTCCGCACGGCCGTCCCGCCGTTGAGCCTCGTCGATCCCGTCCGGGCGGAGGTACACGCGCTGAACCGGAATCAGCCGATCTCGGAGGTGACGACGATGGACAAGCACCTCTCAGAGTTCCTCGGCCCGCAACGCTTCACGGCGCTGCTCACCAGTCTCTTCGCCGCCCTCGGGCTGTTCCTTGCGGCGCTCGGCATCTACGGCATGACCGCCTACTCGGTGACGCAGAGGACGCGGGAGTTCTGCATCCACCTGGCCTTCGGCGCGCGGTGGGGGAACCTCGTCGGGATGGTCGTCGGCCGTGGCTTGCGGCTCGCGCTGCTGGGCCTCGTCCTCGGCACGGCCGGGGGCATCGCGCTGGGCCGCGTGCTCGCGAACCTGCTGTATCAGGTGAGCCCCGCGGCCCCGGACGTCATGCTGATCCCGGCCGTCGTGTTGTTGCTGGTCGTGTTGACGGCGATTTGCCTGCCGATGTTCCGCCTCCTGAAGCTCGACCCGGCCAGCGGCCTGCGCCATGAGTAGTCTCCCGACACGGCTGCCGGCGAAGGGGCGCGCGGGCCGCGGCGAGCGGCTCCAGGGCGTCGGGGCCTTCGGCGTCGTGTGGGCGGGGCAGGTGGCGTTTCTGTTCGGCTCGGACCTGGCCGGCTTCGTCCTCGGCGTGTGGGTCTTTCAGCAGACGAAGTCGGCTACGGACTTCTCTCTGATCTCGTTCTTTACGGTGCTCCCGGAGATCGCGCTCCTGCCCCTCGCGGGGGTCATCGTCGACAGGTACGACCGCCGCCGCGTGATGCTGCTCGGCGTCCTCGGGAGCGGGCTGTGCGCCGCCGCGCTGGCGCTGCTGGCCGTCGCGGGGCGGCTCGAACTGTGGCACATCTACCTGATGTTGACGGCCAGTTCCGCCTTCCAGTCGGTGCAGTTCCCGGCGCTCTCGGCCTCCATCTCGCTGCTCGTGCCGCGGCGCCACCTCTCGCGGGCCAACGGCATGGTTTCGCTGGGCACGTCGGTGGCGATGGTGGCGGCGCCGCTGGTGGCGGGCGTCTTCCTCGACGTCATCGGCCTGACGGCCGTGCTGCTGATAAGCGTCGCGACCCACGCCTTCGCCGTCGTCACGCTCTGCGTCGTGCACATCGCCCGCCCCGAACAGCCGGCGGCCGGCGTCGCGCAATCACTGTGGCGCGAGGCGGCGCAGGTCTGGGGCTACGTGACGGGGCAGCGCGGGTTGGTGGCGCTGCTGCTGCTCTTCGCCATCACCAACTTCACGACGGGCATCGTGCAGGTCTTGTTGCCGCCGCTGATCTTGAGCTTCACGACGCCGCAGGTGCTCGGGACCATCATGTCGGTGGGCGGCGTGGGCATCGTGCTCGGGAGCGTCCTGGTGAGCGTCTGGGGCGGGCCGCGGCGCAGGGTGCGCTCCATCCTCGTCTCCACCATGGCCCGCGGGGTGGTGCTGTTCCTGGCCGTGTTGCAGCTGAGCCCGGTGCTGATCGGGGCGGCCGCGTTCATCTTCCTGTTTTGCGACCCGCTCATCTTCACCGCCAGCCAGACCATCTGGCAGACGAAGGTCGCGGCCGAGGCGCAGGGTCGGGCCTTCGCCATGCGCCGCCTCGTGACGTGGTCGACCCTGCCGCTGGCGTACCTGGTCGCCGGCCCGCTCGCCGACGGCGTCTTCGAGCCCTGGATGGCGGCGCAGGGGCCGCTGGCGCGAACCGTCGGCGGGGTGCTGGGAGTCGGCCCGGGCCGCGGGATCGCTTTGCTCTTCGTCGTCCTCGGGGCGTTGACGGTGTTGGCGGTGGCGGGGGGTTCTCTCTACCGGCCGCTGCGCGAGTTGGAACACAGGCTGCCGGACGCGGCGGGGGCCGCGGACTGAAGGCCGGCGGTCTTACTTCATATGTGAGGAGGGGGCGTTGAAATGGACGTAGTGGGGGTGATCGGCGCGGGAGTGATGGGGGTCGGGGTGGCTCAGAACCTCGCGGAGACGGGCCACGAGGTGATTCTCCTGGACCTGACCGAAGGGCAGCTCGACAAGGCGCGGGCGACGATTCGCCAGAACCTCAGGATGCGCGGCTTCTTCGCCAAGGGACAGGAGCCGAAGGAGCCGAGCGGCGCGGTGATGGGCCGCATCACCTTCACCACAGATTACGAGCCGCTGGGCCGGGCCGACTTCCTCATCGAGAACGTCGTTGAGAAGTGGGAGGTGAAGGCAGAGGTGTACCCGCGCCTCGACGCCGTCTGCCCGCCGCGCTGCGTCTTCGCGGCCAACACCTCGGCCATCTCCATCACGCGCCTCGGCTCGACCACCGGGCGGGCCGACCGCGTGCTCGGCATGCACTTCATGAACCCCGTCCCGCTCAAGGCGATGGTCGAGGTCATCCGCGGGCACCACACCTCTGAGGAGACGCTCGCGCGCGCGCAGGCGCTGCTCTCGGCGATGGGCAAGGAGGGCATCGTCGTCAACGACATGCCGGGCTTCGTCTCGAACCGCGTCCTGATGCTGACCATCAACGAGGCGATCTTCCTCGTGCAGGATCAGGTCGCCTCGG
Organism: Pyrinomonadaceae bacterium; assembly: GCA_036399155.1. GTDB lineage: Bacteria > Acidobacteriota > Blastocatellia > Pyrinomonadales > Pyrinomonadaceae > QHXN01. Next base: position 37,347 of record DASWNR010000087.1, read on the forward strand.
CCGAGGACGTGGACCGCATCTTCAAGGGCTGCTTCGGCCACAAGATGGGGCCGCTCGAAACCGGGGACCTCATCGGGCTGGACACGATTCTCCTCTCGCTTGAGGTGCTCTACGAGAGTTACAACGACGGCAAGTACCGCCCCTGCCCGCTCCTCAAGAAGATGGTCTACGCCGGGCTGCACGGCCGTAAGAGCGGGCGCGGTTTTTACAACTACGAGGCATAACCTGTGCCGGAGGGATGAACGAGTCGTGAACGACAGAAAAGAAAAGATCAAACAGTTCCTCTCGAAACTCGTGCGCAACCACGACCTGAAGGACGACGAAGACATCTTCGCCCTCGGGTTCATCAACTCGCTGGCGGCGCTCCAACTGGTGAGCTTTCTGGAGAAGGAGTTCGGCATCGCCATCGAGGACGATGACCTCGACTTCTCCAATTTCAACACCCTCAACAACATGGACGCGCTGCTCGAACGCAAGCTCGCGACCAGCGCCGAAGTGTGAGCCGCATGTCGCAGCAGGCACCGAACTCGGACCCGGGGATGCGCGTCGAGCTGTCGGGCGCGCAGAGGGAGGCGCGGCTCCGGTTCCGCCGGTTCGCGCAGGAGCACGTCGCGCCGCACGCCGGCGGGTGGGACCGCGAGGGGCGCGTGCCGCCCGAACTCATCGGCCGCCTGCGCGAGAACGGATACCTCGGCGCGCCGCTCCCGGTTGAAGTGGGCGGCGGCGGCCTCGACGCGATCACCTACGGGCTGCTCACGGAGGAGCTGGCGCGCGGGTGTTCCTCCGTGCGCTCGCTGCTCACCGTGCACGACATGGTGGCGCTGGCCGTCTGGCGCTGGGGCGGCCGCGAGCTGAAGGCGCAGGTCGGGCCGCACGTCGCGCGCGGCGAGCTGCTGTGCGCGCTCGCGCTGTCCGAGCCGGAGGCCGGCAGCGACGCCGCGGGGGTTCAGACCGAGGCGCGCGCGGCGGAGGGCGGCTACGTGCTGCGCGGCCGCAAGAAGTGGATAACTTACGGGCAGGTCGCCGACCTGTTTCTCGCGCTGACCCGCTGTGAAGGAAAGCTGACGGCCTTCCTCGTGCCCGCCGACGCGGAAGGCTTCTCGCGCCGCCCTCTGGGCGGCATCGTCGGCACGCGGGCGTCGCTCCTCGCCGAACTTGAGTTCGACGAGTGCTTCGTCCCCGCGAGTCATCTCGTGGGGAGGGTCGGCTTCGGGCTGTCGCACGTCGTCGGGGCCGCCCTCGACCACGGCCGCTACAGCGTCGCGTGGGGCGCCGTCGGGATCGCGCAGGCGTGCCTCGACGCGTGCCTCGAATACACCTCCACGCGCAAGCAGTTCGGCGTCGAGCTGGCGCAACACCAGCTCGTGCAGCGCAAGCTCACCAACATGATTACCGACACGCGCGCGGCGCGGCTGCTGTGTTACAGGGCCGGCTACATGAGGCAGGTCGGAGACCCCGGCGCGGCCTCCGAGACGCTCGTCGCAAAGTATTTCGCCTCGAAGGCGGCGGTGCGCGCCGCCAACGACGCCGTCCAACTCCACGGCGCCAACGGCCTGACCGAGGACTACCCGGTCGCACGCTACCTGAGGGACGCCAGGGTGACGGAGATCATCGAGGGCAGCACCCAAATCCAGCAGGTGAGCATCGCCAGGAATCCCCCCGGCGAACTCTAGGCGACACACCGCAACGAATCTCAACCGGAGGCCACACCCATGACCATGCTTCAACACGACACCGCCAACGAGACGCCCGTGGAGGAGGAGCGGAAGACGATCAAACTCCTCGTGTGGGACCTCGACAACACGCTCTGGCAGGGCACCCTGCTTGAGGGGGACGGGCTGCGCGTCCGCGAGGGCGTCGCGGAGACGCTGAAGGCGCTCGACGCGCGCGGCATCCTCCACTCCGTCGCCAGCAAGAACGACCACGACCTCGCGATGGCGAAGCTGAAAGAGGCGGGGCTCGACGAGTACTTCCTGTACCCGCAGGTGAACTGGAACTCGAAGGCCGCCAACATCCGCTCCATCGTCGAGTCCATCAACATCGGCATGGACGCTGTGGCCTTCATCGACGACGAGCCGTTCGAGCTCGAAGAGGTCAAACACTCCCTGCCCGACGTGCTGACCATCCGCGCGGCCGAGCTGGAGGGACTGGCCGACCGCCCGGAGTTCAACCCGCCGTTCATCACGGACGACTCGGCGCGGCGCAGGTTCATGTACCGCGCGGACATCGAGAGGAACCGGGCCGAGGGGGAGTTCGTGGGGCCGAGCGAGGAGTTCCTGGCGACCCTCGACATGGAGTTCACCATCGCCCCCGCGCAGCAGGAGGACTTGAAGCGCGCGGAAGAGCTGACGGTCCGGACACACCAGCTCAACACGACCGGCTACACCTACTCTCTGGCCGAGCTGGACGCCCTGAGCCGCTCGCCCGACCACCTGCTGCTCGTCGCGACCCTCGACGACAAGTTCGGCACGTACGGGAAGATCGGCCTTGCGCTGGTCGAGAAGGGGGCCGAGGTCTGGACTATCAAGCTGTTCCTAATGTCCTGTCGCGTCATGTCGCGCGGCGTCGGCTCCGTCTTCATGAACCACATCCTGAACCTCGCGCGCGAGGCCGGGGCTCAGTTACACGCCGAGTTCCTGTCCAACGACCGCAACCGTATGATGATGATCACCTACAAGCTCGGCGGGTTCAAAGAGCTGAAGCGTGACGGCAAGTTCATCCTCTTCAAGCACGACCTGGAGCGCGTCCCGCCCCACCCGGATTGGCTCAAGCTGCACCTGCACGTGTGAGGCCCGGCGCGCCGGGCGCGCGCCCGCGTGTTATCGAAGCCCCGCCGTCGGCTTCGCCACTTACGCTTCGAGATGTCCCTGGAGATGCTTATGCGACGCACACGTCTTTCGCTCCTACTTGCCGCCTTCTGCTGTCTCTGCGGGGCGGCGGCCGCCGCCGCGCAGACGGGGCGCGTTCGCCACGAACCGCTCGGCGAGCTGCGCCGCCAGGCTTTCCTCGGCGTCACCCTCGACCCGCCGAACGCAGACAGGGCGGGGGCGGAGGTGAGGCGGGTGGCCGACGCCGACGCGGCCGCGCAGGCCGGGCTCCGGCCGGGCGACCGCATCCTCCGCGTCAACGGCGCGCTCATCGACAGCCCGGCCGCCCTTGAGCGGGCGCTCATCTCCCTGCGCGGGGGCGACACGACGCGCTTCGAGATCGTACGCGGCGGTCAACTCCTGAGCCATACGGGCACCCTCCGACCGCTGCCGCGCGAGCAGTTGCAGGGCGTCGAGACCGTCTACGACTCGGCCCTCACAGACCTCGGGTTCCGCGTCCGCACGATTGTCACACGCCCACGGAACGCGCCGGGCAAGCTGCCGGCCGTCTTCCTCGTCGGGTGGTTGAGCTGTGATTCGGTCGAGTACCCTTCCGGCCCCGGCGAAGACGGCTTCGCTCGGCTACTTCACGACATCGCCACGCAGTCCGGCCACGTCCTTGTTCGCATGGACAAGCCGGGCGTCGGAGACAGCGAAGGGCCGGGTTGCTCCGAGACCGATTTTCGCACCGAGCTGGCCGCATACCGCGCGGCCTTCCGCACGCTCAAGCGTTACGACTTCGTGGATCAGGGGCGCGTCTTCATTCTCGGGTTGAGCAACGGGGGTGGCTTCGCCCCGCTGGTGCCGCAGGAGGAGCAGGTGCGCGGCTACGTGGTCGCGGGCGGCTGGTCGAAGACGTGGTTCGAGCACATGCTCGAACACGAGCGGAGACGCCTCACGCTCGGCGGCAAGAAACCGGGCGAGGTCACGGACGCGATGAGGGGCTACGCGGAATTTTACACCGATTACCTCCGGCGTAAGATGACGCCGCGCGAGGTCTTGCAGTCCAAGCCCCACCTCGCCCCACTCTGGTACGAGGGCCCGGAGCACCAATACGGCCGGCCGGCCTCCTTCTTCCAACAGTTGGACGATTTGAACCTCGCCGCGGCATGGGAGAAGGTGGAGGCGCCGGTGCTCGTCATGCACGGCGAGTACGACTGGATCATGAGCCGCGACGATCACCGGCTAATCGCCGACATCGTCAACGGCAGGCAGGCGGGCCGTGCGCGCTTCGTCGAGTTGCCGAAGACCGACCACCTTTTCATAACTTTCGAGAGCATGCCCAAGGCGTTCGAGGGCGCCGCCGGGCGCTACCACAACGCGGTCACGGAGCACATCCTGACGTTCCTCCGGCAGAACCGCTAGACGCGCCCGCCGGCAACAGACCAGACGCCGCACGCGCGCCCCGCGGCCGTAATAGCTGCGGGTCGAACTGTGTGCCGTCACGCCGAACGGCGAACACGATGCCGGCCTGCCTCCGCGCCGGCGCGACCGCGGCCGTCGCCTTCCCGCGCCGCCGCGCGATCCTCGCCCGCCGCTCGTGTAGCGCCCCAGTCCTCTCCGTCTTCCACCGCAGCACCGCCCACGCCGCCTACGCCAGGAGCGACCGGGCGCGCACGCTCCGCGCCTTGCTGATTCGCCCGCGGTGTTGCCGCCCGCCCGAGCCGTATTCGCGCGGTACCAAATCCGATTCCCTTTGCGTACCCATTTAATAACTACAACAAACACAGACGATGTGGGCGAGTACTGTGACCGCTCCGTCTCACGCCTGACCGGAGTGAGGCTATTTACAAAGGCTCTACGCAGCGCGTACTCTATTTATAGGCCCGAACCTCATCGCGGGCGGTTTCGAGCCTCAACACCTTTATGAATGTCAAAATCCTATTCGTGGAAGACGACGAGCGCCTGCGGGACGTGCTTTTGGAGGCGGCGGCGATGGAGGAGTACGACGCGCGGGGCGTGTCCTCCGCCGAGGCCGCCGTCGAGTTGTTGGGGGAAGAGTCCTTCGACGTCATGGTCACGGACGTAACCCTGCCCGGGATGTCCGGGCTCGACCTGTTGCGGCATTGTCAGCGGCTGCGGCCGGGCATCCTTCCCATCGTCATCACCGCCTACGGCACGGTGGACATCGCCGTCGAGGCGATGAAGCGGGGCGCGGCGGACTTCATCACCAAGCCTTTCGAGCTGGACGGGTTGCTGGGCACGATTCGCGTCGCCGCTAAGCGCGCGGCGCAGACGCGCGCCGTCACGCAGGGCGGCGCGCCTCTCGGGACGGAGAACCTCATCGCGGCCGCGCCGGTGATGCGGAGGCTGCTCGAACAGGTGCGCGCCATCGCGCCGTTCCAGACGACGGTGCTGGTGACAGGCGAAACGGGGACGGGTAAGGAGGTGGTCGCGCGTGCCATCCACAACCTGAGCCCGCGCGGCCGGAAGGCGCTCGTCGCGCTCAACTGCGCCGCCGTCCCCGAGCAGTTGCTTGAGGACGAGCTGTTCGGGCACGTGAAGGGCGCCTTCACCGGCGCGCACGGCGCGCGCGCGGGGCGCTTCGAGCAGGCCGACGGCGGCACGCTCTTCCTCGACGAGATCGGAGACATGAGTCTGCCCCTCCAGTCCAAACTTCTGCGCGTCTTGCAGGAGCGCGAGTTCGAGAGGCTCGGGTCGTCTAGCACCGTCAAGGTGGACGTGCGCATCGTGGCCGCGACCAGCGCAGACCTCCAGAGGCGTATCGACGAGGGCGACTTCCGCCCCGACCTGTACTACCGCCTCAACGTCGTCCACCTGCGCCTGCCGCCGCTGCGCGAGCGGCGCGAGGACATACGCCCGCTCGCCGAGCACCTGCTGTCGAAGTTCTGCGCGGGCGCGGGGCTGCCCCCCAAGTCCTTCTCGGACGAAGCGTGGGGGGCGCTCGCCGCCTACCGTTGGCCGGGTAACGTGCGCCAGCTCCAGAACGCGGTCGAGCGCGCCGCGGTGCTGACGGGGGCGGCGGCCGAGATTCAACTTCAAGACCTGCCGGAGGAGGTGCGCGAAGCGGTCGCCGCCGAAGGCGCGCACCGCGCCGCGAGGGTCGCCGGGCAGGAGCCCGGGCAACAGCCGCCGGACATCTCCGAAGGCGGGGTCAACTTCGACGCGGTCGTCTCGAAGGTGGAGCGCGACTTGCTATTGCAGTCGCTCGCCAGGGCGGGCGGCAACAAGATGCGCGCCGCACAACTGCTCGGCATGAAGCGGACGACCTTTGTCGAGAAACTGAAGCGCCTCGGAATCGAGTGGGAGAAGGAGGCGACGGACACCGAATAGAAGTGGCGAGCCCCGCGCGCAGCGTCAATATTTTGACGCTGCGCGCAGCCCCGCGCCGGTTTACCGACACCGCGCGCGCCCCCGCGCAGACCGCACGGGCTCAGGTCGGACGACCGGCCGGGTCTGAAAAGTCCTACAGACGGAAGCTTTACCTTCCCTTCACCGCCCGCTTTGAGCCTCGCCCCTCACGCCCCGCAGACGTTGCACGCCGTTTGCACGTCCGCCACATCCCACGCCCTCACGGGTCTGTGGCACTCCTAGAACGTGCATGAGAGGACAACCCATGAACCTCAGACGCTCCCCCTTGACGAGCACTCTGCTCTGCCTCGCGTTGCTGCTGACACTGTGCGCCGCCCGCCCGCGCGCCGGGCACGCCGAAGAAGGCGGCTCCGCTTCACCCGTGGGGGTTGGCACCGCCGCCGCCGTCAAAATATCTCCCGACCTGTTCCCCGCGCCCGCGGCCACGGACTCGTTGGAACACACGTCGCACGTCGCCGAACCCGTGCGCGCCATCGTCCAGACCGAGGGCGAGTTCGGTGCCGCGCTCGAACAGTTCATCTCCGCGCGGGGCGGGCGCGTCCTGCGCAGCTACGGCAGCTTTAAGGCTGCGGCCGTGGAGTTGCCCGCCGGCGCTTTGGCCGCCCTCGCCGAACTGCCCGAGGTCAGGTACGTCTCGAAGGACAGGCCCACACGCCTGTTGGGCCACGTCTCGCTGACGACGGGCGCGGACGCGGTGCGTACGCAGCCCGCCTCCGGCGGCGGCAGCTACACGCTCGACGGCACGGGCATCGGCATCGCCGTCATCGACTCCGGCATCTCCCACTCACACGACTCCTTCCTCGACCAGAACAGTAACAGCCGCATCGTCGCCGACGTAGACTTCACCGGCTCGGGCTCGCCCGCGAGCGACCCCTTCGGGCACGGGACGCACGTCGCGGCGCTCGCCGCCGGGAACGGCTCGGTCGCGAGCGGCGCCTACACCGGCGTCGCCCCGAACGCGAACGTCATCAACCTGCGCGCGCTCGACGAGGACGGCGTGGGCACGACGGCCGGGCTCCTCGACGCGCTCGAATGGGTGATGGACAACCGCGCGACGTACGGCATACGCGTCGTCAACATCAGTCTGGGCACGGCCGCCGTCGACTCGTACCTGTACGACCCGCTGTGCCTCGCCGTGCGCGGCCTCGTGGACGCGGGCGTGGTGGTCGTGGCCGCCGCCGGCAACGAGGGGAAGAACGCCGACGGGGAGAAGGTCTACGGGCTGATTCACTCGCCGGGCATCGAGCCTTCGGCCGTCACGGTCGGGGCCGCGAACACCTTCGACACCGACGCGCGAGACGACGACGGGGTGACGACTTACAGCTCGCGCGGGCCGACCCGTTCTTACTGGACGGACTCGTCGAACGTCGTCCACCATGACAACCTCGTCAAGCCCGATCTGGTCGCGCCGGGCAACAAGCTCGTCTCGGCCCAGTCCGCGGGCAACGCCCTCGTCACCGCACACCCGGAACTCGAAGCCTACACGGACAGCGACCCCGACCACGCGATGATGCGCCTGAGCGGCACCTCGATGGCGACGCCGCTCGTCTCGGGCGCGGCGGCGCTGCTCTTGCAGGCCAACCCTTCTTTGACGCCGAACATGGTCAAGGTGCTTTTGATGTACACGGCGCAGCCGCTCTCGGGATTTAACATGCTGGAGCAGGGCGCGGGCGAGCTGAACATAGAGGGCGCCGTGCGCCTCGCGGCGCTTATGCGCGCTGACTGCTCAAGCGGGCTGGCGCTCGGCGACTCGCTGATGACGGCCTCGACGCCGACGCATTCGACGACCATCGCCGGCTTCCAGTTCCCCTGGGCGGGCGGGGTCGTCGCCGGCTACACTTACGTGAGCGGGGTCGAGTTGATAACGGACTACCAGAAGGTCTACGACCTCGGCACGCTGCTCGGCGACGGCATCCTCGCCAGTGACGGCATCCTCGCCTCCGACGCGACGATGTACACCGACGGCATCCTCGCCTCCGACTCGATCTGGACGAGCGACGGCCAGCCGCTCGGCGGCGGCTCCTTCTTCCTCGGCACCGGCATCCTCGCCAGCGACGGCATCCTCGCCTCGGACGGGGTGCTCGGGGGCGACGGGATTCTCGCCAGCGACGGGATACTGGCCTCGGACGGGTTGACGACCAACACCCTCGCGGGCGGCGACTGAAAACCCGGCCCGGCGACTGCAATCTAATTCGGCCACTTAACTTCTGGAGGACGGGACGTGCGGAAGAGCGTTGTGAGCAAGGGGGCGGACGGGCCCGCCGGGGGCGAGGCGGGGGCATCCGGCCGGGGCGCGAAGGCGAGATTCATGGCGCTGACGGGCGCGGCGGGTGTGGCGGTCTGCCTCTTCTCGGTCTGGGGCCTGCGCTGGACTCAGCTCGATTGGAGTTTCGCCGCCGTGGCCCTCGTCGCCATCAGCGTGGGCGCGCGCGCCATCGTCAAGATCCCGCGCGTCAAGGGCGAGGTGACCGCCACCGACACCTTCGTCTTCCTGACCATGCTGCTCTACGACGGCGAGGCGGCCGTCCTCCTCGCCGTCGTGGAGGCGCTCATCTCAAGCCTGCGCATCACGAAGACCTGGCTCACGGTCTTCTTCAACGCGGGGCTGATGGGCTGCTCGACCTTCGCCGCGGTGTGGGTCGGCCGCGCCCTCTTCGGCCACATCCCCGACGCGGTCGCCGGGGAGTTCACGGCGCGCGGCGTGGGGCTGCTCTGCGTGCTGGCGCTCGTGCAGTACGGGACGAACTCCTCGCTGGCCGCCGTACGCGAGGCGCTCAGGGACTCGAAGTCGGTCTGGCGCACGTGGCGGGAGTCGTACCTCTGGATTTCCACCACGACGGTCGCGGCCGCGTCGGCGGCGATGATCGCCGCCAGGCTGATAAACGCGACGGGCATCTACTCCGTCGTCCTCATCCTGCCCATCGTCGCCGTCGTCGTCTTCGCTTACCGGACTTACCTCAAGAACGTCGAGACCGCCGAGGCGCAGGCCGAGCAGGCGCGCATGTACGTCAAGGAGCTGTCGCGCTACGTCGAGGAACAGGAGCGCATCCGCGTCCAGTTCACACAGGTCGAGAAGCTCTCGGCCGTCGGCTCGCTCGCCTCGGGCGTGGCGCACGACTTCAACAACTGCCTCGCCGTCATCCGCGGCCGCGCGGAGCTGACGCTCAAGCAGACCGCCGACCCGAAGGTGCGGCGCGGGCTGGAGCTGATCGTCCAGTCGGCGCGCGACGGCGCCAAGACCGTCAAGCGCATACAGGACTTCGCGCGGCAGCGGCAGGATCGCGACTTCGAGACGGTCTCGGTCGACCAGCTCCTGTTCGACGTGAGCGAGATAACGCGCCCGCGCTGGAAGGACGAGGCGGAGGCGGCCGGCGCCCAGATCAACTTCGCGGTCTCGAACCGCTCGGGCGCGCACGTGCTCGGCGACGCCTCGGAGCTGCGCGACGTGCTCGTCAACATAGTCTTTAACGCGGTGGACGCCATGCCCGGGGGCGGCCGGCTCAAGCTCGGCGCCGAGCAGTGCGACGAGAAGGTGGTCGTCACGGTCGAGGACACGGGCTGCGGCATGGGCCCGGAGGTGCGCTCGCGCGTCTTCGACCCATTCTTCACGACGAAGGGCGTCGAGGGCATCGGGCTGGGGCTCTCGGTCAGCTACGGCGTCGTACGCCGCCACGGCGGGACGATCAAGGTCGAGTCCGAGGTGGGGCGCGGCTCGACCTTCCGCATCGTCCTCCCGCTGGTGGGATGCGCCGGGCTGTCGTCGGGCGGGGATGGCGCCGCGGGCGCGCACGACGCCTCGCACCAGAGGTGCGGGATGACCAGGATTCTCGTCGTAGACGACGAGGAGCCGGTGCGCGAGCTTTTGTGCGACATCCTCGAAGACGAGGGCGTCGAGGTGACGCTGGCAGCGAACGGCGCGGAGGCGCTGGCGCGGTTCGAGCCGGGCAAGTTCGACGCGGTGCTCACAGACCTCGGGATGCCCGGCATGAACGGCTGGGAGCTGCTGCGTAAAATAAGTGAGCGCGACCAGCGGGTGCCGCTCGCGGTCATCACGGGCTGGGGCGAACTCGTCAGCACGCACGAGGAGAAGGCCGCGCGCATCGAGTGGGTGCTGACCAAGCCGTTCTCGCTGTCGCAAATCTGCGAGATCGCGCAGGAGATAACACGCCGCAAGCAGAGCCGCGAGGGCGGCGAGCATCTGACACTCGTCGCCTAGCGCCTTCACATTCACTTTCATCTTCGCGTGGTGGCAAGGGCGCCGCGGAGACACAAGAGGCACAGCTAGATGCTCCTAGCTGTGCCTCTTGTGTCTCCGCGGTTAATACCTTTTATAGCCGCGGGCTTGCTGTCGGAAAACTGACGCGGTAGCCGCGGCCGTCAATTTTTAGACAAGCGCAGCCCGCGGAAGAGGCGAAACACGCGAGAAATCTGCGCACGTGTGCGGCGCTGCGCTGCGGAACGGTTTTCGCAATAGGTGACGGCGGACGGTCTCGAAGGAGAAGTTCGCCGATGCCCCAAAAGATGATGATCGTGGACGACGAGCCCGCCGACCTCCGGCGGCTCGAAAGACTCTTCGGCCCCACCTACCAAGTTCTGTGCGCCACGTCGGGCGAGGAGGCGCTGAGCCTGCTCGCGCAGCATGACGTGGCGCTGCTGATTACAGACCTGCGTCTGCCCTGCATGAACGGCACGGAGCTTCTCGAACATGCGGCGCGGCTTCGCCCGCACATGGTCAGGCTCATCCTCACGGCCCACGCCGACGCGCAGGCGCTCGCGGACGCCATCAACCGCGGGCAGGTCTACCGCTATGCGAAAAAGCCCTGGGACGACGAAGACCTGCGGCTGACGGTCGTGCGCGCCTTGCAGCACTACAAGGTCATACGTTCGCGCCACGAGGCGGACGAAACGAACAAGCGCCTCGCCCGGCGGCTTCAGGCGATGACGCGCGGAGTCGTCCGCGCCATCGCCGACACGCTGGAGGCGAAAGACCGCTACGTCTACGGCCACGCGCGGCGCGTCAGCGGCTACGCGTCGGCCATCGGCCGGCGCATGCGCCTGGGCACGGACACGCTCGAACAGCTCTCGCTGGCCGCACTGCTCCACGACGTGGGCAAGATCAGCACGCCCGACTCCATCCTGCTCAAGCCCGCCGCGCTCGACGAAGAGGAGCGCGCCGTCGTCCGCCTCCACCCGGAGCGCGGGGCGCGGCTGCTCGCCGCCATCCCCGAGATGGAGGAGGTCGCCGCGGCCGTG